>DHMK01000037.1 GCA_002405755.1 Clostridiales bacterium UBA4644
TCTTTTTTCGCATGGTTCATGGCGGCAATCCAAAAGGCGGTGAACGCCATGCGTGAGCCGGACGAAAAATGGGTGATTTGTCCTGTCTGCGGCGCAAAAACACGGCTGCGGCTGCTGCAAAGGACGGTGCTGCGTGACTTTCCTCTCTTTTGTCCCAAGTGCCGGCAGGAGCGCATCATCAACGCGCGGAATTTCCAAATAGAGATCATTGATCAGCCAGACGCAAAGACGCAGTGCTGGCCGCAATTTCTGTTGTGGTCATGCACTGCATCTTTTTTAGGAGAAAAAACATGAAGAAACCATTGATACAGAAGTTTGGCTTATTGGGCATTGTCAGCTTTCTTTCGTACATGGCTGCGGTCGTGTTTGCGCCGCTGGCTTACCCCGGCTATCACTGGATGGCGCAGGCCGTCAGCGACTTGAGCGCCGCCAATGCGCCGTCGCTGGCACTCTGGAATCAGCTCAGCGCGCTTTACAATGTGTGTGAGGTCATCTGCGTCACGGTCGTCTGCATTGGCATCCAAGGACAGAAAACCAGGCTGCTCCGCTTAGGCATTTATCTGTTCGCCGTCATGGAGTGGATCTCGGCGGTCGGGTATCGGATGTTCCCGCTGAGCGACAGCGGCTATGCCGGGGCGTTTCAGGATGTGATGCATATGATCGTCACCGCGCTGGTGGTGCTGCTGTCCATCGTATCGCTGACCGTGATCATTGTGGCAGGCATTAAGAGCAGAGCCTGCCGCTCCTACGGTATTTGTGCGGCGGTCGCCCTCGGCATGATGCTGGTGGGCGCTCTCGGCATGAAGCTGGTCCCGGCCGAATATTTCGGCGTGGTGGAGCGCTTCAGCGTGTTTGCGGCCACGGGCTTCAATGCGGCCCTTGGCGTTCATCTGTTTTTGCAAGACCGGAGGAAGGAGGGTGTTGGCAATGAAACACAGGACGTATCCCCGTCCCAGCGATCCCCAGATCGTTTATCTGAAGGATGTGGTCACAAGCCCCAATATCCAGGTGGGGGACTACACGATCTACAACGATTTCGTCCGCGACCCCCGGGATTTTGAAAAGAACAATGTGCTCTATCACTATCCCATCAACGGCGACCGGCTGATCATCGGGAAATTCTGCTCCATCGCCTGCGGGGCAAAAATCCTGTTCACCAGCGGAAACCATGCCATGCAGGCGCTTTCCACCTATACCTTTCCCATCTTCTTCGATGAATGGGGCCTGGATGCGAAAAACATCCGCGACGCCTGGGACAACAAGGGCGATACCATCGTCGGAAACGATGTCTGGATCGGCTATGAAGCGATCATCATGCCCGGCGCGATCATCGGCGCCCGCGCCGTGGTGACAAAGGATGTGCCGCCCTATACCATCGTGGCTGGCGTTCCCGCCAGGCCTCTCCGGCGGCGCTTTTGACGATGCGGCGATCGAAAAGCTGGAGACGCTGCGCTGGTGGGATTGGAACGAAGAAAAAATAAAACGCAATATTCCTGCTCTTCAGGCAGGCGACCTTGCGGCATTGGAGGAATAACGGATGAACTATATTCGGATCACGAAAGAAAATATCGACAAGGAGCATATCTGCTGCGCCATGTCCGGCAAGCAAGGCCTTGCGAAGAAGGAATGGATGAAGCAGCGCTTTGAGGAAGGGCTTGTTTTCTATCGCAGCGAGGAGCGCGGCAAATGCTTTATCGAATATATCCCCGCAGAAAATGCCTGGGTGCCCATCGAAGCGGAAGGCTGGCTCTATATTGATTGCCTCTGGGTATCCGGCTCCATGAAGGGACACGGATACGCCAATGACCTGCTGGAGGAATGTATCCGGGACGCCAAAGAACGGAGGAAGAAGGGGATCTGCATTCTGTGCGCCGAGGGCCGGAAGCGGGAATTTCTTGCCGACCCGAAATTCCTCGCCTACAAGGGGTTCCGTGTGGCCGACGTATCCGACTGCGGGATCGATCTCATGTGCCTATCCCTGGAACCGTCCGCACAGATGCCAAAGTTCCGGGAATGCGCGAAGCATCCGGCGATCGGGGGATCCGGCTTTGTCCTCTATTACACCGATCAGTGTCCCTATACCTATTATTGGGTGCCACGGGTGCAGGAGACGGCGAAGGAACACGGGATCCCGTTCAAGGTCATCCATATCACGGATAAAGAATCTGCGCAGAATGTACCCGCACCGGTCACGACCTACGCCCTGTTCCGGGACGGCCGGTTTTTGACGCAGAGCATCCAGTCGGATAAAAAATTCCTGGCGCTGGCGGGCCTGTAAAGCTGATTTCAGCGAAATGCATGGAGGATCGTACATTGGAGTGTGAAGAATGAAGCCGACCGTGATCGACCCGAAAACGACCACCCACGCGGCGGCGTTCGAGCTTTGGATGGACGCGCCGAACCCCATGGTGACCTTTTTCAAAACGCTGGATGTCACGCCGCTGGTTCGGCTCAGCCGCAGGCGCAGGCTGAAATTCAATATGCTTCTCTGCTGGTGCATCGGCAGGGCGGCAAGTGAGATCAAGGAGTTTTATACGCTCCCCGTTGGGCGCGAGCTGCTGCGGGAAAAGCTCCTGACGACCGGAAAAATGAGCGGAGGAGCGGAATAGAACGAGGATGCGGAAAATTTTGATCATTGACGACGATGCTGCCATCGGCGATCTGGAGCAGGAGGTTTTGGAGCGGGCGGGCTATGCAGTGCTCCGCGCCTATTCCGGGACGGAGGCGCTGCTGCTTCTGAAATCGAGTCGCCCCGATCTCATTTTGCTCGACCTGATGCTGCCGGGGCTGAGCGGAGAGGAGGTCCTGCCGCAGATCAAGGGGATCCCGGTCATTGTAGTCAGCGCAAAGACCGCCGTGCAGGATAAAGTAGATCTGCTCCTTGGCGGCGCGGCGGATTACCTCACCAAGCCATTCGACACAAAAGAGTTGCTGGCCCGCGTGGCCGTGCGGCTGCGGGAGGCGGCCCGTTCGCCGCTGGCGGCCGTTTACACCTGCGGCAGCCTGATGCTGGACACGGCGTCCCATGAAGTCCGCGCCAATGAAACGCCGGTGCAGCTGACCCGGACAGAATATGCGATCCTGAAGCTGCTGATGCAGAACCCCGGGCAGGTGCTGGCAAAGTCCGTACTGTTAGAGCGCATCAGCGCCGATACGCCGGACTGCACGGAAAGCTCGCTCAAAACGCACATCAGCAATCTGCGCGGCAAGCTGCGCAGCGCTTCCGGCCACGACTATGTGGAGGCGGTCTGGGGGATCGGCTTCCGGCTGAAAACAGAATCTTGATGATTTCTGGATGATTTTCTTGACCGCTTTCTGGAGCCTTGCCTGATACCATTGGGCCATCAAGCAAAGGAGGTACTTCACATGGAATATGTGCTTGAAACCAATGGACTCTGCAAGCGCTACCGTGGCTTCACGGCGCTGAACGGACTGAACATGCACATCCCGAAGGGGGCGATCTATTATGGCTTCGTCGGCAGAAACGGCGCGGGCAAGACCACGCTCATCCGCCTGGTCTGCGGCTTGCAGGAGCCGACGGGCGGCAGCTTCACCCTGTATGGA
>DHMK01000085.1:0-2735 GCA_002405755.1 Clostridiales bacterium UBA4644
CCGGGGATGATCCAGTTGGCCAGATTGCCCTCCTGGTCCACCTCCAGAGCGCCCAGGAAGCAGGCGTCCACATGGCCGCCGCGGATCAGGCCGAAGTTGGAAGCAGAATCGATAAAGCCGCCGCCATAGGCCACAGAAGAGGGCGTGCCGCCGGCATCCACCACATGGTAGGGATCGTAGTTGGCGTCTTCGGGCTTGGGAGCGGGACCGGCGCTGACGATACCCAGCTCAGCATGGATGATCAATTCAACGCCCTCAGGCAGATAATTGGGGATCATCGTGGGCAGGCCAATGCCCAGGTTGACCACATCACCATTCTTCAGTTCCTTGGCGCAGCGCTTGGCGATGAAGGCTTTGATCTCAGATTTTTCCATTACTTTCTTTCTCCTTCCACGATATAGTTGACGCACATACCATAGGTGTGGATATTCTCCGGCTCGATGTCGCCCACGGGCACAATGTATTCGCACTCCGCGATGACCACGTCGGCAGCAGTCGCCATGACGGGGTTGAAGTTGCGCATGGTGCCCTTGTACCAGCAGTTGCCGTACTCGTCGCACTTATAAGCGCCCAGCAGCGCGAAATCCGCATGGATGGGCTTCATCAGCAGATAATCCTTGCCGTCGATGGTCTTGCGGCCCATGCAGAAGGGGCTTTCCTCCACCAGGGTATCCAGACCAACGGGAGTCAGAACGCCGCCCAGGCCCGCGCCATCGGCACGGATGCATTCCGCCAGCGTTCCCTGAGGCAGCAGGTTGACCTCCAGGGTGCCCTCGGCGCTGTACGCGCCCACATCGGGAGTCATGCCCACATGGGTGGCGATGACGCGATCCACCTGATGGTTGTGGACCAGCTCCGCAATGCCGAAATACTCTTCGCCCATGGGACCGACCGCGCGGCCCATGTCGTTGGCGATGAGGGTCAGATGCTTGGTGCCCAGGGCAACCAGCTCTTTGACGATCGCCCGGGCCTGGCCGCAGGCCAGGAAGCCGCCGCACATGATCGTAGCGCCTTCAGGGATCATCGCCGCTGCCTCTTTGGCAGTGATAATCGGTTTCTTTGCCATTTCAGTTCCTCCTAAATGTAATTTCTTTCAGGAAAAGTCTTTTTTCCGCCGCGCCGCCAGCTGTGGCGGCCTTTCCTGTCTACGGCGGACAGACAGGTCGGCCATGAATCCGCTTCATGGCCGGCCTGAAGGGATATTTATTTTACGCCGCGTTTGGCCATTTCGGCTACGACAAAGCTGGCCACATCATCGGCATAGGTGCCGGCACCGAAGCCTGCGTCATAGCCAAGCTCCTTCGCCAGCTCGTGAGTGATTCGGGGGCCGCCGCAGACCAGAACGAACTTGTCGCGCAGGCCCTCGGCCTCCAGCAGCTCCACCAGCTCGGTGAGGTTCTGGATATGAACATCCTTCTGGGTGACGGTCTGAGAGACCAGCAGCGCGTCGGCCTTCAGCTCCAGCGCCTTCTTGATGAACTCCTCGTTGGGGACCTGAGAGCCCAGGTTGTAGGCCTCGATCATCTCATAGCGCTCCAGACCGTAGTGGCCGGCGAAGCCCTTGCGGTTCATGATGGCGTCGATGCCCACGGTATGGGCGTCGGTGCCGGTGGAGGCGCCCACCATGACCACCTTGCGGCCGATGTGCTGACGGATATAGTCGTTGGTCTCCTCCATGCTCATCACATCGGATTCCACGGTGACCACATGGATATCCTCATAGTTGACGGAATGGACGCAGCTGCCATAGACCACATAGAAGGTGAAGGTCTCGTCCAGCGGAGCGTGGTACGCCACGTTAGGCTCTTCCAGGCCCATCTTCTTGGCGATCTGCCGGGCAGCTTCCTCACCCTTGGCATCGTCCTTGACGGGCAGGGTGAAGCTGGTCTGGACCTTGCCGTCGTTCATGGTATCGCCATAAGGCTTCAGCTTGGTCAGATCCAGTGTGGTATCAAAATCGATCTTATGGGTATTATACAGTCCGGAACTCATTCTGCAGCCACCTTCCCTTTCATCAGCTCAATAAAGGGATTGAAATACTCAGCGCTCTTGATGACCACGCCGCTGAGACCCTTGCCGCCGTCCTTGGGACGCTTGACATCGGCAAAGATACCCTTTTCAATGGTGGTGAACAGGCCCAGCTTTTCGATCTCAGCCAGCAGGTCGGTGGCCTTGGTCAGGACCTCGTTTGCACGGGTCTGAATGATGCCGCCCTCCTTGTAGGTGAGCTCGCTGCCCAGGTCCTTCATGGTGCGGAAGATATACTGCGCATTCTCGATGGAGAGCGCGCGGTCAGACATGAAGGGGGTATGGATGGCCTCGGTGAGCATGCCCAGCAGATGCAGCCGCTGGCCGGTGAGGATGGTGACCATGTTGAACAGGGCATCCTGGATGTGGCCGCGGAAGATGTTGCCGGTCATGAACTTCGTGGGAGGCATATACTTCAGGGGAGCCTTGGGGAAGATCTCGCGGGCCATCTGGGCCTGCGCCAGCTCGTAAAGGAAGGTATCCTCCACGGAGGGATCCATCTCAAAGGCATGGCCCAGACCCATCTGCTCCTCGCGCATACCTGCGCGGACGGCAAAGGCCTCGTTCAGGAACTGGGAGGCCAGAACGGTGTGGGCGGCGGTGATGGCGTCGTCGGTGGTCAGGTAGTTGTCCTCACCGGTGTTGATGATAACGCCGGCATAGCCGTTGATGACGCGGGAGAAATACTGGTCCACGATGGTGCGCTG
>DHMK01000085.1:2786-12574 GCA_002405755.1 Clostridiales bacterium UBA4644
ACGATGGTGCGCTGCATATTGATGTCACGGAACAGGATGCCGTAAAGGGCGTCGTTCAGCATGACATCCAGACGCTCCAGCGCGCCCATGGCGGCGATCTCCGGCATGCACAGACCGGAGCAGTAGTTGCACAGACGGATATAGCGCTTCTGCTCGCGGCCCACCTCGTCCAGCGCGGCGCGCATCAGACGGAAGTTCTCCTGGGTGGCGTAGGTGCCGCCGAAGCCCTCGGTGGTTGCGCCGTAGGGGACATAGTCCAGCAGGCTCTGGCCAGTGGTGCGGATGACGGCGATGATATCGGCGCCCTGCTTGGCGCCGGCCTTGGCCTGGATGATATCCTCATAGATATTGCCGGTGGCAACGATGATGTACAGATAGGGGCCTTCCTTGTCGCCGAATTCCTTCAGGAACGCGTTGCGGGTGGCCACATTCTGATTGATGCGCTCCAGCGTGGCATTGACCACGGGCATGATGGCGGCGCGGATCTCCTCGGCGGTGTGAACAGGCACACGGCTCAGGTCGATCTCACCGGCATTGACCTTTTCGGCCACGGTCTGGGGATCGCAATGATATTCCGCCATGGCGTTGCCGATGTAGAAGGCGGCGCCGCCGGGCAGGATGCCTTTTTCCAGCATATGATCGACAACGACGTTGGGCAGCGGAACTTCCACATCGTTCACGCCGTCGATGCCGAGCAGGCGGCAAACAGCCCGCTCGACAGTGACGGTGGTATGAACGTCAATGAACTGCTGCACATCGTCGGCGACCTTGGAAGCGCTGGCGCGGGCTTTCGTCACCAGCTCAAGATTCAAATTCAGTTTGCTTTCCATACTTCGCCTTTCTGATGTGACTTATTTGACGTGACGGTCTCTTCTCAGCAGCTTGGTAGGCTCCAGATAACGCTGCTCGGTGCCCTGTGCGACCCAGGCCACACCGGTCTTTTCGGCCTTCCGCTTGCCTGTGCACACATCGCAATGGCAGTTCTGCTCATAGTGATCGGGCTCGGTATAAGAAGTGATAACGCCTTCGAAGTTCCGCAGAATGACCTTGCGGGGCGTCTGAGAGATCAAATAGGTGGGCATGACAGGCGTCTTTCCGCCGCCGCCGGGAGCATCGACCACGAAGGTGGGCACGCAGTAGCCGGAGGTATGGCCGCGGAGCGCTTCCATGATCTCAATGCCCTTGGAGACGGGCGTCCGGAAATGACTCAGACCCAGAGAGGGATCGCAGGCATAGATGTAGTAAGGACGGACACGGATGCGCACCAGCTCATTGACCAGCTTGAGCATCACATGGATGCAGTCGTTCACGCCGGCCAGCAGAACGCTCTGGTTGCCCAGGGGGATACCGGCGTCAGCCAGCATGGCTGTGGCCTTGGCGGCTTCCTCGGTGATCTCGTTGGGGGTGTTGAAGTGGGTGTTCAGCCAGACGGGATGATACTTCTTCAGCATATTGCACAGCTCGGGGGTGATGCGCTGGGGCATGACCACAGGCGTGCGGGAGCCCATACGGATGATCTCCACATGGGGGATGGCGCGGAGCTTCTTGATGATATATTCCAGCATCTCATCGGAGACCATCAGACAGTCGCCGCCGGACAGCAACACGTCGCGGACCTCGGGATGGGCAGCCACATATTCGATGCACTTGTCGATCTGCGCAGTGGGGACCTCGCAGTCGTGCTGACCGGCAAAGCGGCGGCGGGTGCAGTGACGGCAATACATGGAGCACTGGTCAGTGATCAGCAGCAGGACGCGGTCGGGATAACGATGGGTCAGGCCCGGGCAGGGAGAGTCGGTATCCTCGTGCAGAGGGTCGGCATCCTCGTAATCCGCAAACTCCAGCTCGTGGCCGGTAGGGATCGCCTGCTTGCGGATAGGATCATAGGGATCGTTCAGATCGATCAGGGACAGATAGTAGGGGGTGATGGCCATGCGCAGCTTGCCCAGCGTCGTCGCAACGCCCTCTTCCTCTTCAGCGGTCAGGTTGACATACTTTTTCAGCTCTTCCAGCGTCTCGATGCGGTTTTCGACTTGCCAATGCCAGTCGTTCCACTGTTCCGCAGGAACGTCCAGAAACAGACCGTTTTCTCTGCTCTTTCTCATAGCAATCTTGCTCCTTTATTTGTTAAAAAATTGACATTTCTTAGGCCGAAACCTGCAGGAGGGGCGCTCCTGCAGGTTTGAAGCTCTATTTGGTTCGATTAGACGTATTTCTCGTCGAACAGCTTGCGCAGCTTGGGAGACTTGCGCAGGATATCCAGCGTGATCTGAGCATGGTCTTTGGTGTACCCATTGCCGATGATCATGGTGACATCCTTGCCGATACCCTCAGCGCCCAGAGCAGCCTTGGTGAAGCTAGTGGCCATGGAGAAGAAGTAGACCAGGCCGTTGTCATGGACGGGTAGAATGGCGGACATCTCGCAGGACTCGATGTTGACGCAGCTGATAGACAGATCGTATTCCTTGCCGTCGTTGACCTTCAGGGCCTCGTCCATGACCTGAACGGGCTTGGTGCAGTCAGCAACGATCACATCAGTGTAGACGCCCAGCTCCAGCAGATCGGGGACCTGCTTGGGATTGCGGACGACACCCACGACCTTGCCCTTGGGGCCGACCTTCTGCATGGCCTCGTAGCCGCACAGAACGCCAGACTTGCCGTTGGCGCCCAGGATCAGGACGCTGTCGCCTTCCTTGGGCAGCTTGCGGGCCTGCGCGGGAGCGCCGGCCACATCCAGAGCGGCCAGGGCCAGAGCCTCGGACATATCATCGGGCATCTTGGCATACAGAGCAGACTCAAACAGAACAGCCTTACCAACGATATCAACGCGGTCGATATCCTTGTGGATGGCCAGGATCTTATCGATCTTCAGCGGAGTCATGGACAGAGAGACCAGGGAGACGATCTTGTCGCCGACCTTCAGGTCGAAGCCGGGCTTGGCCAGCAGGTCCTCGCCGATGCGGGCGACAACGCCCTTGAACATACCGCCGGAACCGGTGACGGGGTTCTGCTGCTTGCCGCGCTCCGCGACGATACCCATGATCATTTCGCCGATCTTCTTCTCATCGCCGCCGCAGGCTTCCTCGATCTGGGTGAAGGAAGCGGAGTCGATGTTCAGAGAAGTAACATCGCAGATGATCTCGTTGGAATATTCCTTGGTCATGTCGTTGTCGACCTTCCAGGCGGCCTGAGTCAGAACGCCCTGGGGCTCGATCACGCGGTGTGCGCCGTACTTGTTGCCTTTCATGGACATAGTGGTTTCCTCCTAAAAATTGATTTATAAAAATATCTTATTTCTTCAGGCCCAGGATCTCACGGGCCTCAGCGGGGGTAGCGATCTCGCGGCCCAGCAGCTTGGCGAAGGTCACGACCTTCTCCACCAGCTCGCCGTTGGACTTGGCCTTGACGCCGCGCTCCATATAGATGTTGTCTTCGAAGCCAACGCGGACATGACCGCCCATGATGATGCCGGTGGCGACCATAGGCCACGCGCCGCGGCCCACGCCGGTAACGGTCCAGGTAGAGCCGGCGGGGATCTTGTTGACCAGGAAGGCCAGGTTCTCAGGTGTGGCAGGCGTGCAGCCGTTGACGCCCAGAACGAAGTTGAACTGCATGGGAGCGCCGGGGACCAGGCCCTTCTTGGCCATGTTCAGGACAGTATCCAGATGGCCGATCTCGAAGCACTCATACTCGGGCTTGATGTGGTTCTCGAGCATACGCTTGCCGAAGGCGCGCATGGTGGGCATATCGTTGACGAAAATATCGTCGCCGAAATTGCAGGTGCCGCAGTCCAGCGTGGCCATTTCAGGCATCAGCTCGGTGGGCTGCAGACGCTCCTCGGGAGTCATGCCAGTAGCGCCGCCGGTAGAGGGGATCAGGATCGCGCCGGGACAGGCTTCCTGAATGGCGGGCAGGATCTCAGCGAAGCGGACCTTGGACTGGGTGGGGGTGCCATCGTCCTCGCGGACATGGACATGGATGACGGCAGCGCCGGCATCGTAAGCGGCCTTGGCCTCGCGGATCATTTCTTCCTTGGTATAGGGAACGGCGGGGTTATGCTCCTTGGTAACTTCCGCGCCGCAGATGGCAGCGGTGATGATCAGTTTTTCCATAATCTCACCTCAAAGGGGCTTATTCCTTGACCTGCTTGCCGCGCTGACGATCCTTGACGACCACGCAGGTGCCGGACGCACGGCAGACCACCACGGGCTCAGCCAGAACATCGCAGGCAGAATCGTTGATGTCGGGACGGGGAGTGATGACTTTCTTGGCAACGAAGGTCATCTTGCGGGAGGTATTGCCAACATTGGTGATCTCGCCGGTAGCCTCGATATAGTCGCCGGCATGAACGGGAGCCATGAACTCGACTTCGTCATAGGCCTTGAACAGACCCTCATCGCCATCGTTCATGATCAGCAGCTCGGTGGCCACATCGCCGAACAGGTGCAGCATATGCGCGCCGTCCACCAGCTGTCCGCCGTAATGTGCATCCTCGGCGCCCATTCTCAGTCTGATCATAGATTTCATGATAGTTTCCTCCTAAGTTTTATTTGAAATTGTGATTACACGCAAAGGAAAAAGCGCTACGGAACAGCAGGACAGGCTTCCCTCCAATAGCGCTTCATGTCAACATGACAGTCACACCGCTCTAAGCGTTGTGCCCAAGCCGGCCCGGCAGGCTCCGAACAGGCTTTCGGCAAAAAACGCATTCCCCCGCCGCCTTCGAAAGGCCTTTTCGTTGCCATCGGCAGGATACCTCATTTTTTGCGCCTCTATTGCAAATCTATTCTTTTTTCGCGGAAGAAAACCCTCTTCCCTACTTATGATTATAAGTTATTGCCGATTTTCTGTCAATAGATTTTTCCACGGATTTTCTGTTAAATCCCGTAATTTTCTTCCACCATTCTCAATATTTCCGGCCGCATCCCCAGCAGACGGCAGATGTTCAGGGCGTCCCGCGGACAGTCCTGCCGTCCCTCCACCCGGTAAAGACCGTAATTCATGTGCCGGGCGATGAGCTCCACGCCCACGTCGTCTCCCGCCTGGGCGATCTCCGTCTGGAGCCGGTCCACATCCAGATCCTTCAGGCCGATGACCTGGTAATGGGCGCTGCCCCGTTGGGCCACATTGTCATAGTGGGTGGCCAGCACGGTGACGGCGTTGGCCCTGTTCAGATAGGAGGTCACCGCCTGAACGATGGCCGCGCCCTCGTCTGGGTTGGTGCCCCGGGCAAACTCGTCCAGCAGGATGAAGGCAAAGCCCTCCGGCAGCCGGCGGATCACCTGATTGAAGCGGACGATCTCCCCGCCGAAGCTGGAAAGGCCCCGGTCGATGGATTCCAGATCCTCCGAAATAATATGCATACCGTCAAACAGCGGCACCTCCGCCGCCGCCGCAAAGGGGAAAAAGCCGCACTGGGTCAGCAGGATGTTCAGCGCAATGGTCTTCAGCGCCACGCTTTTGCCGCCCATGTTGGCGCCGGTGATGACGGTAGCGCCCTTTTCCAGCGCGATGGAGACCGGCGTAAAGCGCTTGCCCTTTTCCTCCAGCACATCCGCGATCTGGGGGTTGATCATGTCCTCCATCCGCAGGCTGGCTTCCGTGAGCCGGGGCATGACGCCGCCGTATTTTTTCGCCAGACCGGCCTTTTCCACCGTCAGGTCGATGTCTGCCACCGCGTCCATATTGCGCAGCATGGCGTCCAGATAGGGGCGCAGCTTTTCGGAGAGCTGGCCGCGGACCACCATTTCCTCGTGCTCCTCCTCCGCTGCCGCCAAAACGCGGCGGGCCAGCAGCGCCTCCTTCTCCTCCCCGCCGGGCAGGCGGCGGATCTGATCCTCCAGATCCTTTTTGGCTTTGCGGGCCGCGCGCAGCCGGGGAGAATAGCTGTCGCTGATATAAAAGGTCGCGATGCGGTTGCGCTCCGGATCCAGCAGTTCCAGCGCATCCCGGGTGTCCTCCAGCGAAACGCCCTCCAGCGCCAGCACCTGCTGCACCCGCTGAAACTGCGGCAGGATCTCGTCGGTCTGCAGCAGGAAGCGCTTGACCTCAAACAGCTCGATCTCGTTCAGCGCCGCCTCCCGGCATTTGTTCACGGTCAGGCGGATATTTTTCATGGTCATGAAGGTGCTGAGCATCTTGTTCAGCGGTTCCCGGCAGCGGTCCTCCCCCTCCAGCACCCGGCGGATATTGTTCAGCTGCCGCAAAAGCTCCGGCCGCTGCTCCGGCGAATAGGGCTGCAGCAGGCGGACAGCCTCCTCGCCGTAGGGAGAGCAGGGCCGCAGGGCGTCCATCACATATTGAAAGCCGATGTTTTCCTTCTGGGCGAATTTCAGTTCAATCATAGGTCAGTCCTCCACATTGATCACAGGCATATTCACACTGGCCTGCATCTTCTCCATAAGTTGATCCTTATCAAAATGGAAGCCGTAAGCGGAGAAGGGATTGACGGTGACGGCCACCAGATTGACGCTGTCCATCACCCGCAGGCCAATGCCCCGGATGGCCAGCTTTTCATAATTGGACCGCCTCAGCAGGATCTTGCTGCTGTCGCGCACCAGGAAGGTCAGGCCCTTCAGCGGCGCGTTGGACATGAGCAGCGGCCGGGCCAGTCCGTCGGACATGGCGCCTCCGAAAAAGATGGCCCGGGTCCCCGCCGCCTCCGGGCGGCGCAGTCCGTCCTCCACGGAAAGACCCTGAGGCAGCTGCCAGGGGCCGTCCTCCGTGAACAGCACGATCCCCCGGAAGTCCTCTCCCAGCGTCTCCACGCCCCGCCGGATCATGGGGTCCTCCGTCTCCGGCAGGGTGAGCACCCGGCAGATATGGGCCGTGTCCTCCACCACGGTATCGAGATCCTTATGATAGGAGGCGCCAGTGCAGAGGATGGTGGCATCGCTGACGCTGCGGCTGCAGAGAGTCTTGCGGCTGAGGGCGCCGTCGATCATCACCAGATCTGCGCCAAATTGCCGGAACCGGCGACCCAGCCAGGCCAGCTGCGCCGTCATGGAGGGGCCCGCCAGCTGGATGCTGCCATCGCTTCTGGCCCGCAGCATCACCACGTCGCCCATGGGCGTGGAGATGCCGGTGGTGTCCAGGATCTCCCGGGTCACATCGCAGTGCCGGAGGATCAGCTCCGAGGCCGTGGCCACCAGCGTCCCCTCCCGCACATAGATGCCGGGCTTTTTCGTGCCGGTGACCAGGTCCTTGCTTTCGCCGTCCCGGCCGATGGAGGTGAGGGCGATGGTCTGGCCGCTGCCGCTGACCTCCTGAATGATCTTGTTGAGCACGGTGGTCTTGCCGGCATTTTTACACATGCCGATGATCGACACCGAGCGATAGGGTCTGATCAGCTCACTGAGGGTGGTTTTCATGCCGTTCTTCTCACTTTCCGCAGGAGCCGCACCCTTCCAGCGCGTCTCCGATGATCACATTGGACACCAGAAATCCCTCCGGCGTCAGATGCCAGCGGCCGGCCTCCCGCTTCACATGGCCGCTCTCCACATAAGGCTCCAGTCTTTGGGCGAAGGGGGCGAACGGCCGGCGGAACCGGGCCTGAAACGTGTCCTCGTCCACGCCATCCACCGTGCGCAGCGCCAGCATCAGATATTCCCCTACCCGCAGCTCCGCAGGGCAGGAGACCTCGTCGGCGTCCTCCACGATGGGCCGCTGTCCCTGCATCCCGCTCAGATAGGCCGCGATGTCCGGGGTGTAATAAAACCGTTTTCCGTTATAAAAGCTGTGGGCCGCGCAGCCGAAGCCCAGATATTCGCTGAGGTCCCAGTATTTGCTGTTGTGCCGGGAGCGGAAGCCCGGCCTGGCGTAGTTGGAGATCTCATACTGCCGGTAGCCCCGCTCCTCCAGCCGTTTGGTCAGCGCCAGATACATATCCGCCTGCAGATCGTCGTCTGCCCGGGGCGGATCCTCCAGAAAGAGGGGCGTCCCCTCCTCCAGCTTCAGGGCGTAGCAGGAGATATGGCTGGGCTGCAGGGCGCACAGAGCGTCCACGCTGCGCAGGCAGCTTTCCAGGTCCTGCCCCGGCAGGCCGAACATCAGGTCCACCGAGAGGTTCTCCGTGCAGTATTGCCGGATCAGCTCCGCCGCCCGCTGCGCCGCGGCAAAATCATGGGCTCTGCCGATGCGCCGCAGCTGCCCGTCGTCTGCCGACTGAACGCCCATGGAGATCCGGTTGACGCCGGCCCGTTTCAGCGTCCGGAGCAGCGGCTTGTCCACGCTCTCCGGGTTGACCTCCACGGTGATCTCCGCATAGCGATCCAGCCGCACCCGCTTTTCCAGCGTCTTCAGCAGCGCCGCCAGCCGTTTTCCGCCGAAGACCGAGGGCGTGCCGCCGCCGATGTAGACGGTATCCACCGGATAATCGCCGCCGGGGAGAAAAAACTCCTCCAGCTGCCGCGTCAGCGCCGCCAGGTAATCGTCCAGCAGCCGCTCGTCCCACTGGGCGGTGGAGCAGAAATCGCAGTAGGCGCATTTGCTCCTGCAGAAGGGGATATGGAGATAAACGCCCAGCTTTCCAGCCATAATGAAGCTTTCCTTTCCGGAAGGCGCGCCGCTTATTCCTCGTCCAGGCGCAGCACCGCCATAAAGGCCTCCGTGGGCACCTGCACCGTTCCCAGCGAACGCATTTTCTTCTTGCCTTCCTTCTGCTTTTCCAGCAGCTTTTTCTTCCGGGTGATGTCGCCGCCGTAGCACTTGGCCAAAACGTCCTTTCGCAGGGCCTTGACCGTCTCCCGGGCGATGATCTTGCCGCCGATGGCCGCCTGCACGGGGATCTCAAACATCTGGCGGGGAATATTTTCCTTGAGCTTCTCGCAGATGCGCCGGGCCCGGCTGTAGGCCTTTTCCCGGTGGGCGATGAAGCTCAGGGCGTCTACCTGATCGCCGTTGAGCAGCAGGTCCACCTTCACCAGATCGGAGGGGCGGTATTCGGAGATCTGGTAGTCCAGCGAGGCATAGCCCTTGGTGCGGGCCTTCAGCGCGTCGAAAAAATCGTAGATGATCTCGTTCAGCGGCATTTCATAATGCAGCTCCACCAGATGGGTGTCCAGATACTGCATATCCTTGAAGATGCCCCGCCGCTCCTGGCACATGGGCATGATATTGCCCACATAATCCGGCGGAGAGATGATGGAGACCTTGGCGTAAGGCTCCCGGGCCTCTGTGATAACGCCGGGGTCGGGATAATTGTGGGGGTTGTCCACCCGGACGGTGGTGCCGTCGGACTTGTCTACCAGATAAATGACGGAGGGCAGCGTGGTCACCAGATCCAGATCAAACTCCCGCTCCAGCCGCTCCTGGATGATCTCCATGTGGAGCATTCCCAAAAAGCCGCAGCGGAAGCCGAAGCCCAGGGCCACGGAGGATTCCGGCTCAAAGGTCAGGGATGCGTCGTTGAGCTGGAGCTTTTCCAGCGCGTCCCGCAGGTCGGGATATTTGGAGCCGTCCTCGGTATAAATGCCGCAGTAGACCATGGCCTGGGCCGGCCGGTAGCCGGGCAGCGCCTCTGCCGCAGGACGCTCCGCCTCGGTGATGGTGTCGCCCACCTGCGTGTCCTTCACGGTCTTGATGGACGCGGTGAAATAGCCCACCTCGCCGGCGCTGAGCGCCTCCGCCTTGCGCATGCCGAAGGGCTCCAGATAGCCGCATTCCAGCACCTGATACTGTGCCCCGGTGGCCATCAGGCGGATGGTCATGCCCGGACGGATGGTCCCCTGCTTGATGCGAAAATAAACAATGACGCCCAGATAGGGGTCATACTGGCTGTCGAACACCAG
>DHMK01000003.1 GCA_002405755.1 Clostridiales bacterium UBA4644
GAGCTGCCGAAAAATACGGAGCTGTACCGCTTAATGTCCACAAAGCCCGGTGAGGATTGATGCCATGCGAGACTTAAAAATCAAACCCGGCATGGACACACCAAAGGCAAAGCTGAAGAACCCAGCACCAAAAGACGCCGAATCCATTCTGAAAAAGCACATGGACAAGCGGCAGAAAGAGAAAGAGCCGGAAAGCCGCGATCCCGTGCGCTACGCCACCGGCCGCGTAGAAAAAGATATGCGCCGTGGTGCGGCGCTTGCTGCGGATCGTTCCCAGCGCATGATAAAGCACTATCGAGAAAAACAGCAACAGGGCGAAGAAGATGCGGCAGGAAACCATAGAGCGACAGAACCGGCAGATATGGGGATTGGTTTGGAACGCGGCTCTATCAACGCTCCAGCGGAATATGACTTTTCCCCGGCTCATCCACCTGCACGAAACGAAGTCGGAAAACAGGCTTTCACTCCGAAAAACGCAAATACCGCCAAAAGCGCGAATGCCGCCCCGCAGGAGCGCGGGCGGCAAAAAGTCATACAGGACGCGAAAGCCGCCTATGGGCGGAACCTTGCCGAGAAAAAACCAGCAGAGCGGCACATTGTACCTCCACCGTCCGACCGTGGAGGCACAATGACCACTCCGCAGAAAGGCAATCAAGGCGCATCAGCCAAGGGCAGTCCTGCCCCCAAGCGTGGACAGCCATCGGCAAAGGTCACGCGCACCATGCGTGTTCAGCCAACCGGCCACACAGCACCAAATAATGCACTTATCACCCGCCACGCAAAGGCGGCGACGCAGAGAAAGGCGCAGCGGGCAATGACGGTTGGGCGGAAAAGAACCTCTATATCACAATTTCTGCAAAAACGGCAGAAGAAATGAAAACGGTTTACCATTTCAACCGCAATCAGATCGCGGCGCTGGAGGAGCTGCTGGAGCAGCGGGATCTCCTGCTGGAGTTGCTTGAAGATGTGTACTCCGTCAGCGGGGACACGGCGGCGCTGATTCGCAATCTGCCGGAAGATCTGTCACCGGAGCGCGAAGCGGTGGTACGCACCGCCTGTTCTCTTGTCGGCAAAGTCGGTTATTTTTGGGGTGGCAAGAGTCTCACACTCGGTTGGGACTTCCAATGGGGCGAGCTGCGACAGGTTACGGCGGCGGGCAGCTCCACCACCGGAACCTATCGCCCCTACGGAATGGATTGCAGCGGGTTCGTCGATTGGGTATTTTATAACGCCACAAACGGCGGCTACATCATTGGCCACGGCGGAGGGGCCATGTCTCAGCATAGCTACTGCAACCCCATCTCATGGGACGATGCGCTCCCCGGTGATTTGGTATTTTATCCGGACGATTCCCATGTGGGCATTGTCGGGGGCAGAGATACCGATGGCGATTTGCTCATTATCCATTGTGCCAGCGGGCATAACAATGTGGTTATTACGGGACTGGCGGGGTTCACCTCCATAGGACGCCCTATGTACTACACGGAATAAAAAGATTTGCCTTTCCTTTGCCAATCTGGTGTGGTACAATACCCGTCGTGTGTGATGGGAGGGAAATCGTGATGCAGAACTATACCGAGGAAGAAGCGGCCATTTTATGCGGCTTTATAGGCCGATATGTTGACCGTGATTCCGCTTGTGATATGGTTCGCTCCGGTTATTCCCGGCTGTGCAAAGGACTGGAACAGCGTACTTTGACACATCAGGACTTCCTATGGACAGAGCAGGTGCTTCGATTCCTGATGCCCCAATGGTGGACGGAGCGGGAAAATCACCGTGTATTGGCATCGCTTTTGTTGAAAACGCAAACACTGATTCGGACAACAAGATAACTCAAACGGGCGGATAGCTGTATAGCTGTCCGCCCGTTTTTAATCTTAATAGTATAATATGGCCGGGACAATCATTTTCTGAACTGAATCAATCGCTACTTTGCCCTATATCCCTCACGCTCTGATTCATTGGCGCTTGAAATATTGGGACAAACACCTTGGGTTGTAAAGGGAAATGATCTGTGTTACAATTTATCCGAAACCATGGAGGTGATGGGCGATGTATGAAGTGGCGATCTGCGAGGATGAAGAGGTTCTTCGAGATGGGCTGTGCACACAATGCAGCCAGATCCTCGATGGCTTGAAAGTAGAGCATACCATTTCGCCCTTTTCCTCTGCCGAGGAACTGGAAAATGCGTTGTCCGGCGGTGCGGTCTACTCGCTTCTCTGCCTAGATATTCTGATGGACGGAAAGACGGGCATGGAACTGGCGCGGGAACTGCGGGAGCGCGACGAAAAGACCAGCATCCTGTTTATCACCAGCTCCACCGAGTTTTTGAAAGACGGCTACAGCGTCCGCCCCATTCAATACCTGCTCAAGCCGATAAAGCGGGAAGAACTGGCGCAGGCCATCCAGACGGATCTGCGGCTCTATCACCACCCCAAAACCGTGACTCTCCGTGTCGGCAGCAGGACACTTGTCCTGCCCATAGAGGATGTTCTTTATGCGGAAAGCAGAGATCACGGCACCTTGTTCCACACGATCCACGGCGAGCAGTTTCTGCCCTGTTCCCTAAGCCAAACAGAGGAACTGCTTCCTGCGGAGTATTTCTGCCGCTGCCACAACAGTTTTCTGGTCAACCTCTCTCACATCCGGGAGGTCAGCGGCAAAACGCTGTATCTTTTGGAGGGCGGTGAGGTAAGCATCGGGCGGCGCTATCTGGAGCAGTTTCAAAATCAATTTGTCCGTTACCTGAACCGCGTCTGAACAAAACGACAATAGAAAAAAGCGAGGCATCCCAATCAGGGATGCCTCGCTTTTCCTATTGTATCGGTGTCTGCGGAAGTTTCAGCGCCGTCATCACGGTGAAGCGGCTTTCGGTATAGCTTACATCCAGTACACTGCCATACTTCTCCGCGATGGAACGCATCTTCATCAAACCGAAACCGTGTTCCGCGGGATCGTCCTTTGTGGTCAGTAGATTTCCGGCATCATCCGTGCGCACCGCGCCGCCATAAGTGTTCTCGCAGCGGATGGCAAGGTACTGCTGGCGTATCTGCAGGGAGCAGATGATCTCGCCGTGCGGCGCCTTTGCCGCCGCTTCCAAAGCGTTGTCCAGCAGGTTGAAGAGAAAGCTGCAAAGGTCGCCCTCATCAATGGGGAGGGCCTCCGGCAGCAGTGCGGTGACGTGGAAAGCAATTCCCAGCTCCTGCGCCTGTGCGGCAACGCGCTGCAAAATGGTGTTGACGGTCGGGTTCGCCGTGTAGACCTTGGGTGAAAGCTGCTCCAACTGCCCATCCAGATGGCTCAGATAGTTATGGATGGCATTCATATCCCCCTTTTGCTCCAAAGCCCACAAAGCGGCCACATGATTCTTCCACTCATGACGGAAAGCTGACACATTCCGAAGGGATTCCTGCGCCCGCCTGTATTGCTCCTGTGCCTGCTGGCTGCGGCTTTGCAGGGCCATCATCTGCCGCTGGTGGGAGAAGGCTGTGCGGATGAACTCTGCTACCACCTGCACCGCGCAGAGAAGTCCGGCCACAACGCACAGCAAAGTGTAAAGTGCCGTGGGACTGTGCCCGTAAACGAGTGAGGTCACCGGATTACTCAAGGGATAGAGGTATTCGACACCGACGAACCGACTGACGCCCCATGTGGCCAGCAGAACGCCTGCGGCACCACAGAGGCAGAGGCTTGTCCGACGGAGCGTCCGTTCGTGAGAGAACAGCATCAAAAGGATTGCCAGCAGAAACAGCCCAAAGCCGAACCAATCCATCAGCCTACTGGAAAACAGCGCGACCGCCGTGAAGCTCCGCAAAGCAGAGAGTAGGATATGTATTGTTGTGCCGATGAGCAGCACCCAGCGCTTCCAGCCGCGCAGGGAAACAGCCAGAAAGTAGAACAGCAGGTCAATATAAATGAGGCAGAGCCATTCCACCAAAGCGCTGGTTGTGTTCCATTCAGAGGAAACGGCCAGAAATGAGCGGCACACCACCGGCACGGTTGCCAGCAGGAAATAGCCGCTCAGCGGCAGCAGCTTCCAGAGATACTGCCCTGTCTGGGCGCTGAACAGAAAGACCAGCAGCAGAAAAAGCGCCAGCAGAACCAGTGCGATGATCGCCGCCATGGGCGAAACAACGCCGGAAACAGCGGTCACAGAATCGGAAAAGCGGCCCACCTGCGAGGGAAAAGCGGGATAGCGCAGTCCATCGGGGGCTGTGCCGTAGGTGACGATGCGCAGCGTCTTTCCGGCGCAGTCTGTGGGAAGAGGAATGCGCAGACCGTCATAGGATATGTCGCTGAAATCCACATCCTCTAAAAAGGCGTCCGCACGGTTTTCCTCATTCGGAAAGTCGGTGTAGAGCAGCTCGTCATCCAGAAACACCTGAATCCCCGCGCCAAAGCAGGAAAATTGCAGTAAGTCCCGCTGGCCGGGCTCCTCCATGACCCGCACTGCTGCCACGGGGCCATCCCCGTCTGCGGGAATACCATCCAGATAACCGCCGAAGCCAAACACCGGTTCCGCCGGGCCGCTTTCCGTTTCAAATGCCCAACCGTTCCGGTTTGTCTCAGTACAGTTCAAAAGAAGCGATGTCTGCATCCTGTCCGGCTTCGACAGGCGAAACAGGCAAAAAAGCGCCATGATCGCGGCGATGATCAGCAGGGTGGCCGCAGGCCAAACCCTCCTGCGCTGAGGCTCCATGATACCGCCTCCTTTCCTGTTTGCCATTGTAACAAAGTGTATGCATCGGCACAAGCGGCAAAGGGCTCTTTTTCCTAAACAACACGGATTTGCCCCTAAACGACACAACACGGCATGACGAGGGGATGATAAAATAAAAGTGCAATACTATGGAGGGCGTTGTGTGTAGCCCTCTCCAATCGGAAAGCAAGGAGGAATAGCGGATGAGGAGAATATGGAGCCGGCTTGTGGCCGGACTGCTGAGCATCATCATGCTGGTAACGATGCTGCCAATGGAGGTGTTCGCTGCGGGCATTAGCGGCACAGAGGAGCAGCCCAGCCAGACAATGCCGTTTCAGGATGTGAAGTCCTCAGACTGGTATGCCGAGGCGGTGGAATATGTCTATTCCCACGGCATATTCAGCGGCACTTCAGCTACCACATTTACCCCTAACGGCACCATGACCCGGGGGATGTTCATTACGGTGCTCGGGCGTATGGCCGGTGTAGACCCCGGCGACTACAGCGGAGAGACGCCGTTTACCGATGTGCCGCAGACGATGTACTACGCCCCCTATGTGCAGTGGGCAGCAAAGTACGGTATCACAGCAGGCACAGGGGATGGGAAATTCTCTCCCGATGCGTTCATCACAAGGGCGCAGATGGCCGCATTTTTCGTGCGGTATTTTGAGGCGTTCCAAGTGGACTATGAGACTGGTGCGAATGTCACCACGACGCCCACGGATCTGGCAAGCACCCCCGCCTATGCACAGGATGCTGTGCTGAAGCTCTGGAAGCAGGGGCTTTTGAACGGCGATGGCAAACGCTTTGCTCCGGAGGACAATGCCACCCGCGCCCAGATGGCGACGCTGTGTATGCGGGCAGACGAGGCGGTAAAGGTTTGGTATTCTGCCCCCGGCGTTGTTGGGCGCAAACCGGACGAGACGCCCAAAAAAGATGAACAGAGCAAGCCGACAGGCGGCGGCAACTCCTCTGGCGGCAGTTCCTCCGGTGGAAACAGTTCCGTCGGCACGACCCACACTATCACACTGTATCTGCCCGATGGAACGACTTCCACCTTTACACAGACTACCGCCGCTCTCTCCCTTACTGATCTTCCCACGCCTTCGATTGCGGGGAAAGCCTTTATTGGCTGGTACTATGACGCAGGCTATACGAAGGCCGTTGCCGATGGCGATCCGGTTGGTACCAATCTGTCTCTTTATGCAAAGATGGCGAACTACGATGCCATCGAGGGCGTTGAGACACCGAACTATGCCGGAGCGACGGACGTAGGACCGGAGTTTACGATCACCGTCAAGAGCAGTTCGTCCAGCAATTTGACGAATAAAATTAAGCTGATCGGCACGGAGCAAGCCACCGGCGAAACCGATGGAAATGGCGATCCGATCACTGTTGTCGGCAGCGTCACACGAAGCGATGACGGCACTACTTACACTGTAGCACCGCCCGACGGCGGCTGGGCCGAGGGCGGCACCTACAAGGTAGTGCTGGAGGATGACAGCTTGACCTTTGACGGCGAAGCAGTCACCGTGCGGGAATACCACTTCACCGTGAAAGTGGGTACTCCGGCGCTGAACTGGCGGCTCCGGGACGAGGTCGTCGCCATCCCGGCGGGCAGCATCGGCACTGCCACACAGAATGGCAAGGCGGTGGCTGCGCTGAATATGCCAATCGTCACCTTTGACGGCAGCGGCACGACCGCGGACGACGTCTCCGACAGCACGGGCAAGTTTGAATACACCGGCGACGAACCGCTGGAGATTGGCAGCACCGTCGCCATCTATGAGGGCACCGCGCCCGACGAGCGTCTCGCGGTCGGCATGAGCGATGATAACACCGGCGATGTTTCCTATGTGAAGATCACCAGCGTCGATGAAGCGACCAATACTTATTCCTATCAGGCGGCTACGGTGGAGGATGTTCTCTTTGTTCCCGACGTGCTGCCGGTGAAGGTAGGCCATAAGGATACATCGGCTTCTGACACGCATACCATCCATGTTCCCGTGGAGGAACTGACCTTCACAGCAGCAGATGCAGCAGATACAGCAGAAGTGAATAAGTTGGACGAAAGCACCACCGTGGATGTGGGCGACTTCCTTGTGTTCTACGAGGGGGAAAACTATGCGACTGATGCCGCGGAAGCAAAGGGCTACGGCCTCATCACGGCGGTAGGCGACAGCACAGATGAAGACACCGGCGCTGCCTGTTATGAAATCGTCTATACCGATACAACGGAGGAAGCCGTGCTTTCCTCTATGGATGTGGACACCACCGACCCTGTCGGCGGCGACGCGATCCTTGAAAATACCAATATTAAGGAATTGGAGACACAGATCGCCCAGCAGGCGATCAGCAGCGGCTTTGCCCAGACCGTGGCGAACCGCATTTCCGCAGCGCTGGATGAGATGGACCTGAGCGATCTGACGGCAGACGGCGAGATCGACCTGAGCTCCATCGACATCGACCCGGACGGCACATTCGGTCTTTCCACTCTGTCCGGCAGCTCTGCCGTTGCGCTGGTGGGCGGCAATACCAGCGGTGGGAGCAAGACCAGTGTCAAGGTCAAGACCGCGAAAATCACGAAGCAGCTGCAAAACTTTAAGGATGCATCCGGTAATCCTCTGTCTGGTGTGCGTCTGGAGCTGCAGCTGGAGGTCGAAAAGGAAATCCAAAGCAAGGACGGCGAGGGCAGCATCGTCATCACCGTCACGCCCACCTTTATTCAAGAGCTGAAGATCGATCTGAGTACCCACGGCAAGCTCGTCTGGAAGCATAAGTTCATCTTCTACTGGATCAGCGATGTGTATCTGGAAGCCGCGCTGAACGTGTATACCTACACCGCCATCAATCTCGACGCCACCATTGTTTCGAAGGGCGAGGACGACACCGTGACAAAGGTGAAGGATGCCGTGACAAAGGTGCAGGATTTGGTGGATAAGCTGGGCAAGAAGCTGGACGCGCTGGAGGGCAAGGATACCGGGGACGAGGACGGAGAGGACGACGAGATCGACACCTCCAAGCTCAGCCTCCAGCAGCTTTACAGCAATATGCTGGAGCTGGACAGCGACTGGGTCGAGCTGTACCGCAAAAACATCTTCAGCATGAAGAAAACCGTTGCGAAGATCATCAAGTTTGAGCTGACGGCGGACTTTGTTGTCGAGCTGAACATCAGAATGGCCATGGGTATGAACTTTAACTATACCAATGCCAAGAGATATGTGTTCGGCGTCTACATTTTCAAAGGAAAAACCACCAGCCACACCTATAATCTGGTGAATGAGCAGTACAACCTGCGGCTGTACGCCATGGGTGCAATCGGCTTGCGGGCGGGTATCGAGCTCTACCCGAGCGTCAGCCTGATCTCAAAAAATGTGGCGTCCGTCGGTATCATCGCCAAATTAGGCGCGTACCTGAAGGGCTACGGCTATGTGCTGTACAACCTGCACTATGAGGAGGGAAAGCCGAAAACCTCCAACGCCTCGGGCGCTTTGTATGTAGAGGTCGGTATGTTCATGGACATCAGCGCCAACCTCTCCGCATTTAAGGGCAAGGTCTCGTGGACGCCGGAGCTGTATGCCGACGAAACGCCTCTGTGGTCGGTCGGCAGCCCCCACGCCGTCGAAGGCTTCGAGATGAAGGATGCAGACGGCGAGGATGATGTACCGACGGTGAACCTGAAACGAGGCGGGCTCTTAGTCTTTCTGCCGCAGTCGCTGCAAAAGCTATCGGGCTTTGACCTCACAACGGGCAAGACCCACACTGAGACATATGACTGGAACAAATTCGACATCAGCTTCAGCGATCCCCGCTTTACCTCGTATTACTCTAATCGTTACAAACGGCAGGTTGTAGAGCTGACCCTTGACGACTGGGCGACCCGCGAGGACCCGCAACTTGACTGTGTGATGACCATCACCTACAAGGGCTCGGACCTGAGCTTCTCTACAAGTCCGATACAGCTCAAGGTCAAGGTCCACTGGGACCGCCTGCGGGACGGCTATCCCATCCACGAGTTGAGCGCCGATGGCAGATATATCGGTTGGGAGCAGCGGAAATACGAGGCGACACTCAACCTGGCAGAACCCGCCCGTGTCGGCTATGACTTTGCAGGCTGGACATATTACCTGCTGAAAGACGAGAGCGACATCTTCTCTTACACCGAGGAGGATCGGTACGACGGCACCACCATGCCGGAGAGCGCGCTGGTGGCGGTGGCAAGGTTTGAACCCAAAACCGACATTCCGTACACGCTCAATTTCTATCTGCAAAACGCGGATGGAACCTATCCCGACACACCGAGCGACAGCGTGACCTACCATAACGGCGAAGCCGGCAGCTACATTGTGCCGGACGAGAATCTTGTACCGGGCAGAGTCGGCTACAACCACCCCGGCTATGCGGGCATCGCTGTGCACGGGGATGGAACAGGCGCGCAGGACTATTTCTACAGCCGCGCCAGATATACGCTCACATTGAACAGCAATGGTCAGCTAAGCGCCCTGTCCTATCGTTACGGCGATACTCTGAACCTGCCGCAAGCCTCCGCCCGCCTTGGCTACACCTTCGGCGGCTGGTATACGGACGCAAGCTGCACGACTGAATTCGACGAACCCACCATGCCCGCCGAAAATACCACGATCTACGCCAAGTGGATCCCGAACGACATCACCTATTTCGTGGTACTCCGCAAGGAAGGCGCAGGCGGCAAGTGGACACAGACAACTGTAACCCAGACCGGCAAAACGGATGAAACAGTCGCACTCTATCCGGAAGAGTTCCTCGTGAAAGCGGAAAAGGCCGAATACGACTACCCCGAAACGGTAAGCTACACCGTCAGCGCAGAGGACGGCGGAACAGTCTGCATCAGCTATGCCCGCAAGAAGTTCAGCCTGACCTATAATCTGAACGGCGATGGTGCGACCTGGGTTTCCAACCCCGGTGTGCGCTCTTACCGCCTGGGTGCGTCGCTCAAACTCCTGACGCAGAGTTACATGACGAGAGCAGGCTACACCTTCGACGGCTGGTACACGGACGCAGACTGCACAACTGAGTTTACCGCAGCCACTATGCCTGCCCACGATGTCACCCTCTACGCCAAGTGGACGGCGCAGGGCAACATTTCCTACACCGTGGAGCATTACCAGCAGAATGTGACAGGCAATGACTATACCCTCGCGGACACGGAACCCAAAACCGGTGCGACAGGCGAGTTGACTTCCGCCGCAGCAAAGGACTATACCGGCTTCACTGCGCAGAGCTTTGAGCAACAGAGCATCAACGGCGACGGCAGCACGGTGGTCAAGGTATATTACAAACGCAACGAGTACACGCTGACCTATAACCTCAACGGCAGCGATGCAAGCTGGGCGGACAGCGCAGCTGTCGCATCCCGCAAATACCGTTATGGTGCGGCCATCACTACCCCGGGCGTCGGTGACCTGAGCCGTACGGGCTACGCTTTCGATGGCTGGTACACAGACGCGGCCTGCAAAGACAAGTTTACCGCAACCGAGATGCCCGCTGAGGACACCACGCTCTATGCCATGTGGAACGCGAATGAGGTCAACTACATCGTGAACTACTATCTGCAAAATGTGGACGGCTCCGGTTACACGCTTGATAAGACCGTGGACGGCTCCGGCGCGACCGGCCTGATCGTGACCGGCCTGAAAAAAGATTACGAGGGCTTTACGCCAGCAAAAGATTCGCCCGACTCTATCATCCTCAAGGCGGACAGCGCGCAAAATGTGGTGGATATCTACTACACCCGCAACCAATACACGCTGAGGTTCAACTTGGGTGACGGAGTTACGCTGGAAGAGGGCGGCGCCCCCAACGGTGGAAGCATCTACTACGGCGTGGAGATTTCTACGGACATGACGGGCATCAAGCGCACCGGCTATACCTTTGCCGGGTGGTATGAGGATGCAGAATGCACGACTGCGTGGGCCGGCACGACCATGCCCGCCCATGACCTCATCCTCTATGCCAAGTGGGATACCCTGACCTATTTCCTCCGCTTCGACTGGGACGGCAATGTTAAGCTGAGAGATTGGCTGCTTGATGAGGAAATCGGCGGTACAATGCTCACGGCGGAATACGACGCGGATAATTACGAGTATATCAACGCCAACAATAATGGTATTCCCTATATTGATGTTACCGTGAAGTACGATCAGAAGTTTACGCTGCCTGCCGACATCCCCGGCGCCGAATATTTCGGCTATTATAAGAGATCTGTCAGCACCTGGGGGACCGAATATGATGAACTGGTGCAGGCTGAAACGCTGACCCAAATGGCCACGGAACAGGGTGCCGTTGTAAAAGTTGGAGTCCAATGGAGATCTGAAACTGATGATGGCGCAGAGCTGCTCTACAATGCCAACGATTTCCTGACTAAGGTCGTTCAGGATTACTCCTATAATGCGGCAAGCTACACACTGGGTGTTGACCTGGATCTCTGCTATGTCGATACGACACGCACCGGCGACACTGTTGGGGGCATCACCTTTGACGGAAACAATCACACGATCTACCATGTAAAGCGCGGCGAGGTGGTTCCCAGCCAAGCCGCAGGCATCATCTACGGTTACGGCGATAATGTGACCGTGAAGGACCTGACCATCGACGGCATGACAATCGACTACGAAGCCACTGTTAGTACCTGGGGTAACTACTATAACGCCTTCGGCGCTCTGGCCGGCTTTGTGGGCGACGGCTTTACGGCCGAGAATGTGAGGGTTCAAAATGTGACCATGAACCTGAACCTGCTCGGCGAAGAAGCATATACTTATACCTCTGCCCACCTTCTGCCTGCGGAGAGCATCGGCGGCCTCATCGGCTACGCCAAGGGCAGTGTGACCCTGAAGAACTGTACGGTGGAAGGCATGACTGTCAATGTCACCGATAAGAATGACAGCAAAGAAACGCAGTTCCTTATCGGCGGTCTCATCGGATATGCGGATGCGCTTTATACGGAGTATCAAGTCGGCGAAGATGATCATACTTATTCCAAGGATTACGTCGATAATGGCAGCGTAAACATCACAGGCTGCAAGGTCGATATGACGGTCAACAAGAATGGTGCAGCAGGTGTGACAGTCGGCGGCCTGATCGGCGGCATCTGCAAGAGCGCTACTTCCAAGGACGAAACGGCATACTCCGTGACAGCCGTCATTGATGACAGCAGTACCTTCCCCGAGGGGCTTGACAGCATTGGCAATGCCCCCAATTCTGCCGACAGTGGCGAGCCTGCGGCGCAGTCACTGGACGCCCTGCTCCCCACCGCTTTCGAGGACGAGCACGACGAGGAAAACGCCGCAGCCTGAGCCATACATCACAAACACGCAAGCACGCGCAGAAAGAGGGCAGGCAACTGCCCTCTTTTTTCTCAAAGTCCCATATCCGCGAAAGAGGTCTTTGAAAAAGATCTTTGCTGCTCGTTGATAGCGACAGGGCAAAAAAGAAGCCGGTCCCTTCAAACCGACTTCCTCATACTCCCTGTTCTGTTGTTTGTAGTTTCTCGATTCGACGACAAATCTCAATATAAGGCCACGCAGGGCGATACCGGCCATTCACAGGCTGATATGGTCACAAAGGTCTATGCACATATTCTCGATGAAGATCGCAAGGTCAATGCGCAGAAGTTTGAAAGCGCCTTCTATGCAAATCCTGATCTGCGCGGTATCCAAGCACCTGCCGAACCAGCGCCCGCTTTAGATGTGCAAAGCATCATCTTGCAGCTTCAGCAATCCCCAGAACTTTTAAGCGCGCTCACATCCCTCATATCGAATCAAGGTTGCAAATAAGCGTTTGAGTGCCGTGGTGCCAAGGTGGTGCCAAACGACGGAAAATACGAAAAATGGTTCGATATAATTATCTGGTGCCAATCGTGGCAAATTCCGATTTTACTTTCTCCTGTCTCGGTGTATCTTTTGTTGATTTTCAAAAAGAAAAAACGCCGCGATCCCTTGAGATCACAGCGTTTTGGCACCCCCGACCAGACTCTAACTGGTGGCCTACCGCTTAGGAGGCGGTCGCTCTATACAACTGAGCTACGGAGGCGTTTCTTCCGGCTCAAGCCGGACATATTTATTATACCCGGAAAATCGCAAAGGTCAACAAAAAATCTTCCTGTCTCGCCACAATTTTGAATTTTTCAGATTTCCTCTTGCGCCCTCCGGCGCATCCGAATTATAATAGTAGCGCAAACCAACAACCTGCCAAAGGAGCGATCCCATGGAGAAATATGTTTTGCGCTACCGGAAAAAAGGCTATACCCAGTCCCAGCTGGATGCTGCCGCACGGTGCTTCGGCGCAGACCGCGGCCTGCGGGACGTCAGCTGTGAACCCTATCATGATTTTGAGGAGCTGGCCGTCTTTGGAAAGACCGCCGAGGGACAGCCTGCGGAAGCCGCCATGCCCTTTGCCCAGCTGGAGCGCTGGGTGAAAAAGGCGGCCGCAGCGCAGGAGGTACAAGATCAATGAAAAAAAAGCTTTTGTTTATTCTGAACCCCTTTGCCGGCCAAAAAAAGGCCAAGCGCCTGCTGAGCGACCTGGTAAACCTCTTTCAGACCCACGGCTATGAGGTCCTGGTCCACCTGACCCAAAGCCCCGGCGATGGCAGCACTGCCGCCCGGGAGCTGGGCCGGGATGCCGATCTGGTGGTCTGCTCCGGCGGCGACGGCACGCTGAACGAGGTGGTGCGCGGCCTGCTGGAATCCGGTGCAGAAACGCCCCTGGGCTATCTTCCCGCCGGCAGCACCAACGATTTCGCCTTCAGCGCCGGCCTTTCCACCGATCTTCTGCAGGCAGCCCGGGATGTGATGGAGGGCGTTCCCACCCACATCGACGCCGGCAGCTTCAATGGCCGCCGTTTTGCCTATGTGGCGGCGGTGGGCGCATTTACCGAGGTGAGCTACCGCACGCCCCAGGCGGCAAAAAATCTGCTTGGCCGCTTGTCCTTTGTCATGGAGGGCTACCGGGAGCTGCAGGACCTTCGTCCCATCCGGCTGACGGTAGACTGCGGCGATGGCGATGCCATCCGGGGTGATTTCATTTTCGGCGCCGTGAGCAACGTGCCGCCCATGTCCGGTCTTTTTCCCAGCGGCATCGCCGCCAATTTCAGCGATGGCCGGTTTGAGGTGACGCTGCTGCGCTTCCCCACCACCGCCGCCCAGTGGACCCAGCTCATCGCCGCCCTGCGGCAGGGCAAGGATTGTCCGCTGATCCTCCGCCGCCAGACCGGGCGGGTCTCCATCACCTCCGCCGAGAGCGTCTGTTGGTCGCTGGACGGCGAACCCGCCGAAGCGGCCCAGACCTTCCAGATCGAAAATCTCCATCAGGCGCTGAGCTTCGTCATGCCGCCCCGCCGGGACGATGATCCCCGCAGCAGCCTCCTCTGATGCCGCTTTCCCGCGCTCCGAAGCCTTCGCTTCGGAGCATTTTCTTTTTTCCGCCGCAAAACCTTAAGGAAAACCCGCTTGACGGCAGAAAGCGTCTTTGCTATAATAGAAAAAACTTCAATATTTTTACTTAAATATCTTGATGTTCTTTCAGAAAAGAGGCTGCATCTATGGATTTGTTTGAAAAATGCTACCGACGCTCCCCCATCGATGACCTGCGGGAGCAGGATCTGTTTCCCTACTTCCGGGAACTCCAGTCCCGGCAGGATACCGAGGTCATCATGGAGGGACGCCGCCGGATCATGCTTGGCTCCAACAACTATCTGGGACTCACCACCCAGCCGGAGGTGATGCAGGCCGGTCTGGATGCGCTGCGCTGCTACGGCACCGGCTGCTCCGGCTCCCGCCTGCTCAACGGCACATTGGAGCTCCACCTGACCTTCGAGCGTGAGATGGCCGCCTTTCTGCGCAAGGAGGATGTGGTCACCTTTTCCACCGGCTTCCAGTCCAACCTGGGCATCATTTCCGCGCTGGTGGGTCTGGGTGACTATGTGATCTGCGACCGGGAAAACCACGCCAGCATCTACGATGCCTGCCGGCTCAGCTACGGCAAAATGCTCCGCTACCGCCATAACGATATGGCCGATCTGGAGGCCCAGCTGCAAAAGGTGCCGGAAAAAGCCGGCTGCCTGATCGTCACTGACGGCGTCTTTTCCATGGGCGGCGATATCGCCGATCTTCCCGCCATCGTCCGTCTGGCGAAGCAATACGGCGCACGGACCATGGTCGACGATGCCCACGGCTTCGGCGTTATCGGCGAGGGCGGCCGCGGCACCGCCAGCTACTACGGGCTAGAGGATCAGGTGGATGTTTATATGGGCACCTTCTCCAAGTCGCTGGCCAGTCTGGGCGGCTATATGGCGGCCCAGGCCCGGGTCTGCGACTACGTCCGCTGCAATTCCCGCCCCTATATCTTCTCCGCCTCCGTTCCCCCGGCCTGCATCGCCGTGGCAAACGCCGCGCTGCGCTATCTCGCCGCCCATCCGGAGCGGCAGGCTCAGCTGCAGTCCATCTCCCGCTATATGCGGGACAAGCTCACAGAGCGGGGCGTTAAGATCATGATGGCGGAAACCCCCATCATCCCCATCTACACCTACGAGCCGGAGGTCACCCTCCGCGCCCAGAAGGCCCTTTATGAACGGGGCGTTTATGTAAACGCCACCCTGCCTCCCGCCTGCGCTCCCGGCGGCTGCCTGCTGCGCTGCAGCCTGATGGCCACCCACACCGCCGCGCAGGTGGACGAAGCCGTGGATATCATTGCGGCTGTTTTGAAGGAGCTTGCTCTGTGAGCCGGGTGGCATTGGTCACCGGCGGCACCTCCGGCATCGGACTGTGCACGGCCCGCGCGCTGGCGGCCCAGGGCTGCCGGGTCTATACCTTCAGCCGCCGGGGCGGCGCGCCGGAAGGGGCGATCACCCATCTGCAGGCAGACGTCACCCGGGAGGATCAGCTCCGTGCCGCCGCAGAGACCATCCTGCAGCAGGAGGGCCGCATCGACATCGTGGTGAACAACGCGGGCTTCGGCATCTCCGGCGCAGTGGAGTTTACCGAGACCTCCGAGGCGCAAAAGCAGTTTGATGTGAACTTTTTCGGCATGGTGCGGGTAAACCGCGTGCTGCTGCCCATCCTGCGGCAGCAGGGCGGCGGCCGTATCGTCAATATCAGCTCCGTGGCCGGCCCCATCCCCATCCCCTTCCAGGCCTATTATTCCGCCGCCAAGGCCGCCGTTGACAGCTACACGCTGGCGCTGCACAACGAGGTGAAGCCCTTCGGCATCACGGTCTGCGCCGTCCTGCCCGGCGACATCCGCACGGGCTTCACCGCCGCCCGGGAAAAATCCGCCGCAGGCGATGAGCTTTACGGCGGTCGCATCTCCCGCTCGGTGGCCACCATGGAAAAGGACGAGCAGGGCGGCATGGACCCCGCCGCCGCAGGCCGCTTTATCTGCCACGCGGCCCTGAAAAAGCACACCCGCCCCCTGATGGCCATCGGCCTGCAGTATCAGGCGTTCTGTATGATCGTCAAGCTGCTGCCCCGCCGCTTTACCAACTGGCTGGTGGGCCTGATTTACGCAAAATGACCGTCCCCCGCCCCGGACGGAGGATGCGGGCTCCTGCTTCAGACGCAGAGCCCGCTTTTTTGCAGTTTTGATTGACATCTCCCCGCCGCCGGGGTATGCTATGCACCAGTGAGGTGTTCCTTTATGCAGTTCTCTTCCAAGCCTGCCGGTGGCAAACGTCTTCTGCCCCGGCTGTTTCTGACCTTTCTCAAGATCGGCGCCTTTACCTTCGGCGGCGGCTACGCCATGATCGCCCTGCTGGAAAGCGAGATCATCGACAGACAGGGCTGGCTTTCCCGGGAGGAGTTTCTGGACATGGTGGCCATCGCCGAATCCACCCCCGGCCCGGTAGCCATCAACAGCGCCACCTATATCGGCTACCGGCTGTGCGGCGTTTGGGGCTCTGCCGCCGCCACGCTGGCGGTGTGTCTGCCGTCCTTCGCCATCATTTATCTGATCTCCCTGTTTTTTGACCGGTTCCTTTCGCTGGTCTGGGTGGAGCGGGCCTTCCGTGGGATCCGGGTCTGCGTGATCTATCTGATCTGCTCTGCCGGGCTGCGAATGCTGAAGGCGCTGGAAAAAACCGTCCTCTCCCGTCTGCTGCTGATCGCCGTCCTGCTGGTGATGACGGCCTTTTCCCTTCTTTCCGTTCGCTTTTCCTCGGTGTTTTATATCCTGATCTGCGGCACGCTGAGCCTGTTTCTCTTTTTGCTGGGCCGCCTGCGCCAAAAGGAGGGAGACCGATGATCCTGCGGCTTTTCCTTGCCTTTCTGAAGATCGGCGCAGTCTCCTTCGGCGGCGGCTACGGCATGATCTCCCTGATCCGGGAGACCGTCCTTTCCAACGGCTGGCTGACGGAGGGCGACTTTCTCAGCTTCATTGCCGTCTCCGAATCCACCCCCGGCCCGCTGGCCGTCAATATGGCGACCTTTATCGGCTCCTCCCAGGCGGGCCTTCCCGGCGCTGCGGTCGCCACGCTGGGCGTGGTGCTGCCCTCCTTCTGCATCATCCTTCTCATCGCCGCTCTGCTGCGGGATCTGCTGCGCTATGCCGGCGTAGAGGCCTTTCTCCGCGGCGTCCGCCCCTGCGTGGTGGCCATGATCCTTTCCACCGCCGTCACCATGGGACTGAGCACGCTGCTGGGGCTTTCCCGCCTGGGCGAGCCGCTGCTGCCGGACTGGCGGAGCATTGCTGTGCTGCTTTTGCTGCTGGCCTTCCGTCTGCTCTGGCAGGCCCGCCGGAGCAAGCCCCCCTCCCCCATGCTGACGCTGCTGCTCTCGGCCCTGCTGGGCATGGGGCTGTTTTCTCTGTAGGAAATGAAAAAGTCTTGACCTGCAGCCGGCTTCAGGTGCTGCGCTGACCATATCCGTGCCCGGCAGCCCCGCCGCCGAAAAGGAGGATCCCTTTTATGGAATACCGAGCGCTTCCCCCCGGCGCTCCCACAGAGCGCTTCAGCACGCTTGGGCTGGGCCTTGGCGGCATCCAGCAGGCCCCGGCGACAGAGATCCGGCAGGTCATCGAGACCGCCATCGCCCACGGCGTCAACTTCTTCGACCTCTGTGCCGGCGCTGCCAGGACCTACGAGCCCTTCGGCCAGGCCATCCGCGGCCGCCGGGAGCAGGTCTTCTTCCAGCTTCATCTGGGCGCCGTCTACAACGAAAGCGGCGAATACAGCTGGTCCCGGGAACTGAGCGAGATCCAGCGCACCTTCGCCTGGGAGCCGGAAATGCTGGGCACCGACTATGCGGACTTCGGCTTTCTCCACTGCGTGGACGAGCTGGCAGATATCGACGCCTTGGAAAAAAACGGAATTCTGGAGTTTGCTCAGTCCATGCGCCGGGCCGGCCATCTCCGCCATCTGGGCTTTTCCTCCCATACGCCCGCCGTGGCCCAGCGTCTGCTGGACACCGGCCTGATGGACATGATGATGTTTTCCATCAACCCCGCCTACGATCTGGAGCAGGGCGATGAATATGCCCTGGGCTCCAGCGGCGAGCGGGCGGCGCTGTTCCGCCGGTGTCAGGCGGAGGGCGTGGGCATCTCCGTCATGAAGCCCTTTTTTGCCGGCAAGCTCCTCTCCGAAGCGGAATCGCCCTTCCATCAGGCCCTGACCCGCTTCCAGTGCCTGCAATATGCCCTGGACCGGCCCGGCGTGCTGTCTGTGGTCCCCGGCGTCCGCGGCATGGACGATCTGCAGGCCCTGCTGAGCTTCCCCCAGTCCGCCGCCGAAGCGCGGGATTATTCCTGCATTGGGCAGTTCTCCCCGCCCGGCGCCACCGGCTGCTGCGTCTACTGCAACCACTGCCAGCCCTGCCCCGCCGGCATCGATGTGGGTCTGGTCAACAAATATTACGACCTGGCCCGGGCCGGCGATGCCCTTGCCGCCAGCCATTACGGCAAGCTCTCCGTCAACGCTTCCGCCTGTATTTCCTGCGGGCATTGCGCCGCCCGCTGTCCCTTCGGCGTGGACCAGCCCTCCCGCATGGAAGAGATCGCCCGCTTTTTTGCCTGAACCGGAGGAGCTTATGCTGCTGAAAGCGCCTTCTCCCGCCTGCGTCCCTGCGCCGCTCTCTTTGAGGTGTCGGCAGTCCGCCCGGGAGCTTCCGGGAGCTTTCGGAGGTGACCCCATGAACGAGCTTCCCCCCGGCGCCGTTTTGCTGGCCGTCCGGCCCTTTTCCGGCGGGAGCGGGCGCTCCCACGCCCTTTTGCAGCAGCTGGCGGCAGCCTATGCCCCGCCGGAGCGGCTGACGCTGGCCTTCGGCCCCCAGGGCAAGCCCTTTTTCCCGGCCTGTCCCGGCCTGCGCTTCAGCATCAGCCACAGCGGCGGGCTTTGGCTTTGCGCCCTTTCTGCGGAGGAGGTGGGGCTGGACGTGCAGCGGCAGGACGCCCGCCCCTGGCAGGCCATGGCGGAGCGGTATTTCCACCCCAATGAGGCCGCCTTTGTCCGCACTCGCGGCGAGACCGCCTTTTTTGAGGTCTGGAGCGCCCGGGAAAGCTATCTGAAATACCGTGGCACAGGCCTTCTGCTGCCTGCCCGGAGCGTTTCCACCGTAGACGCCGCAGGCCGCTTCCCCGCTCTGCCGGATGCCGTTCTGACCCGTCCCGCCTTCCGCCCGGGCTTTTCCCTCTTTCTCTGTACAAAAAAACAGCCAGGGGAGCTCCTCTGGCTGTAAGCCGCCGCTTTTCCGCCGTTCCGGCGGCTTTTTCTTTTTATTCCAACCAGGTAAGGTAAGCGGGATCGATGCCCTGAATGCCCAGGCCCGGCGCATCGGAGACGGTGATCTCCTTCTCCCGAAACACTGCGCCGCCCTGGATGGGATCCACCGAGCAAAGCACCGGCCCGTCCAGATCCACCTTGGTGATGATCTTTTTTGCACAGGCCAGCTCCACCGCCGCGTTGACGGCGATCTTGGCCTCCAGCATACAGCCGATCATGCATTCCACCCCATAGACCTCGGCGGCGGAGGCGATCTTCAGGGCGTTATACAGTCCGCCGCACTTCATCAGCTTGATGTTCACCAGATCCGCCGCCCGCATCTGCATGATCCGCAGGGCATCCTCGGGGGAAAAGACGCTCTCATCCGCCAAAACGGGCACATAGCTGCGCTCGGTGACATATTTCAGACCGTCAAAATCATGAGCCGCCACCGGCTGCTCCACAAACTCGATCTGCAGCCCCCGCTCCTGCATCTGATTCAGGATCCGGACGGCCTCCTTGGGCTGCCACGCCTGATTGGCGTCGATGCGGATGCAGACCTGCTGTCCCACCGCCTGCCGCACTGCGGCCAGCCGGGCCACATCCAGCGTGGGATCCGCGCCCACCTTGACCTTCAGGCAGTCATAGCCCCGGCGGACGGCGTCCAGCGCATCCCGGGCCATCTCCTCCGGCGGATTGACGCTGATGGTGATATCCGTAATGATCTGTCTGCGCGCGCCGCCCATGAGCTTATGCACCGGGATATCATAAAGCTGGCCGTAAAGATCCCAGAGGGCCATGTCCACGGCGGCCTTGGCGCTGGTGTTTTTAACGACGGACCGCTGCACCGCCTGCATCAGATCCTCAAAATCATCTACCTCCCGGCCGAGAATGGCCTTTGCGATATGATCCCGGATGGCGCCCAGAATGCTGCCCGTGGTGTCGCCGGTGATCACGCCGGTGGGCGGCGCTTCGCCATAGCCCACGGCGCCCACGTCGGTGCGCACCTCCACGATCACATCCTCCACGCTGTCTACCCGGCGCAGGGCGGTCTTAAAGGGGACTCTCAGGGGAACGGAGATCCTGCCAAGCCGGACTTCTGTGATTCGCATGATATTCCTCCTTTTTATTTCAAAAGCGGCACAGGGCAAAGCGCCATGTGCCGTTTTAATTCTTCTTTACCGGATCGCCGTCCAGGCGCAAAACACCAGCGACGCCGCCATCAGCAAGCTGATGGGCAGACGCCATCTCTCATAAAGCCGCCGGATGCTCTGCCCAAACAGGCACCAGATCACCGCCGACAGCAGGATCATCAGGCAAAAGGCCAGCGAGACCCCCGCCACCGCGGAAAAGCCGGTGGTAAAGGGCATGACATAAACGGAAAACATACTCAGGGCGGAAAGCCAGCTCTTCATATTGAGACACTGGAGCAAAACGCCTGCCATAAAGGTGTTTTCTCCCTGCTTTTCCCGCCCTGCGCCCTTCTGAAAGCCGCTTTTCGCCATGCAGAAGGCCAGATAGAGCATATACGCCGCCCCCAGCCATTTCAGGTAGACCGATGCCGCCGGCAGCCACCTGGCCAGCAAAACATTCAGCCCGCCGCAGATCAGCGCCTTCAGCAGCAGGGTCAGGGCGCTGCCGGAGAGAAATCTCACGCTGCCCCGCAGCCCGTGTTGAATGCCCAGATACATGCTCATCAGGTTGTTTGGCCCCGGCGTGACAGACGAGACCGCCATATAGATCAGCAAAGCGGAAAGATTCATGCGCGGCGCCTCCTAAAAATGATCGGCCTTATTGTACCGCAGATCCACGGCTTTGGCAAGCAGGGCCTGCAATATTTTCCAAAAGATCGCCGTCCGCCGCCGGCTATGCCGCGCTGTTATTCCTCCGCCGTCTGAAACTCGAGCTTCCAGCCGCCCTCCCGGATGCCCGGAAGCTTCTCCAGCAGCTGCCCCAATATCTCCTCCGCATTCTCCTGTGCCTGCTCCAGAAGACCCCGCTCCAGCGCCTTCTTTTCCATCGCCTTTTCGCATTCCGCGTTAAATTTTGTCTGATCCTCTACGGTCACCGGATCAAACAGGCCATTTTTCTGATCTCCCACCTCCTCAAGTCCTTTTTGGTGAACATCCACTCCGTGATCTGTCCTGCCTTGTTCATGCTTTTTCTCCTTTCTGTTTCCCGCCATGTGGCGCGGTTTCTCTTACAGCCGCTGTTTTTTCGCGTCTTTCAAAAAAGAAAAAGCGCGGAGCTAAGGCTCCGCGCCGAAAAACGCACACCTTCAGCTGCCGCGACGCAAGCTCCGCAAACCCCAGGGAATGCGAAAAGAAGAGTGCATTTTTACCGAAGTAAATTGCGCACTCCCGGGGCTTCTGTATGAACTTGCGTCGCAGCTTCATTATATCACACCTTTCCCCGCAGGAAAAGCCCTTTTCCCGATTTTCCCCGCAGCAAAAAAGAGGAGCTCCCCTTGGAGCCCCTCTTCTTATGACAGATGTTTTATAGCATATGATGGCAAGCCACCAGATGGCCGTCGCCAATATCCTCCAGCGCGGGCATCTCCGCCGCACACTGCTCGGTGGCAAACCGGCAGCGGGTGCGGAAGGGACAGCCGCTGGGGGGATTCAGCGGGGAGGGCACATCGCCCTCCAAAATGATCCGCTGGCTGGCAGCGGAGGCTCTGGGATCGGCAATGGGCGCAGCCGACATCAGCGACTGTGTATAAGGATGGCGCATATTGGTATAAAGCTCTTCCACCTCCGCCACCTCCACCAGATGGCCCAGATACATCACGCCCACCTGATGGGAAATATGCCGGATCATGGAAAGGTCGTGGGAGATGAACAAATAGGTCAGGCCAAGCCGCTCCTGAAAGTCCTCCAACAGATTGACCACCTGCGCCTGGATGGATACATCCAGCGCGGAGATCGGTTCGTCGCAGACGATAAACCGCGGCTCCAGACCCAGTGCCCGGGCGATCCCGATGCGCTGCCGCTGGCCGCCGGAAAACTCATGGGGATAGCGGTTGGCATGGTCATCCTTCAGGCCTACCATGTGCAGCAGCTCCAGTACCCGTTCATCCTGCTCCTTTTTGCTGCCGACCATCTTCTGCAGCCGCAGCGGCCCGCCAACGATCTCATTCACCGTCTGGCGGGGATCCAGAGAGGTCATGGGGTCCTGAAAGATCATCTGCAGCTCCCGGCGCATAGGGAAAAACTCCTTATCAGTCATTGCTGTAAGATCCTTGCCGTCGTAGATCACCTTTCCCGCCGTGGCCTGATGCAGCTTCAGGATCGTACGGCCCACCGTCGTCTTGCCGCAGCCGGATTCTCCCACCAGACCGAAGGTCCTGCCCCGCTGGATGGAAAAGGAAACATCATCCACCGCTTTCAATACGCCGTCATGTTTGCTCAAGCCCTTTCCACGCACGGGAAAATGCATTTTCAGGCCCTGTACATCCAGTAATACTCTATTCTCCTCCATGATTGCACCTCAATTCTGCATGGATTTGACCTGGGGATGATGCAGCCAACAGGCTGCCCGATGCTTGGGGGCGAGCTCCGTCAGCTCCGCCGGCGCCATGCTGCAGATCTGCATGGCCTTGGGGCAGCGGGCCGCAAAGGGACAGCCCACCGGCGGATTCATCAGATCCGGCGGACTTCCGGGAATGGGGATCAGCTTTTCTCTGGAGCCGGACCCATCTCCGGGAACCGACCGCAGCAGGCCCTCAGTGTAGGGATGGCCCGGGGCATAGAAGATATCCTCCACAGAGCCCTCCTCCATGATCTTTCCGCCGTACATGACCATCACCCGGCTGCAGACGCTGGCGATCACGCCCAGATCGTGGGTGATCAGGATGGTAGCCGTGGAAAATTTATCCTTCAGTTCCGCCATCAGCTCCATAATCTGCGCTTGAATGGTCACATCCAGCGCCGTGGTCGGCTCGTCTGCGATGAGCAGCTTTGGCGTGCAGCACATGGCGATGGCGATCATCACCCGCTGCCGCATACCGCCGGAAAGCTCATGGGGATATTGCTTCAGCCGCTTTTCCGGCTCATTGATGCCCACCAGCCGGAGCATCTCCAGCGCTCTCTCCTTCGCCGCTGCGCGGGACATTTTCTGATGCTGCCGCAGCGGCTCCATCAGCTGGTTCCCGATGGTATATAGGGGATTCAGCGAGGTCATAGGATCCTGAAAGATCATGCCGATGCTGCTGCCCAGCAGCTTGCGCATCTGTTTGCGGCTCTGTTTCTGCAGATCCATGCCGTCAAACAGGATGGCGTCGGCCCGAACGGCGGCATTATCCGCCAGCAGCTGCATGACAGACATCATGCTGACGCTCTTGCCGCAGCCGGATTCTCCGATAATGCCGATAAACTCGCCGGCGTCTACATAAAGGCTCACGCCGCGCACCGCCTGAACGATCCCGCCGCCGGTGGCAAAGTTGGTGCGAAGGTTTTTTACTTCCAATAAATGCTCGCTCATATCCTTGCTCCTCCCTTGCTCATTTCTTCAGGCGGGAATCCAGCGCGTCCCGCAGCCCATCGCCGATAAAATTCAGCGCAAACATGGTCAGGCTGATGGCTGCGGCGGGATAGATCATCAGATAGGGATACAAGCCCATGACCTTCATCCCATCGTTGGCCAGCGTTCCCCAACTGGCCACGGGGACCGCGATGCCAATGCCGATAAAGCTCAGGAATGCCTCCTCAAAAATGGCGGCAGGCACCAGCGAGGAAACCGTGACGATGATGGGGCCGATGCTGTTGGGGATCAGGTGCCGGAGCAGGATCTGAAAATCCGTCTCCCCCGCCACCTTGGCGGCCATGGCAAAGTCCTGATTACGGATGGACAGGATCTGTGCACGGGTCTGCCGGGCCGTGCTGAACCAGTAGGTCAGACACAGCGCGATCAGAATACTCTGCAGATTAGAGCCGAGGAACATCATCAGCAGGATGATATACAGCAGTGAGGGGACTGCGGCGAAAATATCTACGATGCGCATTAGGATCATGTCCACCTTGCCGCCAAAGAAGCCCGCGATGCCGCCGTAGAGCGCGCCGATGACCATATTGACCAGCGCGGCCACAAAGCCGATGGTCAAGCTGATCCGTGCGCCGTAAGCGATCCGGGTAAACAGATCCCGGCCGAACATATCGGTCCCCAACAGATGTTGGGCGTTAGGTGTCTGATAGATGGCATCATAATCCTGCTGCTCATAGGTATACGGGCTGAAGATCGGCCCGAACACAGCCAGTAGGATCATCAGAAAAATAAAGATAAACCCGATGACGGCCAGCGGATCCGCCTTGATCTTCCTGTAAGCGTTCTGCCAATAGGAGATGCTGGGCCGGTTGATCTGATCCATGACCCGTTCCGCCTCGTCCATAGGCTGAAACAGCTCCTGAGGGATATCTAAGCTCTCCATGGTATAGGGCGGCTCCGGAATGTGTGGAAACATATTGATCTTTTTTGCCATAGCTGCTCCCTCCTTACTGATCCAGCTTCACGCGGGGATCAATGATCGCGTAGGCGATATCCACCAGCAGTGTGCAAAGCATGATAAATGCCCCATAGAAGATCGTCAGGCCCATGATGACCGTATAGTCCCGGTCGCCAACGGCGTTGACGAAATACCGGCCGATACCCGGGATCATGAACAGGCGCTCGATGGCAAAGCTGCCGGTGGTCAGCGCGGCCACCAGCGGCCCCAGATAGGTGATCACAGGGAGAATGGCATTGCGCACCATATGCTTGCCGATGACCTTGCCCTCCGGAACGCCCTTGGAGCGGGCCGTGCGCACATAATCCTGCCGGGAGACCTCCAGCATGGAGGAGCGCATGAGACGGGTGATATGGGCGATGGGCGCCAGACAGAGACAGGCCACCGGCAGAATGAAATGCTTCATCTCGCCCCAGCCGGTGTTGGGAAGCACGCCCCACTTCATGCAGAACAGATACATCAGCAGCATGGCTATGACAAATGTGGGGATGGAGATGCCGATGGTGGCAATGATCATGGCTGCCATGTCTGACCACGTCCCCCGCTTCAGCGCCGCCACGATCCCCAGCGGGATGCCAATGACCAACGCAACGATAATGGCCACCGCGCCCACCTGCGCAGACGCCGGGAAGCCGCCGATGATCAGCTCGTCCACCGTATAATTCACTTTTTTATAGGAAACACCCATGTCGCCCTGCAGCAGCTTGCTCAGATAGTTCAGATACTGCTCGAAGACCGGCTTGTCCAGGCCGTAGCGCGCCCGGATGGCCTGGACGATCTCCGGGTTCAGGTCCTTCTGCTCGCCGGCGCTGAAGGGTCCGCCCGGGATCGCCCGGGTCAGGAAAAAGGTGATCGTAATGAGAAAAAACATAGAGATCACTGCCGCGATCACGCGTTTGATTATATATCTTACCATAGAAATACCACCGTTTCTCTTTCATTTTCAAGTCGAAAATTGCAGCAGGGCCGCGGGGCTTGCCCGCGGCCCTGCAAAGGCTATCTGTCAGCGGCGTTTCGCTTTTTATTTCTGCCGTGCATACTGGAAGAACACGTGGCCGATATAGCTCTTGACGATGCCCTCGATGTTGGGATTGATCAGGATCGTGTCGCAGTAAAAATACACCGGGATCACAGGCATATCGTCGATCAGGACCTTTTCCGCCTCACGGAACAGCTCCATGCGGGCCTCATAATCGGTCTCCTTATAGGTCTCCTTCAACAGCCGGTCATATTCGATCGCCGCATCGTTGTGCCAGCGGGCATCCTTCAGCGTGCCGTCCGCATTGACCTCGCGGTATTCCTCCCAGAGGAACATATTGGTGTTGGGATCGTCAAAGTCACCGGTCCAGCCGTCGTCGGCGATGTCCCAGTTTTCGGTGTCAAACACATCCCAGTAAGTGGAGGATTCATAGGAAACGATCTCCACATTCACGCCGATGGCCTTCCACATGTTCTGCAGTGCCTGGGCCCGGTTGGTGGCCGTATTGTAGCAGATGTAGGTATAGGTGGGCAGGCCCTCGCCGTTGGGATAGCCGGCGTCGGCCAGCAGCTGCTTTGCCTTCTCCAGATCGTATTCCACCAGCTTGCCGCCGTTCTTCTCGTCGGCAACATCGCGCCACTGCTTGCCGTCCCAATGGATGCCATAGGGCACCAGACCAGTAGCCGCCTTGTGGGCGCAGCCCTCGATCTTGATGAGCATATCCCGGTCAATGGCATAAGCCAGCGCCTTGCGGATGCGATTATCGGTGATGTGCGCGGTATTGCAGGTGATGTAACGGACACCGATCTTTTCCGCCGCATAATAATCCGGCTTGCCCTGGTAGGTCTGCTCCGCTTCCGCGCTCAGATTGTCGGAAACATCGATCTCTCCGTTTTTATAGGAGGAGAGCTCCACGGCTTCGTCATCGATCCACTTAAAGTTCAGCTTATCCACCTGAACATTGTCCGCGTCATAATAATAGGGATTCTTTTCCGTCTTGAAGCTTACCTGGTCAACGATCTCCGTGACGCGGAAGGCGCCGTTGGTGATATAGGTCTCGGGGTTCTTGGCCCAGTTGGCGTTGGCTTCCATCACATCCACCTTATAGGGGATGTAGGTGCAGGCCACATCCAGGAAATAGGTGCAGGGATTTTCCAGCGTGATCTCCAGGTTATGATCGTCGATCGCCTTGAAGCCGACCTCGTCCCAGGAGCATTCACCCAGACGGTACTTTTCGCTGTTCTTGACATACTTCTTCAGGTCATAGCCGCGGCAATTGACCTCGGGGCGCATATGATATTCAAAGCCTCTCACCCAGTCGTGAGCGTTCAGCTCGGATCCATCAGACCATTTGCTGTTCTCCCGGATGTGGAACTTCCAGACCAGGCCGTCGTCGCTGACGGAGTAATCGTCTGCATAGGCCAGCTCGGCGACGCCCTGGGCGCTGATGCGGGTCAGGCCGCAATAAATATTATACATGACGATGGAGGTTGCCGCGTAATTGCTGGTGATGGGATCCATCGCCTCTGGCTGCTCGCCGTTGCTGTAGGTGATGACGAACTCATCCGAGTTTTGCTTGTTGCCGGATTCGTTGTTCCCGTTGCCGCAGGCGCACAAAGTGAACACCATGGCAGTCAGAAGAAACAGTGCGATCAATTTTTTCATACTTGGGGCCTCCTTTTGACTTTTCATTATCATAAAGCTGCTTTGCGCTTTATTACAGAGAAAATCGCCGGGGAAGGCTGTTCCTTGCTGTGTTCTTTTATGAACGGCCCGTGTATTTTTATGCCCCTATTCTACACGGTAGCGCCTGCTATCACAATTGCAATTTCTATCTGCATTGCAATTTCTCTTGCATTTTTTCTCTTTCTTTGTTATAATAGGTGTTGAATACCCAAATACATTGTCATTTTATTGTGCATTTAGCCGGTTTTTGATTTTCTTCCCTCGCCTCGCAAAATCTTCCTTACGGAGGTCTGACTATGATCACACTGACCCGTTCTCTTTCCTTCAGCGCCGGCGCAGAATATTTTCTCTATGAGGATACCCGCCGGGATTTTACCACCGCATCCCACTCCCATGCCTTTTATCAGTTTTATCTGGTGCTGGACGGCAGCCTTCTGCATCAGCAGAACAACCAGCACTATGAGCCCGGCCCCCGGGATCTGATCTTCACCCCAGCCGAGGTCTGGCATGCTCTGGATTTTTTTGAAAGACCTGCTCGCTATTATTGTCTGTCCTTCACCTCGTCCATGGCCGCAGAGGTTTTTGCCCGCTTTCCCCGTTTGACGCCGGAGGACCTGGGCCAGCAGTGCTTTTTCATCTTTCCGTGCCGCTGACTGAGCGGCTGGCGGCTTTGCTTCGTCTGCTGCTCAGCGAGCAGGCCCTGCCCTATCAGGTGAGCCAGAGCTCGGGGCCGCTGCTGTCCAAGGCGATCCTTCTGGAATTCCTTCGTTCCCTGGAGCCCATGCAGGACGCAGCGCTGTCTCATTCCTCTGCGGAAGCAGCTGTGGAGCAATGCGTGGCCTATATCGCCGCCCATTATGCCGAAGAATTGACCATCGACCGATTGGCCCAACTATGCACTCTGTCCAAATCCGATCTTTACCGGCAGTTTCCCCGCGTCACCGGCAAGACCGTCCGCAGATTCATCTCCGACCAGCGCATCCTTGCGGCGGCTCAGCTGGTGGGCGAGACGGATCTGCCCATCTCCCGGATCGCCGAACGGGTGGGCTATCAGGATTTTTCCACCTTCTACCGCAACTTTATCCGTCTGGTGGGCACTCCGCCTTCCGAATACCGGAAGCGGGCCACGCCGCTGCTGGAGCAGTATTCCTCCGAGCCTTGAAGCAGACAAGCCGCCGTAGTCTGCCCGTCCTTGCCGGAAAAGAAAAAGCTCCCCACAGAGGGGGAGCCTTTTCTTTTCCGGCTTTATTTATGATAAAGCTTTTTCGTCTGATAGGCGGGGTCGCAGGTGAGATGGATGCCCAGCTTCCGATAGATATCCGCGTCCACCTGAGGCAGGATCACCGTGGAATGGGCCTCGCAGCCCCGGAGGTCGGAAAGATGGGCGCAGGCCCGCTGGGCCTCGCCGCTGAGCGCCGCGCTGATGGACAGCGCCACCAGCACCTCGTCGGAATGGAGCCGGGGATTATGATTGCCCAGCACCTCCGTCTTCAGGCTCTGGATGGGCCCGATGACGCCGCGAGTGATCAGATTGTCCTCCCGCGGGATGCGGCAAATGCCCTTCACCGCGTTGAGCAGGGCCGCCGCAGAGGGGCCAAGCAGATCGGAGGTGCGGCCCGTTACCAGCCGCCCGTCCGGCAGCTGGATGGCCACGGCAGGCTTTCCCGTTTCCTCCGCCCTGGCCTGCGCCGCCGCCACCACCGGCCGGTCGGCAGAGCTGATGCCCAGCATCCGCATGAGCATCTCGATCTTCTCCACGGCGGCCTCCGTCCCCGTGCCCTTGCGCAGATCGCACAGCGCGCCGTAATACCGCCGGATGATCTCCGCCTTGGAGGCCTGGCAGCAGGCCTCGTCGTCCACGATGGCGTAGCCCGCCATATTGACGCCCATATCCGTAGGCGAATGATAGGGGCTGCTGCCGTTGATGCGCTCAAACATGGCGTTCAGAACGGGGAAGGCCTCCACATCCCGGTTATAATTCACGGTTGTGACGCCGTAATGCTCCAGATGATAGGGGTCGATCATGTTCACATCGTTGAGATCGGCGGTGGCCGCCTCATAGGCCAGGTTCACCGGATGCTTCAGCGGCAGGTTCCAGATGGGGAAGGTCTCAAACTTGGCGTAACCGGCGTTGACGCCGTGAAGATTCTCATGATACAGCTGGCTCAGACAGACGGCCAGCTTGCCGGAGCCGGGGCCGGGGGCCGTCACCACCACCAGCGGCCGCTGGGTCTCCACAAACTCGTTTTTGCCAAAGCCCTCCTCGCTGATGATGCCGGTGATATTATAGGGATAGCCCTCGATGGGATAATGCCGGTAGACCCGCAGGCCCAGCTTCTCCAGCTTCTGCTGGAAGGCCTGGGCGGAAAGCTCGCCGTTGTAGCGGGTGATGACCACAGAGCTCACATACAGGCCAAACTCCCGGAAGGCGTCGATCAGACGAAGCACATCCTGATCGTAGGTGATGCCAAGATCGCCCCGGATCTTGTTTTTGACGATATCCCCGGCGTTGATGGCGATGATGATCTCCGCCTTGTCCGCCATGGATTTCAGCATCTGGATCTTGCTGTCCGGCGCAAAGCCCGGCAGCACCCGGGACGCATGGAAATCGTCAAACAGCTTTCCGCCAAACTCCAGATAAAGCTTTCCTCCAAACTGCTGGATGCGCCGCTGGATCTCCTCCGACTGCCTTGTAATGTAGATCTGATTGTCAAAGCCCTGCTTCTGCATGCTCTTTTCCCCGTCTTTCCGTCAAAAAGTGACATTTTCGATAACTTATTTATTTTATACCAACCGGCAGGTCCTGACAAGGCTCAATTTTCACCGCTCCACGCCAAATTTTTCAGAAAATCTTTGTTTATTTTTTCCCCTTTTGCGGGGTTCATTTTTGCCCACGGTTCAGGTACAATCAAGGTGCGCCTACTGCGGCGCAAATATAAAAAAGAAAGTGAGCGAGATCCCATGAAGAATCGGAAATTCCTTGCGCTGTTCCTGGCCCTGGCCATGGTGCTTGCGCTGGCCGTCCCCGCCTTTGCGGAAGACGCCGCCACCGCTCCCGCCCCCACGATGGCGGGCAAGACCGTGATCCTCCATTCCAACGACGTCCACGGCGCCATCGCCGGCTATGCCTATATGGCCGCGCTGAAGGCGCAGTATGAGGCGCAGGGCGCCGAGGTGATCCTGGTGGATGCCGGCGATTACAGCCAGGGCACCACCTATGTGAGCTCCACCAAGGGCGCTGACGCCGTTGCCATGATGAACGCCGCCGGCTATGATGTGGTCACGCTGGGCAACCATGAGTTCGACTACGGCTACGCCCAGCTGGTGGAAAACATGAAGCAGGCCAAGTTCAAGGTCCTGTGCGCCGATGTGTTCGCCGCCGACGGCAAGACCATCTTTGACGGCAACACCACCTACACCACCAGATCCGGCGTCAAGATCGGCTTCTTCGGCATGGAGACTCCCGAGACCCAGACCAAGGCCAACCCCGCGCTGATCAAGGGCCTGACGTTTGCCACCGGCGACGCGTTCTATGCCGCCGCCAAGACCCAGGTGGAGGCCCTGAAGGACGCCGATCTGGTGATCTGCCTGGCCCATCTGGGCGTAGACGCCGAATCCGAGCCCTATCGCTCCTATGATCTGTATTCCAAGGTGGAGGGCATCGACTTCATCATCGACGGCCATTCCCACACCGTCATGACCAAGGGCGAAAACGGCGAGCCCATCCAGTCCACCGGCACCGCCTTTGCCAACATCGGCCTGATCGTCATTGACGACGCCACCAAGAAGATCGAGAAAAACGAGCTGCTCCCCGTCTATCACACCGAGAAAAATGACGAGGGCAAGGATGTTTCCGTCCCCAACTATGAGGGCGACGCGACGGTTGCCGCCGCCGCGCAGACCATCATCGACCGGGTCATGGCCGAATACGGCGCCGTCTTCGCCAAGAGCGAGGTAGAGCTCAACGGCGCAAAGGCTCCCAACGGCAACCGTGACAGCGAGACCAACAACGGCGACCTGATCGCCGACGCCATGGTCTGGCAGGTCATGCAGAATCAGGAGGGGCTCACCGTAGACGCCGACCATGTGGTCGCCATCACCAACGGCGGCGGCATCCGCGCTGCCATCAAGGCGGGCGACATCACCAAGAACGACATCAACACCGTCCTGCCCTTCGGCAACACCATCTCTCTGGTCTATATCTCCGGCGCCAAGCTGCTGGAGGCGCTGGAGGCTTCCACCTACTGCACGCCCAACGCCGTGGGCGCTTTCCCCCAGGTCTCCGGTCTGAAGTTCACCGTAGACACCGGCAAGGCCTATGACGCCAACGCCGAGACCTATCCCGGCTCTACCTACTACGGTCCCAAGACCATCAACCGCGTCACCATCGAGAGCGTCAACGGCAAGGAGTTCAAGGCCGACGACACCTACGCCGTCATCACCAACAACTTCTGCGCCGGCGGCGGCGACACTTATTATGCCTTCGCCTCTGCGGAGACCGTCATCGACACCGGCATCCCCATGGATGTGGCCGTGATGGATTATATCACCACCCAGCTGAAGGGCGTCGTGGGCGAGACCTACGCCAAGCCCCAGGGCCGCATCACCGTCGTCATCCCCGAGACGCCCGTCGAGCCCGAGCAGCCCGAGCAGCCTGAGCAGCCCGCGGAAACCTATGTGGTGGTCAAGGGCGACAGCCTGTGGAAGATCGCCAAAAAGCTGCTGGGCGACGGCACACAGTGGAAGGCCATCTTCGATGCCAACGCCGCTACCGTCAAGGATGCCAACCGCATCTATGTGGGCCAGACGCTGAACATCCCCCGCTGATCCGTCTTTCCCATCAAGGTCCCTCCCTCCGGGAGGGGCCTTTTTTCATCTTCCTGGCTGTGGCCAGGATTTTTTCCTGCCGCGCCGGGTTTTTGTTGCGGGAACGGGAGATTTGGAGTATACTGGTATCGTTGAAAAATCTGGCCGACAGGAGGCTTTTTCATGACGATCCAGGAATATCTGCGCAGCGCTGCGGGCAAACGGATCACCGTCATCGGCATCGGTGTTTCCAACCGTCCGCTGCTGCGGCTTTTGGCGGGAGCGGGCGCAAGGCTCACCGCCCGGGATAAAAAAACAGCGGAGCAGCTGGGCGCGATCGTGCCGGAGCTGCAGTCGCTGGGTGTGGAGCTGGTGCTGGGCGAGGGGTATCTGGACGGGCTGGAGGGGGATATCATCTTCCGCACCCCCGGCCTGCGGCCCGACCATCCCGCGCTGCTGGCGGCAAAGGCCCGGGGCGCGGAGATCACCTCGGAGATGGAGGTCTTCTTTTCCGTCTGCCCCTGTATGCTGATCGCCGTCACCGGCAGCGACGGCAAGACCACCACCACCACCCTCATCGCGGAGATGCTGAAGGCTGCGGGAAAGACCGTCTGGCTGGGCGGCAACATCGGAACGCCGCTGCTGGATCAGGCGGAGCGGATGCGCCCTGAGGATGTGGCCGTTTTGGAGCTTTCCTCCTTCCAGCTGATGAGCATGGAGCAGACGCCCCACATCGCCGTCATCACCAACCTGAGCCCCAACCATCTGGACGTCCATAAGGACATGGACGAATATGTCGGCGCCAAGTGCAACATCTTCCGCCGGCAGGGCCCGGAGGATCTTCTGGTGCTGAACTACGACAACGAGCTCACCCGGGCGCTGGCTTCCCAGGCTCCGGGCCGGGTGCGCTTTTTCTCCCGGCAGAACAGGCTGGTTCAGGGCGTCTGCCTGGAAAACGGCGTCCTGACCGACGACGGCGCGCCGCTGTTTGCCGCCGCCGACATCCGCATCCCCGGCGTCCACAACATTGAGAATTATATGGCCGCCTGCGCCGCCCTGCGCGATCTGGTCTCTCCGGAGGTCATGGATCGGGTGGCCCGCACCTTTGGCGGCGTGGAGCACCGGCTGGAGCTGGTGCGGGAGCTGGACGGCGTAAAGTGGTACAACGATTCCATCGGCAGCAGCCCCACCCGCACCATTGCCGGCCTGAAGAGCTTTTCCCAGAAGGTGATCCTCATTGCCGGCGGCTACGACAAGCATATCCCCTTCGACCAGCTGGGCGAGCTGCTGCCGGAGCATGTGCGGCTGCTCCTGCTCTGCGGGGCAACGGCGGAAAAGATCGAGGCCGCCGTGCTGCGCTCCTCCCACTACCGGCCCGGTGCGCCGGAGATCCTGCATTTTGACCGGTTGGACGAGGTGATCCGCCGGGCGCGGGCGCTGGCCCGGCCGGGAGACATCGTTCTGTTCAGCCCGGCCTGCGCTTCCTTTGACCAGTTCCCCAACTTCATGCTCCGCGGCCAATATTTCAAGGAGCAGGTGCGGGCGCTGAAATAAAGCAGAAAACGACCTGAAACTACAGAGAAAGAGGTGTATCGGAATTGACCTTACAGGAGAAGATCCGAAGGCTCACTTCGGAATACGGCGTTTCCGGCGATGAGCACCGGGTGGCGGAGATCGCCCGGGAGCTGATGGAGCCTTACTGCGACCGTGTTGAGGTGGACGCCTTCGGCAATGTGCTGGGCTGGCGCGATTGCGGCATCCCCGGCGCAAAAACCGTCCTGCTGGACGCCCACATCGACCAGATCGGCTTTACCGTCACGGAGGTGACGGAGGAGGGCTTCCTGCGCTTCACCACCGAGGGCGGCGTGGACCAGCGGATGCTGCTGGGCAGCGAGCTCACCGTCCTCACCCGGGACCGCGGCCCCATTCTGGGCATCGTGGCGGCCATGCCGCCCCATCTGCAGAAGGCCGGCGACCAGAAAAAGTCCGTCCCCATCCCCGAGATGGTGGTAGATATCGGTATGACCGGACCCCAGGCCCGGGAGACCGTCCATGTGGGCGATTTCATGGCCTTTGCCAACGACATGATGGAGCTGAAAAACGATTCCATCTGCGGCAAGGCCTTTGACGACCGGGCCTGCCTGGTCTGCCTGCTCCACACCATGGAGCTGCTGCAGGACAAAAAGCTGCCGGTGAATGTGGTGCTCTCCGCCTCCACCAAGGAGGAGACCGGCTTCGACGGCGGCCTGATCAACGCCTATAAGGTCCATCCGGACTATGCCATCGCAGTAGACGTGACCCACGCCCGCACCGGCGACGCGCCCCAGGTCTGCGCCCGGCTGGGCGATGGCGCCATCCTCTCCATCGGCTCCAACAGCCTGCCCCGGCTGGCGCAAAAGGCCATGGAGGTGGCCCGCGCCAAGGAGATCCCCCATCTGGCAGAATGCTGCCCCAGCCGCAGCGGCACCCATGCCTGGCCCATGCAGACCCAGCGGGAGGGCTGTCAGACGCTGGTGATCTCTCTGCCCCTGAAATATATGCATTCCCCCGTAGAGCTGGTGCGCATGGAAGATGTAAAAAGCGTCGGACGGCTGACGGCGGAGTTTATCCTGTCGCTGGAAGGAGGTCGCGCTGAATGAAGGAGCTTTTAAGACAGCTTTGCCAGCTGGACGGCGTGGCAGGCTACGAGGACGAGGTCCGCGTCTTTCTCGAGGAGCAGGCCCGGCCCTTTGCAGATGAGCTGTTCACCGATGCGCTGGGCAGCCTGTTCGTGTTCAAAAAGGGCGAAAAGCCCCGCCGCCGCCCCATGATGGTCTGCGCCCACATGGATGAGGTAGGCTTTCTGGTGCGGGACATCACGGAGGACGGTATGCTGCATATCTCCGCCGTGGGCAGCATCGATCCCCGGGTGCTCATCGGCCGCCGGATGCGCGTGGGCGCAAAGAAGACTCCCGGCGTCATCGCGCTGAAGGCCGTCCATCTCACCACGCCGGAGGAGCGCAAGATCGCCCCCGCCCTCAGCAGTCTTTATGTGGACATGGGCTGCAAGAGCAAAAAGGAAGCGGAGGCCCTGGCCATGCCCGGCGACCCCGTAATGTTCGACAGCGCTTTCCTTCCCTTCGGTGTCGACTGCGTCAAGGCCAAGGCGCTGGACGACCGGGTGGGCTGCGCCGTCATGCTCAAGCTGCTGGCCCAGTCTCTGCCCTATGACACCTGGTTCGTCTTTACCGTGGGCGAGGAGATCGGCTCCCGTGGCGCCGCTGCGGCGGTCCACCGGCTGGAACCCGGCTGCATCCTGACGCTGGAGGGCACCACCGCCGCCGATATGCCGGAGATCCCCTCCCACAAGCAGTCCTGCTGCCAACGGGCGGGCGCGGTGGTCTCCCTGCTGGATCGGGGCGCCGTTTATCCCCGCGCCTTCCGGGAAAAGGTCCTGGCCCAGGCGGACAAGGCCGGCGTCCGGTGGCAGTATCGCCGTTCCGCCAACGGCTCTACAGATTCCTCCCGGGCATCCGAGGGGCCCGGCGCCATCGCCTTCGGCCTTTCCGCCCCCGTTCGTTATATCCACTGCGCCTGCAACGTGGCCTATCTTCCCGATGTGGAAGAGGTGCGCCGGCTGGCGGAGATCGTCATCAAGGAAGCAGGTGAGCTGAATGTTTGATGTTTTGGAGCTTCATCGGAAGCTGGCGGCGGCCGCCCGTCCCTCCGGCTCGGAGCAGACCGGCGTAGCCCAGGTGCTGCGGGAGCTGGCCGCGCCCTTTGTGGACGAGATCACCACCGACGCCATGGGCAATCTGATCTGCCACAAAAAAGGCCCCGGCGAACGGATCATGCTGGCCGCCCATATGGACGCCATCGGCTTTATCGTCACCGGGCTGGATGAAAACGGCTTTGCCGATCTCGACGGCATCGGCGGCCACAGCCCCGCAGAGCTGGTGAATTGCCGCGTGGTCTTCCCCAACGGCGTCCACGGCGTCATCCGCGCCCGGGAGACCTCCCAGACCCTTTCCCGCCCCTGGAGCCAGGTCCGCTATGCCGACCTGTATCTGGATATCGGCGCAGCCTCTCTGGAGGAAGCCCAGTCGCTGATCCGTATCGGCGATATGGCGGCCTTCGAGGGCCTGCCGGAGCTGGCGGCAGGCAGCCGCATCGTTGGCCCCTATGCCGACGACCTCATCGGCTGCGTGGTGCTGCTGCTGACCATGGAGCAGGCAAAGGCCGGCAATTACGATGTTTATTACGTCTTTTCCACCCAGGAGGAGGTGGGCTGCCGGGGCGCGCTCAGCGCCGCCCAGGCCATCCGTCCCGCGCTGGGCATCGCCTGCGACGTCTGCGGCGTGGACGACACGCCCGCCTCCCCCCGGAAGGTCCCCACCCGCACGCTGGGCAACGGCCCCACCATCAAGATCAAGGACCACAGCGTCATCTGCAGCCCCGCCCTCAACGCCCGGCTGCGGCAGACCGCCCGCGACTGCCAGATCCCCTGGCAGGAGGAGATCCTCACCGGCGGCGGCACCGACACCTCCGCCATGCAGAAGGCGCTGGAAAATGTGGCGGCCACCTGCGTGAGCATCCCCACCCGCCACATCCATTCTCCCGCAGAGACCTATGACAAGACCGACGCGGAACTGGCCGGCCGTCTGCTGGCCGCGTTCCTGAACGCTTAAGGAGGGGTCACGATGGAACATATTCTGGAATTGCAGCGCCGTCTGGTGCAGTGCGCCATGCCCTCCGGCTTTGAAGTGCCCCAGGCGCAGCTGCTTATGGAGCTGGCCCGTCCGCTGGCGGACGAGGTCTATACCGACACGCTGGGCAACGTGATCTGCCATAAAAAGGGCCCGGGCAAAAAGCTCATGCTGGCCGCCCATATGGATGTGATCGGCCTGATGATCACGGACATCGACCCCCGGGGCTTTCTCCGGTTCGAGCCTCTGGGCGGACATACGCCCTTCTCCCTGATCGGCGTTTCCGTGCGCACGGAGCGCGGCCTCCGGGGCAGCATCTGGCCGGACAAGGATGCCGGCATCCCCGGCAAAACGCCCTATGATGTGGATATCCACGATCTTTTCATCGACATCGGCGCAAAGGACCGGGCAGAGGCGGAAGCGCTTGCGCCCATCGGCTCCGTCTGCGTCTTCGACGCCCAGCCCGTGCTTCTGGCCGGCGGCAATCTGATGAGTCCCTATACCGACGATCTTTCCGGCTGCATCGCCCTTCTGCTGGCCATGGAGCAGGTAAAGGAAAGCCCCAACGACCTGTATTTCGTCTTCTCCGCTCAGGAGGAGGTGGGCTGTCGGGGCGGCGCCGCCGCAGCCTTCGGCATCGAGCCCTATATGGGCTTCTCCGTGGATGTGACCGTGGCAGCCGACACGCCGGAATACCTGCCCCACCAGCGCAATCGCGTCCGTCTGGGCGGCGGTCCCGCCATCAAGCTCAAGGACGGCGGCATGCGGGCCAATCCCCAGGCTGTGGAGCATCTGCGCCGGAGCGCGGAGACGGCGGGCATCCCCTATCAGGACGAGATCCTGCTGGGCGGCTCTACCGACGCCCGCGCCATGCAGATCACCCGCGGCGGCGTTCTGGCCAGCTGCGTGAGCATCCCCTGCCGCAACGTGCATTCCCATGGGGAGATCGTCAACCTGGAGGACGTCCGTCAGGCTGGCCGTCTGCTGGCCGCTGCCGCCATGCGGCAGCTCTGATCCCCCGCTTCGTTTGAATCATCCTTCCCCCGGGCCGGAGGATGCGCCTTCCGGCCCGGATCCACAGAAAAGGAGCTTTTTATCATGAACCAGAAGATGCAGGAGCTGGCCGTCCGGGCAGAGGCCCGGTGTGCCGGCCGTTTCGCGGAGATCGACCGGATCGCCCTTCACAACACGGAAAAGGTCCTGGCCGCCTTTGCGGAGGAGCGGGTCCAGGCCGCGGACTTCAACGGCACCACCGGCTATGGCTACGACGATACCGGCCGGGACAAGCTGGAGCGGATCTATGCCCGGGTCCTGGGCGGAGAGCGCGCGCTGGTGCGCACGGCCTTTGTCAACGGCACCCACGCCATCGCCTGCGCCATGTTTGCCTGCGTCCGGCCGGGGCAGACGCTTTTGAGCATCACCGGCGGCGTCTACGATACGCTGGAGACCGTGGTGGGCAAGCGCGGCAAGGTCCCCGGCAGCTTCCCCGATTACGGCATGGGCTTCCGGGAGGTGCCCCTGAAAAACGGCGCGCCGGACGAGCCCGCCATTCTGGCGGCAGTGCAGGCTCCCGATGTGGCGGCGGTGTTTCTCCAGCGCAGCCGGGGCTACGGCATCCGCAAGACGCTTTCTCCGGAGGAGATCGGCCGGCTTTGCGCGCTGGTAAAGTCCGCCCGGCCGGAGCTTGCGGTGCTGGTAGACAACAGCTACGGCGAGTTCGTCTGCGAGACGGAGCCGCTGCACCACGGCGCAGACCTGCAGGCGGCGTCGCTCATCAAAAATCCCGGCGGCGGCCTGGCTCCCTGCGGCGGCTATATTGCCGGCCGGGCCGACCTGGTGGAGCGTGCGGCGGCCCGCATGACCCTGCCGGGCATCGGCGGCGAATGCGGCGCAACGCTGGGCGTGAATCGGAGCCTGTATCAGGGCCTGTTTCTGGCCCCCCATGTAACGGCGCAGGCGGTCAAGACCGAAGCCTTCTGCGCCGGTGTTCTGCAGGAGCTGGGCTATGGCGTCTCTCCCACGGCGGAGGAGCCGCGGTACGACATCATCCAGACCATCGATTTCGGCGCGCCCCAGCCGCTGATCCGCTTCTGCCAGGGCATCCAGTCCGCCTCCCCGGTAGACAGCTTTGCCAGCCCCGTCCCGGGCGAGATGCCCGGCTATGAGGATCCGGTGATCATGGCGGCGGGCACCTTCATTCAGGGCTCCTCCATCGAGCTCAGCTGCGACGCGCCCCTGCGGGAGCCTTATACCTGCTATCTTCAGGGCGGTCTCACCTACGAAGCCGGCAAGCTGGGCATTCTGCGGGCAGCAGAGCGGATGCTGGAAGCATGATCATTCTGGGTCTGGATCCGGGCTATGCCATCGTGGGCTACGGCGCGGTGGAAAGCGCCGGCGGGAAGCAGAAAATGCTCTGTTACGGCGCCATCACCACCCGTGCCGGCACGGAAATGCCCTATCGCCTGCTGGAGATCGCCCGGGATATGCGCACGCTGCTGGATACGGTCAAGCCCGATGCGGTGGCCATCGAGGAGCTTTTTTTCAACACCAACATCACCACCGGCATCCAGGTGGCCCAGGCCCGGGGCGTCATCGTGACGGCCTGCGCCGAGCGGGGCCTGCTGCCCTTTGAATACACGCCCTCCCAGGTGAAGCAGTCGGTGGTGGGCTACGGTAAGGCAGAAAAAAAGCAGGTCATGGAGATGACCCGCCGCATTCTGCATCTGAACAGCATCCCCCGTCCCGACGATGCGGCCGATGCGCTGGCGCTGGCCATTTGCCACGCCAATGCCGCCGGCAGCTGTCTTCCGCTGCGATAAGCAGCGCGGCCCGATTCTCCCTCAGCGCCCCTTCGGGGGCGCTTTTTTGCTTGACAAGCTGCGTCCGTCTGCGTATAATAGCAAAAGAAACGCGCGTTGCGCAACAATTGTTTTCTTGAGAGGAGGGCGATCCTTTGCCGCCGAAAACCAAATACACCCGGGAGGAGATCGTTCTTGCCGCGCTGACGCTGACCCGGGAGCGCGGCTTCGCCGCCGTCACCGCCCGTGGCCTTGCCGCCCGGCTGGACTGCTCCGCAAAGCCCATCTTCGGCCTGTTCCGCAATATGGAGGAGGTCCAGCGGGAGGTCCTGATCGCTGCCAACGCCATCTATCAGCGGCGGCTGGCCGAGGCCATGACCAAGGGCGACCTGCCGCCCTATAAAGCCAGCGGCATGGCCTACATCCGCTTTGCCCAGGAGGAGCCGGAGCTTTTCAAGCTGCTCTTCATGCGCGACCGTTCCCGGGAAGCGCCGGGAGCGGCGGGGAGCGAGCTGGAGGAGCTTCTGGCGCTGATCCGGCGCAATCTGGGCCTGACCCGGCAGCAGGCGCTGCTGTTTCATCTGGAAAACTGGGTCTTCGTCCACGGCATCGCCGCCATGGCCGCGACGCACTACCTGGACTGGAGCACAGAGGATGTGAGCCGCGCCCTGACGGATATGTACGAGGGCCTGAAATACCGGTTTTTGAAAGGAGGACGCCAAGATGGAAGCCATCCGGACGGAGCGTCTCAGCAAACGATATAAGGACATTCTGGCGGTAGACGGTCTGGACCTGACGGTGGCGCAGGGGGAGCTGTTTGCCCTGTTGGGCGTCAACGGCGCCGGCAAGACCACCGCCATCAAAATGCTCTCCTGCCTGACCCGGCCCACCGCCGGCGAAGCCTGGCTGGGCGGAAAAAGCATCCTTTCCCAGGCGGGAGAGGTAAAGCAGCGCATCGGCGTCTCTCCCCAGGAGACCGCCGTTGCCCCCAATCTGACGGCGGAGGAAAATCTGCTGCTGATGTGCGGCGTTCATGGGTTTTCCAAAGAAAAAAGCCGCCAAAAGGCGGCGGAGCTGGCCGCGCAGCTGGGGCTGGAGCCTGTGCTGCATCGCCGGGCCGGCAAGCTCTCCGGCGGCTGGCAGCGGCGGCTGAGCATCGCCATGGCGCTGGTAAGTCAGCCGGACATTCTTTTTCTGGACGAGCCTACCCTTGGCCTGGACATTCTGGCCCGCAGCGACCTGTGGGACACCGTCCGCAGCCTGAAGGGCCGCATCACCATCGTCCTCACCACCCACTATCTGGAGGAAGCGGAGGCCCTGTCCGACCGGGTCGGCATCATGAAGGACGGCCATCTGCTGGCCGTCGGAACGCCGGAGGAGCTTAAGCGCCGCGCCGGCTCCGACCGCTTTGAAGACGCCTTTGTCAAGCTGGTAAAGGAGGAAAAAGCATGAGACTGCGTACCTTTTCCCTTCGCTGCGCCCGGGAGATCCTGCGGGATCCGCTGACGCTGGGCTTCGGCCTGGGCTTTCCCCTGGTGCTGATCCTGCTGCTCTCCGCCATTCAGGCCAACATCCCCGCAGAGCTTTTTGCGCTGGACCAGCTGACCCCGGGCATCACGATCTTCGGGCTTTCCTTTCTGACGCTGTTTTCCGCGACGCTGATCTCCCGGGACCGGGAGACCGCCCTGCTCCAGCGGCTCTACACCACGCCGCTGACGGCGGCGGACTTTATCTGCGGCTATGCCCTGCCCATTCTGCCCATGGCGGCGGTCCAGAGCGCCCTGTGCTATCTGCTGGCCATGACGCTGGGGCTGAAGCCCACGGTGAATATGCTCTGGGCCGTGCTTTCCGTGGTGCCGGTGTCGCTGTTTTTCATTGCGCTGGGCCTGCTCTGCGGCAGCATCCTGACCGTCAAGCAGACCGGCGGCGTCTGCGGCGCGCTGCTGACCAATCTTTCCGCCTGGCTCTCCGGCGTCTGGTTCGATCTGGAACTGGTGGGCGGCGCTTTCCGCAAGATCGCCTACGCTCTGCCCTTTGTCCACGCGGTGGAGGTGGAGCGGGCCGTTTTCCGGGGCGACTGGCCCGCCGTCTGGCCCCATGCCCTCTGGGTGCTGGGCTATACCGCGCTGGCGCTGGCCGGAGCCATCCTGCTGTTTCTCCGGCAGATGAAGCGGCAGTAAGATCAAAAAAGCGAACCCCCGGCGGCAAAGCCGCCGGGGGAATATTTGTGCTCGGAGCACCCTCCACCCGAAGGTGGAGAAGACTTTGGAAAATGATTAGTTGAAAGCTACAATGTTTTCAAAGAAATCCGCCAAAACACAGTTAGCGTTACTCTTGACAGCATCACTGAATGTGTTATTAACTTTCATGCTCTCGACAAGTGCCTTAGCCGCTTCGGTAAGTTCAGCATTCTTTTCGGTTGCATATCCAGTAACATTCCAAATCTTGAAAGCAGCACGCTCGGTTTTGCCGTTTGCACCATAAGAATTGAAGGTGTTGCCGGTAACAGTGATATTGTTGGCTGTGGGGTAAGTAGTACCACGACCCTGTACGCCTATGGCGTGGTTTTGAGCTCCAGCAAAGGTGTTGTCGGTCACGGTCAGATCATAGCTGTAGGATGCATCCTTTTGCTCTGCCACAATGTATGCGTTATAGTCGCCACTATTCTTGCAACTACCACTGAATACATTCTTCGTAACCGTCAAGCTGTCCGATTTTTGCGTATGGAGATACAGAGAGTTCACTTTGTTGCCATCTACCGTAATGGAAGGTACATCACCAAGCACCCGTAAATCAATGCCCTGTGCATCGAAGCCAGTAACCGTAAGAGCGCCCTTGTACTCTTTCGTGTAATCCTGATCGGTATCCTTATGGCTGTAGCTGTAATAAGTTACTTCAACTACATTTTTGGTAAACTTTACGCCCTCCGAAGCAATCAGTGTTACAGGTTCTGTACCACGGAAGTTAAAGGCGGAGAGGCTGTACACGCCAGGCGTCAGAACATATGTGCCGCTTGCGTTTCTAACATGGTCGCCACCCTGAGAGCTGAATACGCTCACTGCCGTTTCGGGCGTCACCAGCGTTACATTGGCATTCTTATCATACTGATCATCAAAGCTGTCGTATTCCACGGTGTCCTGCGTGGCGTAGACGGTAATGGTGATGCCGTCCAGCGTCAGGTTCTGATAGTTATTGTTGGCTTCCTTTTTCATCACGCCCTTGATTAATACACATCACTGGTCTTTGCACCCGCCGTCAGGTTGCCGGTGAACTC
>DHMK01000036.1:0-2643 GCA_002405755.1 Clostridiales bacterium UBA4644
TCATCGGCATAGATCCCGGCCATCTCCCAATCCGGGCTGTCCTGTATCTTCTGGGTGTAGTAGGTCTTTTGAGCCTCATAGCTGTTGAGCTGCTCTTCACTGTCGGTGGAGACTCGACAGTATGCCGCTACCCGCATCTTGCCGTTGCAATTTCTGCGTGATTCTTCCGGCGTTCTGGTAGCGGGGATCACCCGCACCCGCCGTTCTAAAGTCGCTGCTGCTTCCATGGATCATTCATCCTTTCCGGTTAAGTTATCATCCGCAAACGTGAGCTTCACCGCGGCGTCCGGCGCGACGGTGATATAAGAGACCACCCGGCGAAAGCGGAGCCAGTCCACTTCCGTCGGGCGGTCAGAGATTTCATATTCAGAAACCGGCGGTGGACAGCAGTCGTATCGTGCGGCTGCCCCTTGCAAAATAAGGCTCATTACCGCTTCCGGGGAATTGGGCTGTTCCAGTCCTCGGTCGATGGCGTTATTCAGACGCATGACCTCCGCAGAGGGAACGTAGGCACTATGACTGGGGCATTCGTGCGCACGGAACTGCTTGACGGTCTCTTTCATTACCATATCCATGTTCATAGCGGCGGCGCAGCCGCAGGTCCCACATTTCAGGTACAGCGTATCGCTCTCTTGCCAGCCGCCGCCGAGACGGCTCATCTTCGCACCGCAGGTGCATCGCAAGTACGGAGTCAGCCGCACAATGGGAGATTTTCCCCCATGTGATTGCCGTGGTGCATTCTTTTCTTCTGTTTTATCCCGCGCCGCTTGGAACGTATCCGCATCCACGATCATGGGATATCCATCCTTGCCGGTGTAGCGGGGATTTTCCAAAAGGCGCTTGACCTTGTGCTTGTTCCATAGCGGCGCTTCCGGACAGTATGGGACGTTCTGCTGATTGAGTGTGTCGGAGATGCCCTGATAGGAAGCACCGGCATTGTAAAGGGTAAACACCCTGCAAATGACCTGCTGTTCCTCCTGCACGATCTCCAACACACCGTTACGGATCCGATATCCGTATAAGATCTTGCGGTTCATCATCTTGCCGCCTCCAATCGCTCTGTCAATTCCAATCCGCCATAAAGTCGGAAGCGGATGCAGGCCTGCGACTCCGCGATCATCTTCTCCACCATGTTTTCGAACAGTTCTTCATCAAAGCCGTCCAACCGCTCCGCCCCGTTGAGGATCGTCTGTTCCAGTCTGCGGAGGGCGTCTATGACCTCGTCCAGCGCTTCGTTCTCCGTCAGTCTGCGCCGTTCCCCGCGGAGCTGCGTCAGCCTGGCGCTGATGGTATTCATGCGGGCTGCGCAGGCGTCGGCGTCCAGGAGGCCACTGGCCCGCAGGGTGCTGATCTTATGACATTCCTCCGTTGCTTCCGCAATGGCTCTGTTAATGGTCAGCATTTGGGGGTTGCTTTGCCGCAGGATGGTATCCAGCGTCTCCAGCTGATGCAGAGCCGGCGACAGGATGGTGTCCAGATTTTCTCTGAGCTTGCGGTACATTTGCAAAAAAGCGGCGTGGATCTCCGTTTCTGGGATGCGGCCCACCGGACAATCTGCGGCATTTCGGTCATGGGTCCGGCAGACCCAGGTCACATATCCGTTTTTACTGCGCCGGCGGTAGAATGCCGTCCCGCAGTTCCCGCACATGATCTTCAGGGCAAGCGGGCTTTTTTCGCGGTGCTTTGTCTCTTTTTGTGCTCTCTTTCGCAGCAGTTCCTGCGCCTTTGCAAAGGTATCTCTGTCAATGATGGCGGGATGGCTGTTCTCCACATAGTATTGCAGCCGTTCACCCCGATTCCGTTTCTGCACGAAGGGGAATCCGCAGCTGTAGGACTTCTGACAGAGGGAATCTCCCATGTACTTCTCATTGGTCAGCAGGTACCGAACACTGGTCTCCAGCCATTGAGCCGCGCCGCTCTGGGAATGGATGCCCTTGGCCGTCAGCTGCTCTGCGATCCACTTGGAACTGTGTCCCCTGAGATAGGCGTCGAAGATCCAGCGCACTGTGGCCGCTTCCTCCGGGATGATCTCAAGATTTTTCTTATCCACGATCCGGTATCCGTAAGGGGCGGTGCAGGTGATGAATTCTCCGCGTTCCATCCGCCGCTGATAGCTCATTTTCTGGTTGGCCGAGATGGAGATGGACTCCTGCTGGGCCAGAGAACCGGAAACGCTCACCATCAGTTCGGTGGTGAGCGTTCCTGTGTCGATATTCTCTTTTTCAAATTGGACGGACACGCCCATGCCGGAGAGTTCCCGCAGGGCGGAAAGGCACTCCTTGGTATTGCGGGCGAAGCGGGATACGGATTTCACCAGAATACGGTCGATCCTTCCTTTTCGGCAATCTCTCATCATCCGGTTGAAATCGTCCCGCTTATCCATTCTGGTGCCGGTGAGGCCCTCATCGGCGTACACATCCACCAGTTCCCAGCCGTCGTGCTGGGCGATCTCTTCCGTATAAGCGCGGATCTGGGCGGCATAGGAATGCAGCTGATCCTCAGAGTCTGAGCTGACGCGGCAGTAGGCGGCCACCCGCAGGTGCTCTGTCTGGAGTGCCTGCGGCGCGATCATTTTTACATTTGCCATTTCATTCACTTCCCTGTATCTTTTTTGGCAACACACAAGCTACCACACTGCCGCCG
>DHMK01000036.1:2728-3526 GCA_002405755.1 Clostridiales bacterium UBA4644
AATATCCAGCACTATTCCCAAACAGTCTGTGGGTGGTATTTCTCCCTGGCGAGCCGCTTGGCATAGGCCAGTTCATCCGCCGTCAAAAGGCCATTCTCCGATAAATGCTCGAGCATCCGGACAGCCAGCCGGTACTGCAATTCTTTCTTGGCGTCGATCATGCGTCCACCTCGAAATAGCTTTCCGGCTTCCGTTCCCGCAGGAACTTTGTCACAGCCCGCAGGCTGCCTGTCGCGCGCATATCCGGTAGAGCGTCCCGCATGGCTGCGTAGTAGCGGTGTCCGTGGCCCGCGCGCTCATCCAGAATGGCGATGACGCAGGTGTCGGTCTCTGTGCGGATGGCCCGTCCAAAGCCCTGACGCAGCTTGATCTGCATCTCCGGAATAGCCACGTTCTGGATAAACTGGCGCAGGGAGGTGTATTCCTCCCGTTCCTTTTCCTTCAGCGCGTCCGGATAAGCAAAAGGCAGGCGTGGGATCACCAGAAGCGACACGCAGTCGCCGGGAAAGTCAAAGCCTTCCCAAGCGCTGCCCGTTGCCAGCAGCACCGCGCCCGGCGTCTGGCGGAACTGCTCTGTCATGTGCATAGCGTTTCTGCCCAGCGTGAACATTGGGAAGCTGAGTCCTCGTTCCCGCAGACGGTCCTTTACTGCCGACATAGCGGCATAGGAGGTAAACAGCACCAACGCATGGCCACAGGCCGCGCGAATGAGGCCCGCGATTTCGTCAGCCAGATCGTCATAGTACGCTTCTGAGCGTTGGCTTGGCGGAAGCTGTGGTAAGTACAGAAGGCAGTTTC
>DHMK01000012.1 GCA_002405755.1 Clostridiales bacterium UBA4644
CTCGTCAGAGGGAGGCAAGGGGCTGGGATATGCCTGCGGGCAGTCCCCGCAGAGAGAGCCAAGCCCCGCGGGGGGACGAAGGACGGAGGGACGAAAGGCACGCTGCGCGCCCTTTGTCAATTTCCTCCCCGCCGCTCAATCCGTCTCCGACGGGCGGACGCCCCGCAGGATCTGCTGCACCGGGGCCTTGCGGTAATAATACCAGACGAAGAGCAGGCTGGTAAGGGCCCAGCTGATCTGATAGCAGCTGACGGTATATTCCAGCACATGGGGCAAAAGCGGGGCCACCAGCAGCACCCAGGCCACCCGTACGCCGCACACGCCCAGGGCGATGAACACCATGGGGATGATGCTGTCGCCCACGGCCCGGAGCACGCAGGAATAGACCTGGATGCAGGTCCAGGTCCAGAAAAACAGGATCTGGAAATGGGCCACCCGGGTGGCCAGGGCGATGACCTCCGGATCGTCGGTGAACAGATGGGTCAGCGGGCCGGAAAGCCCGTAAAGGGCCGCCGAAAGCACCAGGATGATGGCGATGCACATGATCAGGCATACGTTGACGCCCTTCTTCACCCTTCCCAGCTTCTGCGCCCCGTAGTTCTGGCTGATAAAGGTGGTGACGGCCACGCCGAAGGAATCCACCACGATCCAGAACAGGGAATCGATCTTGCCGAAGACCGTCCAGGCAGCGATGGTATTGGTGCCGAAGGCGTTGACCCCCGCCTGAATGATCAGGTTGGAAAGGGAATACAGCACCGCCTGAATGCCCGCCGGCAGGCCGATATAGGTAATGCGCCGGAGCAGCGGCGGATAAAACCGGATGCCCCGCAGGGAAAGGCGGAAGCCCTCCCCCTTTTTATGGACCAGCAGCAGCACCAGCACGGCGGAAAACAGCTGGCTCAGAACGGTGGCGATGGCCGCGCCGGCGGTGGCCATCTGAAACACGCCCACGAACAGCAGATCCAGCAGCACATTGACCACGGTGCAGGCCAGCAGCACCCAGAGGGGGCTTTTGCTGTCGCCCACGGCCCGGAGGATGCCGCTGCCCATGTTATAGAGCAGGTTTGCCACGGTGCCCGCAAAATAGATCCGCAGGTAAGGCACGGCGAAGCCCATGACCTCCTCCGGCGTGTTCAGCAGCCGCAGCAGCGTGGGCGCGGCCACGATGCCCAGAACGGTGAGCGCCGCGCCCCCCGCCAGCGAAAGGGCCAGCGACGCATGGATGGTGCGGTTGACCTCGTCCCGCCGTCCGCCGCCGAAAAACTGGGAGATGATGACCATGGCGCCGGAGGAAAGGCCCAGGAAAAAGCCGATGATCAGGTTCAGGATCTGTCCGGTGGTGCCGCCCACGGCGGAAAGGGCCGCCGGCCCTACGAACCGGCCCACGATCATGGCGTCTGCCGTGTTGTAAAGCTGCTGCAGAAACGCCCCCAGCAGCAGCGGCACGAAGAAGATCAGGACCTCCTTCCAGATCACGCCGGTGACCAGTCTGTTTCCGTTCTGTTTACAATTTTCTGCCATAAAAATGCCTCCTGCTTCCAACAGACACAACATATGGTGGACAATTGCGGCCGCGTGCCGCTTTTCTTGTGGAAAAAACGGTGGAAAATGTGAAAAACTCCCCGTAATCACCGGCGCGATACCGGCTCAATACCGGGTCACCGTCACCCGCAGCCGGCCCTTTCGCGTCTCGCCGGAAACGCCCTCCAGCCGAAACCGCCCTCTTCCCCGGACGGAAACGATGTCCCCCGGCCGGGCGGTATCTCCGGGAGAGAGGACGCTCCGCCCGTTGACAAACACCAGCTGCTTTGGGAAAAGCCCCGCGCTCTCGCTGCGGGAAAGGTCCCAGACGGCGGCGATCAGCCCGTCCAGCCGCAGGGACGCGGAGATCACCGTCTCCGGCTCCGGCTGGCAAAAAGCTCCCTCCGGCCCGGCGCAGGGGACGCAGGTCACCGCCGCAGACCCCACCTCCGTCAGCTGCTGGCAGAGATAATCGCCGATCTCCGCCAGACAAAACACATAGCCCCCCTTGCCCTGGGGCAAAATGTCGCCGATCAGCTCCCGCTTGACGCCCAGGGCCATGATGGCTCCCAGCAGGTCCCGATGGCCCAGCTCCCGGGCGAAGCGCTGGCTTTTGGCCATCACCTGCAGGCAGACGATGGGCGGCGCGGGGGGAAAGCCGATCTCCTCCCGCCGGCCGAAGCAGGCCAACTGCCGCTCTGCCCCCTCATAGCCGCCGAACCAGAGGGGAGGCAGGGCCAGCTGCCGCTCCATGGCGCGCAAAAGGCTCTGCTGGGCCAGATCCAGAAAGGGCGTGAAGGTATAAACGCCCCGGCGCTCCGCCCGGGCGGAAAGCTCCGCAAAGCGCTTTGCCAGCGCCTGCTGCTCGCTCTGACCGTTCATGCTCCTTCGCTCCCCTCGCCCGCCAGCAGGCGTTTTTCCCGCAGGACGCCCCGATAAGGCCCCTCCTGACAGCGGCCCGCCGCCGCAAAGCGAAACAAAGGCTCCGTAACGCGCCCCTCCCTCCAGTGTTTTCGGCGCTTTCGCCGATTGACTTCCACCTATATTATCGTTATAATGGTCTGGTTGTCAATCGCTTTTCAAAAAGATTCAGAAGGATAAAGGTGAACAAATGATGAACGAAGAGACCCTCCGGGAAAACCGCATGGGCACGGAGCACATCCCGCCCCTGCTGCTGAAGATGGCCCTGCCCATGATGCTCTCCATGCTGGTGCAGGCCCTTTATAATGTGGTGGACAGCATTTTTGTGGCAAAGATCAGCGAGGACGCGCTGACGGCGCTGTCCGTGGCCTTCCCCCTGCAGAACCTGATGATCGCCTTTGCCACCGGCCTGGGCGTGGGCATCAATTCCCTGCTCTCCCGGGCGCTGGGAGAAAAGGACCGGCAAAAGGCCGACGCCGCCGCAGGAAACGGCCTGTTTCTGGAGCTTTGCGCGGCGCTGCTCTTCGTTTTTATCGGCTTTGTGCTGGGGCCGGCCTTCGTCCGGTCGCAGACCTCCTCCTCCGTCATCGCAGACTACGGCATCACCTATGTGCGCATCTGCATCGGCATGGGCGCCTTCTGCTTCGTGGCCATTTTTTATGAGCGGATGCTCCAGGCCACGGGCAAGACCCATCTGGCCATGATCGGTCAGCTGGTGGGCGCGCTGGTCAATATCGTTTTCGACCCCATCCTGATCTTCGGCCTGCTGGGCTTTCCCAAGCTGGGGGTGGCCGGCGCGGCCATCGCCACGGTGTTCGGCCAGTTCTGCGGGGCCATGGTGTCTCTCGCCATCCACCAGAGGAAAAACCGGGAGATCCGCATCACCCTCTCCGGCCTGCGGCCCCGGTCCTTCACCGTCCGCACCATCCTCTCCGTGGGCATCCCCTCCATCATCATGGGCTCCATCGGCTCGGTGATGACCTATTGCATGAACCGCATTTTAGACGGCTTTTCCTCCACGGCGGTGGCCGTTTTCGGCGTTTATTTCAAGCTGCAGAGCTTTTTCTTCATGCCGGTGTTCGGCCTGAACAACGCCATGGTCCCGCTGATCGCCTATAATTACGGCGCGCGCCGCCCGGCCCGCATGAAGCAGACCGTCCTCTGGGCCGTCATTTACGCCTGCTCCATCATGGCCGCGGGCCTTCTGCTGATGCAGCTGATGCCCGATGTGTTCCTGCGGCTGTTCGACGCCAGCGACGATATGCTGCGCATCGGCGTTCCCGCCCTGCGGACCATCAGCCTGGCCTTTGTGGGGGCGGGCTATGCCATCGTTTTAAGCTCCACCTTCCAGGCGCTGGGCCGGGGACTTTACAGCATGTTCGTCTCCATCGCCCGGCAGCTGGTGGTGCTGGTGCCGGCGGCGTGGCTGCTGAGCCGCACCGGCCAGCTGTCCGCCGTCTGGTGGGCCTTCCCCATCGCGGAGATCATGAGCGCCCTGGTGAGCACGCTGTTCTTCCTCCATCTGAAAAAGGCCCTGCTCCGCCCGCTGGAGCAGCAGCAATAACGCGACCGCAAAACATGAAAGAGCCGCCAGAGTATCTGGCGGCTCTTCTTTTGATCATAAGTCGGCTTTATGCGCTTATTGCGGCTCAGCAATACTTCCGCTTGATCTCCTTTGCGGTATTGATGATGCCGTAAAAGAAAAACAGCAGAGAGACGGCGGTGCCGATGTACCACAGGGGGTTATAAGCCTCTGCAAAATGACAGGTAAAGAAATACAGCGGCAGGCCGATGGCCACAGCGATGCTGACCAGCTTGGAATTTTTCATGATCTGAGACCTCCTTATTTTCTTTATCTGTAGTATAAAGAAGCCCTGTCAAAGATGCAACCAAGAACCGGCAAAGAACCCCCCCGTTTTGGCAAAGATACGGCAAAGACTGCCCCCCGCCGTCACTCAAACATCACCGCCCGCTTGGCTCCCTCTGCGGG
>DHMK01000073.1 GCA_002405755.1 Clostridiales bacterium UBA4644
AGCGGGACGAAGGTCCCGCTCCTGTTTTTTCAAAGGCTCAGCGCTGCTCCTCCTCCGGGCCGCCGGCCTGCTCCATGGCGATCTGGATGCCGTTGATCTGAACGCCGCCGGAGGCGGGGATCAGCAGATATTTCCGGCCCTGCAGCACCCGGGTCTCGATGAGATAGCTGTTTTCCGGCGCAACGGAGATCTTTACCTCCGGCGTGCACACCTCAAACCGGCGGCTCTCCACGATGTTGCCCGGGTTCAGGCTGGCGTCCTGTCCGTATTCCGTCTCACACTGCTTCTGAAAGGCCTGGGCCTGCTCCGGAGAGACGCCGCTGCTGCGGAGGATGTCGGCGGCCTCCTCCACGGAAATGGCCGGCGGCTCCGGGTCGCGGCTCTCCTTATGGTCGTGGAGCAGGGTGAAGATCTGCTCATACACCGCCTGGACCACCTCAAAGCTGCAGTCCTGCCGGAGGGTATCCTGCAGCGCCGCGTCAAAGATGTCCTTCTGCTCCGGGGCCGGCAGGGGCGGCTCCACATGGAACACGGCGTCTACCACCTCCGGATGGATCTCCGCAGCGCTTTTGCTGTAATACAGCGCGCCGTAAATATTGGCGCAGCGGCCGTCAAAGGCGGGGAAGAGAAAGCCCAGCTCCGGCGGCGCCGCGATATGCCCGGTGGAGCAGCTGCGGAAGGCCTTTTCCTCGGTGCTGTAGCGCAGCTCCAGCTCCGGCGCCTTGACCGGACAGACGGCGCAGACGATATAGCGGAAGACCTGCTCGGAGCCGTCTGCCAGCTCCTGGCCGTCGCTGCCCCGTCCGGGGACGTCATAGGCATCGGCAGCCAGCAGGATGAGATAATTGCGCTCACCCATGTCCATGGCCTCGATGATCTTCCGGCAGAGGGCCTCCCGGGCCTCCTGATCCTTCAGTGCAGTCTGCCGCAGGGTCTGCAGCAGCCGATGCTCCGGGCTGTCCATGACCTGCTGGGTGGAGAAGGCGATGGGAAGAAGATTTTTGTCCAGCGTGCCGGTAAGGGCCTTTTTCAGCAGCGAAAGGTAGATCTCCTGCTCGTCCTGCTGCATCCGCCCCAGTGACGCGTCCACCCAGGAGATGATCTCCCGGTTGCTGTTTACATAACAGCCGTAAATATGACTGATGCCGCTCTTTTCCTGCCGGAAGCGGCGGCGAAGCTCCATGAGTTCCTTTTGATTCATAGCAAAAACGGTCCTTTCTGTTTCGCTCAGACCTCAAGTTTACCACGGTTTTTGCCTGCTGGCAAGCAAAAACGGCGGGACAGAGCGTCCCGCCGCGAGGAAAAACCAAGGTTTATTCAGTCCGGCCGCGCGCCGCTGACCAGCTTGTAATAGGCGTTGGAGGTGATCCGGTAGACCAGCACATAGAACAGCGCGAAGACCGCAAAGCTGATGCAGGAGGTGGCGGCAAACAGCGGCGCGTTGTTCAGACCGAACAGCAGCAGGAGCTTGCGCACGATGGGGAAGGCAAAGGCCAGGTGCAGCCCCGCCCCCAGCAGCGGCAGGAAAAACACCGTCAGCAGCTGGGAATTGACGCTTTTGCGGATCTCCGCCCGGGTCATGCCCACCTTCTGCATGATGTCGAAGCGGCCATGATCCTCATAGCCCTCGGAGATCTGCTTGTAATAGATGATGAGCACGGCGGCCAGCAGGAACACGGCGCTGAGCAGGATGCCCAGGAAGAGCAGTGAGCCGTAGCTGCTGTAAAAATCGCTCCGGTTGATGGCGCTGCACTCCACGGAGAAGGAATAGCCTGTGTCCAGCATCTGGTCGGAGACTCGGTCGTAGAGGAGCTTGTAAAGCTCCTCCTGCCCCGTGCTGTCCAGCCCGGTGTCAAAGCCGAAGTCCCAGTGCAGGGAAAGGATATCCTTGCCCCGCATGGCGTCCTGCAGGGCGGGGAGCAGCGGCTCCAGCTCCGGCATGATCAGGACGAGGGAGGGGACGATGCTGGAGACGGCGCTGCCGGGGATGGGAAAGTCGTCGAGGACCTCCTTCACCTGCCGCTGCCCCAGCCCCTCCACCGAAAGCGTCCGGCCGGAATAGCCGGTGTGGAAGGGATAGAGCAGAAGCTCATCTTCCGCCAGCGTCTGATGGCTGCCGGTGGCGGAATTGTAATCGCACAGCGGCAGAAAATAGAGCATACACTCCTGGCCCGCGGAACCGCCGAAGGCCAGCGTCTCTCCCTCCAGCCTGGCCCCGGTATAGAGATAGCGGTAGCTCAGCACATTCTGCGGGATCACGCCGTATTGCCCGGCGGAGGACCAGACAGTCTCCTGCACCTGGCTCAGCAGCGCTTCGTCCAGCGGCTGGAGCTCTGCCGGGTAAGGCTCGCCCTCATAGGCGTGCTGGTAGGAATCCACAGAGGTCAGCAGCTCCCGGGGGTAGCGGCCCTGGATGGAATCCTCCGCGCCGGAATACAGGCAGGTGGTGGTGGAAATGGTCACCAGCGCCATGGTGCAGAGGATGCAGATGGAGGCCAGCCCCGCGCCGTTGCGCTTCATCCGGTAGGCCATGGAGGAAACGGAGACGAAATGCTCCGGCCGGTAATAATAGCGCGTGTTTTTCTGCAAAATGCGGCAAAGCAGAACAGAGCCCGTCACCATCAGCAGATAGGTGGCAAGGATCACCAGAATGACGGCCACAAAGAACCAGCCCAGCGCGGCCACGGGATCCTGAATGGTCAGGGAGATATAATAGGCATAGCCCAGCAGGACGACGCCCAGCAGACCCAGCACCCAGTTGGCCCGGGGCGGCTTTTCTCCCTGATGCTCGCTGCGCATCAGCGCCACGGCGCTGGACAGCCTCACCTGCGCCAGACTGTTGAGCAGCAGCAAAACGCTGATGATGCCGAAGACCAGCGCCGTCATAGCCACAGCCCCGCCGGAGACGGACAGGCTGAGATCTGCCTTGCCGCCCATCAGCCGCACCAGCCCAAGCTCTGCCAGCTTGGAAAAGGCAAAGCCCAGCACGAGCCCCGCCGCCAGCGACAGCACATAGTTGAGCAGCGTCTCCCAGAAAAGGATCACGCCGATGTTGCGCTTGCCCATGCCCAGCATATTGTAAAGGCCAAACTCCTTTTTCCGCCGGCGGATCAGGAAGGAATTGGTGTAAAACAGAAAGATGCAGGCAAACAGCGCCATGACCCAGCTGCCGAAATACAGCATGGAGGAGATGGTGCGGGAGCCGTTCATGGCCTGCACCGCCGGGCTTTTGGGCAGAAACAGGATGATATAGAGCATCATCACCATGCCTGCCTGGGTGAACAGATAGGGAAAATAGAGCTGCCGGTTTTTCCGGATGCCGTCGGCAGCCAGACGGGGATAAAAGCCGCGCCTCATTTCTGCTCACCGCCCGTGGCCAGCAGCGTCAGCGTGCTGGAGATCTTGGAATAGAGCTGCTCGTCGGTGTCCTCGCCCCGGTAGAGCTGGTGGAACACCTCGCCGTCCCGGATGAAAAGCACCCGGTTGGCATGGCTGGCGGCCTTGACGGAATGGGTCACCATCAGAATGGTCTGGCCCTGCCGGTTGATCTCGCCGAACAGCCGCAGCAGCTCGTCGGTGGAGCGGGAATCCAGCGCGCCGGTAGGCTCGTCGGCCAGCAGCAGCTCCGGCTGGGTGATGACGGCCCGGGCCACGGCGGCCCGCTGCTTCTGCCCGCCGGAGACCTCATAGGGATATTTCTTCAGCAGCGGCCGCAGGCCAAGCTGGTCGGCCACAGGAAGGATGCGCTGCCGCATCTCCGTATAGGGCCGCCCCGCCAGCACCAGCGGCAGGTAGATATTGTCCTCGATGGAGAAGGTGTCCAGCAGGTTGAACTCCTGAAACACAAAGCCCAGGTGGTCCCGCCGGAAGGCGGCAAGCTCCGCCTCCTTGATGTGGGCAAGCTCCCGGCCGTTGAGCAGGACGGCGCCGCCGGTGGGCTTGTCCAACGCCGCCAGAATGTTCAGAAGCGTGGTCTTGCCGGAGCCGGATTCGCCCATGATGGCCACATATTCGCCCTGCTCCACCGTAAAGCTGACATTTTTCAGCGCTTCCACGGAATTGCCGCCGAAGCGGGTGGAATAGACCTTGCGCAGGCCCTTGACCTCCAGAATACTCATATCGGGATAGATCCTCCGTTTCGTTTTTTCTGCTGTCATAATAGCAGAATCGGGAAATGCTTCGCCATCGAATCGGCTTACATTTCCCGGGAAAAGCTTACAGTTTTGTAAGACGGATCATTCCGGCCGGCCGGAATACTGGGTCAGATCCAGATAGATGGCCGTGCCCTCGCCGGGCCGGGAGGCGGCGGAGATGCCGATCCCAAGCCGGGTGCAGATCTTTTTGCAGAGATAAAGCCCCAGTCCGCTGGCCTTTTTGTCGCTGCGGCCGTGGCCGCCGGTATAGCCCTTTTCAAAGATCCGGGGCAGATCCTCCGGGGCGATGCCCATGCCGGTATCCTGAATACACAGCACCGCCGGCCCGGAGAGCCGGATGCTCACGCCGCCCTCCCGGGTATATTTCAGCGCGTTGGAGAGCACCTGCTCCAAAACGAAGGCCAGCCATTTTTCATCGGTGGTCAGCTGGAAATGTATGGGCTGATAATCCAGCCGCAGCCGCCGCCCGATAAACTCCGGCGCATATTTCCGAACGGCGCCCCGGAGGATCCCGTCCAGATCGCAGGGACGGAACACATAATCGGTGGAGACGGCGTCCAGCCGGAGATAGACCATGGCCATCTCCACATACTGCTCGATGGAAAACAGCTGGGAGGATAGCCGACGGGACAGGGGCGAATCCTCATTTTCCAGCGCCAGGCGCATGGAGGCGATGGGCATTTTGATCTGGTGGGTCCAGAGGGTAAAATAATCCAGCGCATCCTGAAGATGCTCCTCCGCCGCGTTTTCCGCCTGCAGCAGCGCCTGCTGCAGAGCCTTGATCACCGCCAGCAGATCCCGCTCCGTCAGCGCAGCGGCGTCCGGCAGGGGCGGCAGCGTTTTGGGGAACCTCGCCGCCCGCTCCAGCAGTCGGTGGGTTTCCGCCGAACGGTAAAAATCCAGCACCAGATACAGCGCCAGCAGCAGCAGGCAAAGCCCCGCCGGATAAAGCACCGCCCGGACGGGCAGCTGATAAAGCAGGAGCGACCCGGTGAACAGCGCGCACAGCGCCAAATAAAGTCCGATCAGCGGCAGCCGGCCCCGCAAATAGCGCAAAAACAGCTCCATAAGCGCTCATTCCACCAGATAGCCCACACCCACCCGGGTGGTGATGAACCCGGCGAGCCCGGCGGCGTCCAGCTTTTTCCGCAGACGGTTCACATTGACCGTCAGGGTGTTTTCGTCTACAAAGCTGTCCGTCTCCCAGAGCCGCTGCATGAGCTTTTCCCGGCTCACCACCTTGCCCCGGCTCTCCATCAGGCAGAGCAGGATCCGATACTCGTTGCGGGTGAGGGCGATCCGTTCTCCATGAAAGGTCAGGGCTTGATCGCCGGTGTTCAAAAGCGCGCCCCGATGCTCCAGCGCCGGCGCCGCCGCGGAAAAGTCGTAGGTGCGCCGCAGCAGCGCCTGGAGCTTCGCCATCAGGACCCGCTGGTCAAAGGGCTTCGCGATAAAATCATCCGCCCCCAGATTCACCGCCATGACGATGCTCATATTATCCCCGGAGGAGGAGAGAAAGAGAATGGGCACCCGGGAAAGCTTCCGGAGCTCGCCGCACCAGTAATAGCCGTTGAAAAAGGGCAGAGAGATATCCAGCAGCACCAGATGGGGCTGACACGCCCGGAACTCCTCCAGGATATCCTGAAAATTCCGGGCCACAAAGGCCTTCAGCCCCCAGGTCTCCATCAGCTGCCGCAGGCCCTCGGCAATGCCGGGGTCGTCCTCCACGATAAGGATCCGATACATAACATCCCTCCGTAAACAGTACCATGCTTCCCTTGGCAAGCGATGGCATGGCTTGATTATAGCACGGTCTGCCTGCGAAAAGCAAGAAAGCGCGCTTTAAGATGTCCTTCAGAGCGCCTTAAGCCCCGCCGGAGCCGCAAAAAATCTCCGCCCGCAGGGGGCGGAGAAAAGCGCAGGCGCCAAAGCTCACTCAATGACGATCTCTCCGGTTTTGGGGATAACGGAGAGGAAGCTCTGCCCGCGGGCCACGATGAGCTCCTCGCCGTTCTGATCGTAATATTTGATCTCGCTGTTGTATTTTTCCTTGCTCCAGGTGATGGGAACGTAGGTCCCGCCGTGAAAATAATAGCCCTCGCCGGTGCCGGTGGTCTGGATCTCGATCAGATGCAGGGCGCTGTTGGGCACGTCGGCGGTCTCCATCCGCAGGACAAAGACGTTTTCCGTGGCGATCTGGGTGTCCTGCTTGCCGTCCATCTGGGGCTCGCCGTATTCAAAGCGCAGATATTTGCCGCTTTCGGGATCATATTCAAACCAGGGCTTGTGCCGGGAGCTGTAGGTGATGGTGACCTTGCTGGCCGGCTGGCCGTTTACGGCGCTGTTTTCCGAAAGACGGTCGCTGTAGCGGAAGGCAGAGGGATGGTCCGTCTGGCTCAGATCATAGCCCTTTTTCTCCAGGATCTTCATGGCGTCTGCCAGCCGGTCGCCGGTGGTGACAACGGAATGCTCCAGACCCATGGTGGCCTTCCGGTCCGGATCCCGGTAGAAGGTGTCGTTCCAGGTGCCCTTGATGCCGTCGATGTGCACCAGATCCGTGCGGGCCTTGATGGCGTCGTAGGCGGGAACGCTGCCGCCGAAGTGGATATATACCGCGCCGTAGCTTTGGGCGATGTCCATATAATAGGGCCGGGCGGAGCGGACGCTGGCCAGATATTCGATCTTGGAATAATCCTGGAAGATCGCCAGCAGGCGGGTGATGCGGCCTTCTGCCAGCATTTCGTAGATGATGTCGGCCTGGGAGATGCCCCACTGGGGCAGGGCCTTGATCATGTTGTTGATCATGACGGCGATGGGCCGCCGCTCCAGCGCCTCGTCAGAGATGCCGTCGCAAAGACCGGTGAGGGGATTCACATTGCCCTCCGGCACGAAAAGATCCGGATCCGGGACAGGCTCCTCCGGCGTTTCCGGCGTTTCGGGCACAGGATCCGGCTCCGCAGGCTCTGCGGGAGCGCTGGGATCATCGGCGATGATGGGGTCAGAAGGCTCGTCCTGCGTGCCGCAGGAAGCCAGCAGGGTCAGGGCGGTACAAAGCGCCAGCATCAGACAGATCAGCCGGAGCAGCTTGAGATCGTGCATGGTCGTTTCCTCCTGTTTTTTCTTGTTCAGTCCACCTGGGGGGCCGCGCCGGAGAGCAGCAGCAGCATATCCTGATAGATCGGCTCCGCCCGGCGGCGGAACTGATCCTCCAGCGCACGGCACTGACGAAGCGTCATCACCAGCAGCCGGATCGCCATCTGTTCGCCGGAATCGTCCCGGATGCACAGGCGGACGGTATAGGTGCCATCGGGGTTCCGGGTGTGAGAGGTCTGAATGGAGGAATCCCGTCGGATCTTTGGGATGATCCGCAGCGCCGCGGCCTCCGCCCGGTCGCGGATGCTTCGGGGAAGCTCCCGCGCCAGAATATCGATGATCTTCCCGCCCTCCGGCGTAATGAGATAGCGCGGCTCGCCGTTTTCGACGGCGCAGGCCACCTGTCCCCCGCTCTGAAGGCGCAGAAGTGCGGAGCGGAATTCAAAATAGCTGAAGCCGTCATCGATCATCACCACATCCATCAGGTCGCTTTCGGAGATGGCCATGGGGAAGTGGCTCAGGGCAAACAGGATCAGATACATCACGTCTTTTTCCTCCCGGATATAGCCGGGACCGGGATAACTCATAGGAAAACCCTCCTGTCAGAATAAAGTCATTTTATCACAGCTTTTTCGAAAAAACAATAAAGTTTGGAAAACAGGCAAGCATCTCCCTGCCGCCGCATAAAAATTCTGCAGGGAGGTGGACCGGATGGATGGGGAATGGAAGCCGATGGAGATCGCCGCCGGCGTTTTGTCCGGCCGGGCCGGAATGACGGAATACGCGCTGCGCTACCCCACAACGCAGGGGCGGGCGGCCGCCTTTGACCGGTGGTGGCGGAAGACGGCGGAAGCGCTGCGGCGGCGCTGTATCCGGGAGAGCGGACAGCTTTCGGTGCGCTGGACCGCAGAATGGCAGGAGACGCTCCAGAACCCCCGGGCGGTCTCCGGCTTTTTGGATGTGGGCCGAAGGGCCGGCTTTGCCGATTGGCGGCTTTTGCGCATCTCCGCCACCTTTCTGACGGGAGAGCCGCGTCCTGCGCCCCTTTCCGCGCTGTTTCTGCCGGGAAGACAGCAGCAGCTCCGGCCGCTGCTGGAGCAGAGGCTCGCAGACCTTGCCCGGCAGGCGGAGACGCCCTTTTTCCGTGCGCCGGCGCTGCGGCTCCCGGCGGCGCTGCGCTCCGGCGGCTATTATCTGACGGAGGAGGGGCTGGCTCTGTGGTTCCCCCAGGAGAGCCTTGCGCCCCGCAATGCGGGCCTGCCCACGGTGCTCGTGCCCTATGGGGCGCTGGAGGGCCTGCTGCGTTTTTCATTTTGAGCATTGAAAAAACGCGGGAGCTGTGGTAGGATGAAGAAAAAGCTCCTGGGGGGATCGGGATGGAAGAAAAGAAAAAGCGCCGGCCGCTGGCCGTGATCGCATGGGTGCTGCTGGGGCTGATCCTGGCGCTGGCCTGTGCTGCGGCCGCCGGCTGGCAGGATCTGAGCTTCGGCCTTGGCCCCTGGGGCGCCTACACCACCGATGCCGATTCCCTGTATCTGGCGGAGGCCTATCAGCAGGTCAATACCCGGGATCTGCTCATCACCGACCGACGCAGCCCGCTGCAGGACGGCGGTCTGGTGGTCTATACGCTGGACGGCCAGCGCACCGTGGATCTTTACGATGATCTGCTGCAGACGCCGCGTCTTTATTCTCAGGCAAAGGTCAAGGCCACCGTGCCGGAGCGGGTGGTCCTTGTGCTGCGCGGCTGGGGAACGGCCGTGCGCCTGCTCCACGACTATCGCTATGCCATCTGGGGCGCTTCTGCCGCGCTGGCGCTGTTTGGCGCGGTCATGGGGCTGACGGCCCGGACCCGCTGGAAAAAGCGGCAGCAGAAGCTCATGCGCCGGAATTTCGCGGTCTTCGGCGAAAAATACCGTCAGGAGGACGAGGAGATCCGTTATTGAAGACAGCCCGCCGCAGACCGCCGGTCTGCGGCGCTTTTCGTGTCTGAAACCAGTCTACAGCAGATTTTGGGAAAGTGCCACTTGTGTTGTCCGGAAGAATCTGTTACAATAAAAAGATACGATACCGGTTCGCCGGAATGCCATCAGAAGGGAAGTGTCCGTTATTCGGAAACAGATCATGACCATCGCCTTTGACGATGTAACGCTGCAGGAGGCCGTGGCGTTCGCCATGGACCATGTCCGGACCCGGCAGCGCTGCCGGGTGGTGACGCCAAATGCGGAGTTTGCCATGGAGGCCAAGAAAAATCCCCGCTTCTTGAAGATCCTGAACGGATCCCAGCTGGTGCTGGCGGATGGGATCAGCGTGATCTACGCTTCAAAAATCCTGGGAACGCCCCTGCGGGGCCGGGTCACCGGCGTGGGCTTTGCCCAGATGCTCTGTCAGGCGCTGGCGAAGCAGGGCGGCAGCCTGTATCTGCTGGGGGCGAAGCCCGGCGTTGCGGAGCAGGCGGCGGACAGGCTGAAGGCGGCCTATCCCGGCCTGAGGATCGCCGGGACCCACGATGGTTATTTTAAGGACGAGGCCCCGGTGGTGGAGGCTATAAACGCCGCCCGGCCCGACGCCATGCTGGTCTGTCTGGGCGCGCCCAAGCAGGAATACTTTATGGAGGACCACGGCGCGCAGCTGGAGGTCCCCGTCATGGCCGGCCTGGGCGGGAGCATGGACGTTCTGGCGGGCAATGTGCGCCGTGCGCCGGAGTTTTTTCAAAAGGCGGGGCTGGAATGGCTCTACCGGCTGGTGAAGGAGCCAAAGCGGATCCGCCGGATGGCGAAGCTGCCGCTGTATTTATGGGACGCCATGGTCTGGAAATGGAAAGGAGCGCAATGATATGCTGCATGTGACCCTGTTGGAGCACACGCCGGATCCGGAGCGGCTCATCGCCGCCGCCGCCAAGCTGTGCTATTCTCCCGCCGATGCGGACACCATTCTGGAGGGACTTACGCCGGAAAAGACCGAAAAATTCCTGGCGATGCTCACGGAGATGGGCCATGAGAGCCCGGTGGAGCACGCCGTTTACACCTTTGCCGTGGAGGGCGTCTCCCGGAGCCTGCTGGCGCAGATCACCAGGCACCGCATCGCCTCCTACAGCGTCCAGTCCCAACGGTATGTCAAGATCAAAGAGGGCGCCTTTGCCTTTGTAACGCCGCCGGAGATCGCCCGGGATCCGGAGGCAGACGGGCAGTATCAGGCCTTTATGAAGCAGTGCTACGAGACTTATCTTTCCCTGGCGGACCGGCTGCAGGCCCGGCATGTGCAGGAGCTGACGGCGCAGGGCGTTTCGGAAAAGGCGGCCCTTCGTCAGGCGGAGAAAATGGCCATCGAAGACGCCCGCTATGTGCTTCCCAATGCCTGCGAGACCAAGCTGGTGGTCACCATGAACGCACGCAGCCTGTATAATTTCTTCCGGCTGCGCTGCTGCAGCCGCGCCCAGTGGGAGATCCGGGAGCTGGCCTGGCAGATGCTGAAGCTCTGCCGTCAGGTCTCGCCCACGCTGTTTGCCCATGCAGGACCGGCCTGTGTCGGCGGCCCCTGTGCCGAGGGCAAAATGACCTGCGGCCGGGCGGAGCAGGTGCGGGAACGGAGCCGCGCCCTATGAAGGCCCATCATCTGATCGTTCTGGAGGGGACGGACGGCTGCGGAAAATCCACTCAGGCGGAGCTGGCCTGTCAGGCGCTGACCCGGGCGGGCGTGGACCATAAACGGCTGATCTTCCCCCGCTATGACAACGACAGCTCCATGCTGCTGCGGATGTATCTGCAGGGGCAGTTCGGCAGCCATCCCGACGATGTGAACGCCTATGCGGCGTCCACCTTTTTCGCCGTAGACCGCTACGCCTCCTACCAGACCGACTGGAAGCGGGATTATCAGGCGGGCCGGGTGATCTTCAGCGACCGCTACACCACCTCCAACGCCGTCCATCAATCCTCCAAGCTGGAGCAGGAGGCGCTGTTTCAGTTTTCCGATTGGCTCTTTCACTATGAATATGATCTGCTGGGCCTGCCCCGGCCCACCTGCGTGATCTTTCTGGATCTGCCGCCGGAGGCGTCCTTCCGGATGCTGCAGAAGCGGCAGGGAGCGCAGGGCGATATCCACGAGATGGATCACGCTTATCTCACCCGCTGCCATCAGCGGGCGCTGGAGCTTTGCGCCCATTACGGCTGGCACAGGATCGCCTGCTGGGACGGGACGCAGATCCGCTCCGTCGAGTCTATCCATGCGGAGATCATGGAGGTGATCCTCCGGGAGCTGCAGGAATGACCGGGGCGCTGGGCTTTGCCCGCCCCGGCGACGAGCCGCAGCTGCTGGCGCTTTATCTTCGCTGCTTTCCCGACGGGCCGGCATTCTGGCAGTGGTTTTTTGAAAAAGGGCCCTACCGGCCCGGCGACACGCTGGTCTGGCGGGAAGGGGAACAGATCGTTTCCTCCCTGCAGATGCTTCCGGTGACGCTGGCGCAGGGGAAGGCCCGATCCGCCGCCCATTATATTTACGCTGCCTCCACGCTTCCGGAGCATCGGGGCCGGGGACGGATGGGCCGCTTGCTTGCTGCCGCGGCGGAGGAGGGTCTGCGGCGGGGCCAGCAGTACAGCGTCCTCATCGTGGAGGAGCCGAGCCTGCTGGATTACTATGCCCGCTTCGGTTATCTGCCCCAGATCCGCTGGAAGCTGCAGACGGCGTCTCCGGCGGGGCTGCTGCCCGGGGAGCGCTCCCGTCCCATGCGGCGGGAGGATCTTCCTGCGGCCGATCGGCTCTATGAGCAGGCGGCAGGACAGCTGCTTTCCGGCGTTCGTCCGCCGGAGCATTGGGAAAAGCAGTTGGAGCTCTATTCAAACGGCGCTGTGGTTTTAGAAGAAAACAATGCTGTAAAGGCTTATTGCTTTGCGGATGGCGCTGTTGTTTCCGAGGCTGTGGGCGAAGGCGCCTGCCGTCTGGCGGCGCAGATCGCGCCCGGCTGCAAACGGTACCCGACGCCCGCTCCGGAGACAGACCTTGCGGCGGGCAGCATCCGCCCGCTGACGGAGCAGGCCGCGGGCCTGCTGGGAGACCGGCCGGTCTATCTGAATCTGATGTATAACTGAAGCATCGCTTCGGGAAGGAGAACCATGAAACAGGAACGGATCCCGCTGGCGGCGGGCTTTTTCCCGGCGGCGGCCATGGGCCTGCTGCTGCTCTGTCAGGCGCTGTTTTCCCGGGGCATACTGCCCAGAAGCGTGGGCGGCGTGGCCTGCGCGGAGGCTCTGGCCTTTGTGCCGCTGACGGTGCTGCTCCGGCTGCTGAAAAATGAAGCGGGGGAACGGCCCCGGCTCCGCTTCCGCCCCCATAAGCGGCAGACGGTCTGGTGCGCGGCGGCGCTTTCGCTGACAGCCGCGCTGCTGGCCGCCCTGCTGAACTGCGGAATGGCGCTGCTGCTGGACGGGCATTACTATACCCAGAGCATCACTCTGGAGCATTACGGCATCACCGGCTTCGGCGGGCTGCTTCTGACGGCGGTGCTGCTGCCTGCAGTGGCGGAGGAGCTGTTTTTCCGGGGGG
>DHMK01000033.1:0-2814 GCA_002405755.1 Clostridiales bacterium UBA4644
CACATTCCGGCAGGCGCAAAGCTGTATTGAGCCTTTCCCCTTGCCTTTTACAGAGAAAAACAGCCTTTGGTACAATACCAAAGGCTGTTTTTGCTTATTATGCCTGATTTTCGGGTCTTTTTTCCAAAAAGCCCTCCATGGCGGCTTCCAGCAAATAAATGGAGCCGCAGGCCACGATCACATCCTCCGGCCCGGCCAGTGCCAGCGCCGTCTGTGCGCCTGTTTTGGCGTTGGGACAAACACGCACCTGCGAGCAGAAGGGCGCCGCCTCCCGCGCCAGCCCCTCCGGCGGCAGGGCCAGCCCGGAGCCCGGCTCCGCGTCCACCGCCACAAAGGCTCTGCACCGCCGCGCCACCATGGGAACGCTGCTCTGGTGATCCTTCCGGGCCATGATGCCCATGACGGCGATGAGCGGTCTCTGCGGATAGAGCCGACCCAGCGCCTGGCACATCGCTTCCAGCTTACCGGGATTATGAGCGCCGTCCAGCAGGCAGGTAGGCTCCCGCCGGACCACCTGCAGGCGCCCGGGGAAGACGCATTGGGAAAGGCCCTCTGCCATGCGGTCCTCCGGCAGATCATAGCCCGCCGCCTGCAGCTGATGCAGAATGGTCAGCGCGGTCAGCGCGTTTTTCACCTGATGGAGTCCGGCCAGCGGCACGAACCATTCCCTTCCCCGCCAGACAAAGCGGCTGCCCCGATCCGTCTCCGAAAGGAGCTGCACCTGGGAAAGCGATGGAATCTCCGGCGTCACGCCGCAGCGACGGCAGGTCTCCTGAAGCACCGTCAGCGCCTCCGGCGGCAGCGCGCAATAGCCCACCGCCCGGCAGCCGGGCTTGATAATGCCGCATTTTTGCGCGGCAATCTCCGGGATGGTTTTGCCCAACAGATTGGTGTGCTCCACGGAAATGGCGCAGACGGCGGCCACCTCCGGCGGATCGATGATGTTCGTGCTGTCCAGCAGACCGCCGATGCCCACCTCCAGCACCACCAGATCCGGCTTTTTCCGGGCGAACACGCACAAAGCCAGCGCCGTCATGGTCTCAAAGGCGGCGGCAGGATCGCCCATGGCATCCAGCGCATCCAGCGCAGGGCGCATCTCCGTCAGCGTCTCCGCCAGCAGCGCCTTGTCGGCCATAACGCCGTCCAGCTGGATGCGCTCCCGAAAATCAAAGGTGTGGGGCGAGACGAACAGCCCCGTCCGATAGCCGCAGGCCCGAAGCATCCGTTCCGTCATGGCGGCGGTGCTGCCCTTGCCGCTGGTGCCGGCAATGTGTACAAAGCGCAGAGACCGCTGCGGATCGCCAAGCTTATGCATCAGCAGACGCATCCGCTCCAGTCCCCGCCGCTCGCCCCGGGGCGGGCGGGCGTCCAGATATTCCAGAACCTCCCGATAGGTCATTCGGAAAGCGCCTGCAGGCTGGCCGTCAGCTTTTCCGCCAGCGCCTTATATTTTTCCAGCTTTTCCCGCTCTGCATTGACCACAGCCTCCGGCGCACGGGAAACGAAGCTCTCGTTTTTCAGCTTGCCCTCGGTGCGCTGGACCATATTACGGGCGTTGTCCAGCTCCTTCTGTAGGCGCTCCCGCTCCTGCTCCAGATCCACCAGATCCTCCATGGGCATATAGATCTGGGCCGCGCCGGTAACGCAGGAGACCATTTTGCCGGCGTTGGCCGGAGCCTCCTGCCCAACGGCGACCGTGCTGGCCCAGGCCAGACGCTTCATAAAGGGCTCTGCATCGGCAAAGAGGGTGGGCTTCTGGGTGACGATGATCAGCGCCGCCTTGCGGGACGGAGGAACATTCATCTCCGAGCGGCGGTTGCGAACGGCGCGGATGGCGGCCATGATCTCCTCCATCTCCGCCTCCTCCGCGGGGAAGATCTTGCTCTCGTCGGCCTTGGGCCAGGCGGAGACCATGATGGAGGGGCCGTCGTGGGGCAGCGCCTGCCAGATCTCCTCAGTGATAAAGGGCATGAAGGGATGAAGCAGCTGCATGGTCCCGGAAAGCACATGGCCCAGCACCTTCTGCGCCCGGAGCGAGGCTTCCTTGTCCTCGCCAGTGAGGCGGGTCTTGCACAGCTCGATATACCAATCGCAGAAATGATCCCAGATAAAGCTGTAGAGCTTATCGGCCGCCACGCCCAGCTCATATTTGTCCAGGTTTTCCGTGATCTCCCGGACCAGCGCATTGTATTTGCTCAGGATCCACTTGTCCTCCAGATCCAGCTTGTCCGGCAGGGTAAAGTCCTCCGCCTCCAGATTCATCAGCAGGAAGCGGGAGGCGTTCCAGATCTTGTTGCAGAAATTACGGTTGGCCTCCACGCGCTCATAGTAGAAGCGGGTGTCGTTGCCGGGGGCGATGCCGGTGGCCAGCGTAAAGCGCAGGGCGTCTGCGCCGTATTGATCGATGACCTCCAGCGGATCGATGCCGTTGCCCAGGGACTTGGACATTTTGCGGCCCTTGTCGTCCCGGACGATGCCGTGGATGAACACATCCTTAAATGGGATCTGCTTCATCTGCTCCATGCCGGAGAAGATCATGCGGGCCACCCAGAAGAAGATGATATCATAGCCGGTGACCATGACGGAGGTGGGGTAAAAATAGCCCAGCTCCGGCGTCTTATCCGGCCAGCCCAGGGTGGAGAAGGGCCACAGGGCGGAGCTGAACCAGGTGTCCAGAACATCCTCGTCCTGATGGATATGCCTGCCGCCGCACTTGGGGCAGACGGTCACGGGATCCTTGGAGACGGTCATCTCGCCGCAGTCGTCGCAGTAATAGGCGGGGATCTGATGCCCCCACCACAGCTGGCGGGAGAT
>DHMK01000033.1:3005-6114 GCA_002405755.1 Clostridiales bacterium UBA4644
CGGTAGCAGGTGCCCACATTGTGGGAATAATCCTCCACCTTCACCAGATAGCCCTGCTCCTCCAGATCGCGCACGATGGCCTTGCGGCATTCGTAGCGGTCCATACCCTGATATTTGCCGCCGTTTTCGTTGATAGTGCCGTCATCGGCGATGACGCGGATAATATCCAGCTTGTGGCGCATGCCGACCTCAAAGTCATTGGGGTCGTGGGCGGGGGTCATCTTCACCGCGCCGGTGCCGAAGCCGATCTCGCAGTAATCGTCGCCCACGATAGGGATCTCCCGGTTCATGATGGGCAGGATGCACTTTTTGCCAATGAGATGTCGGAACTTTTCGTCCTCCGGGTTGACGGCCACGCCGGTATCGCCCATCATGGTCTCCGGACGGGTGGTGGCGATCACCAGATCGCCGCTGCCGTCGGCCAGGGGATAGCGGATGTACCACATATGGCCGGGCTTCTCGGTATATTCCACCTCCGCGTCAGAGAGGGCGGTGGTGCAGTGGGGGCACCAGTTGATGATGCGGGAGCCCTTATAAATATAGCCCTTCTGATACAGGTCGATAAAGACCTCCTTCACCGCCCGGGAGCAGCCCTCGTCCATGGTGAACCGGGCGCGGCTCCAATCGCAGGAAGCGCCCATCTTCTTCTGCTGGGTGACGATCCGGTCGCCAAACCGGTTTTTCCAGTCCCAGACCCGCTCCAGAAACTTCTCCCGGCCCAGGTCATAGCGGGTCAGGCCTTCCTTGCGCAGTGCTTCCTCCACCTTGATCTGAGTGGCGATGCCCGCATGGTCCGTCCCGGGGACCCAAAGGGCGGAATAGCCCTGCATCCGCTTGGCGCGGATCAGGATATCCTGCAGGGTGCAGTCCATAGCATGGCCCATGTGCAGCTGTCCGGTAACGTTGGGCGGGGGCATGACGATGGAGAAGGGCTTTTTGTCAGGATCCACCCTGGCCCCGAAGAAGCCGCCCTCCTGCCAAAACTCATAAAGTCTGCCCTCCGACGCCGCCGGATCATAGGTCTTGGGCAATTCCTTGCGATCGCTCATTTGATCTTCCTCCTGTGTATGTTTCATTTGTGTTTTCTGCAATAAAAAAGCCCCGCAATGCAAAAAAGCATTACGGGACGGCTCTCACCGCGGTACCACCCATATTCGTGCCCGCAGGCACGCACTCTGCCGCCTCGGCGGCATATTCCTTCACGCGGAAAACGGCGAAGCTTACTGCATCGTTCAGCTCCGCGGCTCCGGGCCCACCTTCCTCCGCAGCTTCAGAGACGCTTCCACCAGACCGCGCCCTCTCTGTCCATCCGCCGCAGGCTACTCCTGCCCATCCTCGCCTTTACTGCGTCCTATTATATCCGGCCCTCCGGGATTTGTCAACCGTTTTCCCGCCGGCTGCCTTTGGAAAAGCGCCGCTGCCGCCGCATTTTCATAGAAAACATGGGGCGCATCTCCGGATTTTTATGAAAAATAGCGGATTGACACCCACCGAAAATGGTGCTATAGTGAGAACATCTTCTATTGACTTCAGGAGAATGACCGCTATGATCTTCACCATTTCCTTTGCTTCCTATTATTACTTTACTATGCTCTCATAGTAAGGCTGATTTGTGTTGCAAGGGAAAGTCAAGATCCGCTTTTGACGCTGCACAGGTTTGGCCTGGGCGGCGTTTTTGTTTTGATAAACCGCAGGCGTCGAATAAATAATAGGAATAATCATAAAAATCATCAGGAGGAACGCATTATGATCGTCGTACTCAAGCCCAGCGCACCGCAGGAAAGCAGGGAGCAGCTGGTTGGCTGGCTGAAGGCGCTGGGCCTGGAGATCCATGTTTCCGAGGGCCGGAATTATACGGTTCTGGGCCTGGTCGGCGACACCAGCAAGGTGGATATGGATCTGGTGGCCAGTCTTGATATCGTAGATTCCGTCAAGCGGGTCTCCGAGCCCTTCAAGTGCTGCAACCGGAAGTTCCATCCGGAGGATACCATCGTTCAGGTGGGCGATGTAAAGATCGGCCATGGGCATTTCTGCATGATCGCCGGCCCCTGCTCTGTAGAATCAGAGAAGCAGATCGTGGCCGTGGCCAAAGAGGTCAAGGCGGCGGGCGCGAATATGCTCCGGGGCGGCGCCTTCAAGCCCCGCACCTCGCCCTATGACTTTGCCGGTCTGAAGGCGGAGGGGCTGGAGCTTTTGAAGATCGCCCGGAAGGAGACGGGCCTGCCCATCGTCACCGAGATCATGAGCGTGGTGGATCTGCCGCTGTTTGAGGATGTGGATGTTTTGCAGGTGGGCGCCCGCAATATGCAGAATTTCGACCTGCTGCGGGAGCTGGGCAAGCTCCGCAAGCCCATCCTGCTGAAGCGCGGCCTGGCCAACACGCTGAAGGAGCTGCTCATGAGCGCCGAATATATCATGGCCAACGGCAACGCGCAGGTGATCCTCTGCGAGCGTGGCATCCGCACCTACAGCGATTACACCCGCAACACCCTGGATCTTTCCGCCGTCCCCATGCTCCATGAGCTGAGCCATCTTCCCGTGATCGCGGATCCCAGCCATGCCACCGGCATCGCCCGGCTGGTGCCGCCCATGGCGCTGGCGGCTGCCGCCTGCGGCGCAGACGGTCTGATCATTGAGGTCCACAACGACCCCATGCACGCTCTGTGCGACGGTGCGCAGTCCCTGACCCCGGCGCAGTTTGCAGAGCTGGCCGTCAAGGTCGAAAGCGTCCGGGAGGCCGTGACGAAATGAGAGCGGGCATCGTCGGTCTGGGCCTCATCGGAGGCTCGTTTGCAAAAGCCTATCAACAGGCCGGGCACGAGGTTCTGGCCTTTGACCGGGACGAAAGCGTTTTATCCTTCGCACAGATCGAGGGCGCGGTCGCCGGGCCTTTGACGAAGGAGAACATCGGCTCATGCGACATTGTGCTCGTCGCAATTTACCCCGAGGCCGCGATCGACTATCTTCGCGAAATGGCGCCTTTCATCGGCAAAAAACCGATGGTCATCGACTGCTGCGGCACAAAACGCGTGGTCTGCAAGGCGGTCTTCCCGCTGGCGGCGGAATTCGGCTTTACCTATCTCGGCGGCCATCCGATGGCGGGCACGCA
>DHMK01000047.1:0-939 GCA_002405755.1 Clostridiales bacterium UBA4644
GAGGTACCGGTGGCGAAGCCGATTGCGCAGCCAATGATGAAGATGATGGCGGGCAGGAAGACCTTCAGCTCGCCGGCGCCGGCCATGGCGGCCTTGACGAACTCCGCAGAGTACATGGCGTTGCGGGTGAAGGAGCACAGGGTCCAGGCGAAGGTCAGGATCAGGATGGGGGCGATCATCTGGATGAAGCCCTTGGGGACGGACTCAAAGCTCTTGTCGAAGTCAATGGAGCCGCGGATCCAGAAATACAGGAAGGTGAACACCAGACCGATCAGGCCACCGATGGACAGACCCACAGAGGCATCGGCATCGGAGAAGGCGCTGATAAAGTCATTGCCGTCGAAGAAGCCGCCGGAATAGATCATGCCGACGATGCAGGCCGCGATCAGGACCACCACGGGCAGCACCAGATCCAGCACGGAGGACTTGCCCTTGGCGGGCTTCTCATAATCGTCCGCACCTTCGAAGGGCCGTTCCTCGGTGGTGAACAGATCGTCCTTGACCTGGGCGTTATACTCATGCTTCAGCATGGGGCCGTAGTCCAGATTGATCAGAGCGGTGACGATGATCATGACCAGCGTCAGCAGGCAGTAATAGTTATAGGGGATCTGCTTGATAAACATATCGAAGCCGTTGACCGTGGAGGAGGTCACATAGCCGGAAACGGCGGCAGCCCAAGAGGAGACGGGGGCGATCATGCACACCGGAGCAGCAGTGGCGTCGATGATGTAGGCCAGCTTGGCGCGGGAGATCTTGTGGCTCTCGGTGACAGGACGCATAACGGCGCCCACAGTCAGGCAGTTGAAATAGTCGTCCACGAAGATCAGAACGCCCAGCAGCATGGTGATCAGCTGTGCGCCGCAGCGGGACTTGACGGAGTGCTTGGCCCAACGGCCGAAGGCCTCGGAGCCGCCGCCCTTGTTCATCAGGTCCACCATG
>DHMK01000047.1:994-5784 GCA_002405755.1 Clostridiales bacterium UBA4644
AGGTCCACCATGATGCCCAGAACGACCAGGAAGACGATGATGCCCATGTCGTAGCTGTCGGCCAGAACGGCGATGATGCCGTAATTGGAGCCGACCAGCTCAACGATGGTCTGCCACGGCTGGAACTGCGTGTAGAGTAGGGCGCCCACGAGGCAGCCGAAGAACAGAGAGGAATAAACCTCCTTGCTGATCAGCGCCAGGGCGATGGCGACGATGGGAGGAAGCAGGGACCAGAAGGTGGCGGCAAATGGGGTATTGGTCTCGACCGTTTCGCCGTCGATGGTCAGAACGGGATTGGGCTTGCCGCTAAAGGAAATGCCGAGGACGATCAGCAACCCGACGATCACCAGAAGGGCGATCAGATAGGTCACTTTTGCGCGTTTTGTTTTCATTTAGGATCCGCTCCTTTGTTAATAATACGACTGCATTATAACAGCTCGTTCACAAATTGTAAATACTCTTTTGTGCATTTCCAGAAAAAATTTGGTTTTATCAAAAATACGATAATAAAAAATGCACAGCCGAAGCTGTGCAAAAAATATCAATATTATTGTTAAATTTGTTTGAAAAATCGAACAGCCTGAGCCACATCCTCCGCGCCGAAGACGGCAGAGCCGGCTACGAGCACATCGGCTCCCGCCGAAACTGCCAAAGCCGCGTTGCTTTGATTGATGCCGCCGTCGATCTCCAGCAGGAAGGAGAGCCCCAGCTTTTGCCGCTGGGCCCGCAGGGCCTCCAGCTTGGGCAGCGCAGAGGGGAGAAAGGCCTGTCCGCCAAAGCCCGGCTCCACGCTCATCACCAGCACCATATCGCACAGAGAAAGATAGGGGAAGACGGCTTCCGCCGGCGTATTGGGCTTGATGGTCAGGGCGGCGCGGCAACCCAGCGCATGGATCTGCTGCAGCAGCGCGGCCTTGTCGCCCTCCGCCTCCAGATGAATGTTCAGAAGATCGGCGCCGGCCTTGGCAAAGGCCTCCAGATAGCGCGCCGGCTGGGAGATCATCAGATGCACATCCAAAAAGCCCTGGGTGGCCTTGCGCAGGGACATGACCACGGGGACGCCGATGGAGATATTGGGGACAAAATGTCCGTCCATCACGTCCACATGGAGCCAATCGGCTCCGGCCTGCAAAACGGCTTCCACTTCCCGCTGAAGATTGGCAAAATCAGCGGAAAGAATCGAGGGGGCGAGCATCGGCATAGGGCATTCCTTCTTTCTAATGAGTGTTTCCTTAGTATACTCGCATTTTTTCCGTTTGTAAAGACGAAAAACCGCCGTCCGGCCTCATCCGGGTGCGGCCCCGGCGCGATGCTTTGCCGCCGGGGCCCTGCTTTGCTTTTATTGCTTCCGCACGGGGAAGCAGACCTCCGTCACGAACTGCGCGGGGTTCTTTGTCTCGTGGGGGCTTACATGATAAATGTCGAACATGGGGCCGCAGGGCGTATAGCCGTTGTCCCGGATCCACGCGGTGACGGCGGCCACCACATCGTTGATCTGGTCATAGCCGCCCTGGAAGGTGCAGCCGGCGTAAGTAACTGCGGGCAGCGTGCGGAAGCGGACGTGCTCCGTATCCGGGTAATGGCCCTGAACGGTCTTCTGGGCCTCCACCTCCACATCGGTCTCCCGATATTCCTCGTCCAGAAAGACCACGCTGCAAAGGCAGGGGTCCGCGGGGACCAGGCGCATGGCGTCGGTCTCTTCGCAGAGGAGCCTCCAGACCAGACCCTCGTCCTCATACCGGGGCAGCTTCATGCGGACGCAGGCGGCATAACGCTCCGGCAGGGTGCGGATGACAACATTATAATTCATAGACGCTTCCTTTCTCAGCCGTTCCATGGCTGTGTCCAGAAGGCGCAGCTTGCGCGCCGCCTCGGCGGCCTCCTCCCGCAGACGAAGCCTTTGAGCGGAAAGGCTGCGCTCCAGCGCTTCCGGGTCGTCCCAAAGCGCCAGCAGCTCCCGCACCTCGGCCAGCCGAAAGCCCATTTCCTTCAGGGCGGTGATGCGGCTGGCCACAGGGAGCTGATCCTCCCGATAATACCGGTAGTCGGTAAAGCGGTCCGTCTGGGCGGGCTTCAGCAGGCCGATCTCGTCGTAATGGCGCAGCATGCGGACGCTGATCCTGGACAGTTTTGAAAATTCTCCGATTTTCAGCATAGCGGTACCTCCGTGCTGACTGGTTTTCCGAGCTCCCCTTCACGATAAGTCCTGACACAGTGGGAGAGTCAAGGGGTCTTCGCGTCTTTTTTCTATTTTAGCAGTTGTGCGCGTCCTGTCAACGAAAAAGCAAAGGCAGCCCGTCCGTCCCGCAGGACGGCAGGCTGCCGCAGGGCATGGGCGCTATCGGGTGAGGGTCCCGTTTTCCGTTTCCACCAAAAGGAGCAGGTTTTCCGTCTGGCCGGTCTGGGCGTTTACATCATAGATCACATGGGTCCCCTCCGGCGTAAGGCAGATCAGCTCCCGGCAGAGCGCCTCTCCGTAGCCGGCGGTGGGAATATAGACCAGCCGCTCCGCGCTGAGCTTCAGTCCCGGGGCGACAGCGGCGCGGGCGTCCTCCTGAGAAACGGCGGGCTCGGCCGTCTCCCGTTCATGATGGTTCATGGCGTAGCCCAGCGCGTCAAACCGCACCACGGAGCCATCGTCCAGCGCCACGCCCACCTTGATCAGATCCGGATAGCAGATAACGCCATCCTCCAGACAGGCCAGATTGACCGTGACGATGGATTCATAGGTGAGGGAATAGCTGGGCTGCATCTCCGGCAGGCCAAGGCTCTTGACAAAGGCCAGCGCAATGTCGGCGGCCTCCTCCGGCGCGATGGTGTTCGGGCCAAGCTGCCGCTGGTCGGAAAGGGTCAGCAGCAGGCCGCCCTGCCGGGAAAGAGAGACCGTCCTGGTGCCGCTCTGATAAAAATCCGCCGGGATCTGTCCCTGGGAGGAATAGAGATACTGAAGCTCTCCCGCACCCAGCAGCTCCGCCGCCGTCTGACGGTTTTGCTCCGCAGAGCGCGCCGGAAGCCCCGCAAGGGCCAGCGGCGTCCGCTGGGAAACATGGTCGGAATAAGGCCCGTCATAGATCAGCGTTGCATATTCCGGCAGAGCCTCGTCCGTCTGGCGCAGCTGCAGGGAGACGCCGTCGCCCTCCTCATCGGAGCGCTGCTGCACCGCCCGGAAGGACAATCTGCCGGCGTCTGACTGCTGCTTCAGCAGGTCGGCTCTCTGCAAAAGGGCCTCCGCCTGTCCGGAAAGGGCGCAGAGCGCATCCCATTCCTCCGGGGTCTGCCGGGAATAAGCGCCGCTGCGCAGCAGGTAATAGGCATAGTCTCCGGTTTGGGTGAGATATTTTTCCAGCCGCTCCCGGGGCTGAGCGCCGAGGGGCAGAGAGGTCAGCGCCGCGGAGGCCTGCTGGCTGCTGCGCCAGAGATCCGCAGCCAGCGTCTGCCGGATCGCGCCCTCCGGGAGATAGGCAGCCTTTTTCAGGATGGTGTCCATCTCGGAAAGATGGTCGGTCAGGGCGGAGAGATTTTTTTCATTCTGTGCCTGAACATAGCGGGCATAGGCCGCCTCCCGGCCGGCATAATAGACCGTGCTGCCGCAGAGGATCAGGGAAAGCGTCAGGCCAAAGCCGGCCAGCCGCGTCAGCGTGCTTTTTTTCATGGGCAGACCTCCTTTTTCGGTAGTATCCGGCGGAAGAAGCGGAAATATGCGGTTTTCCCCGGGGAAACATTGCGTTCTGCCCGCCGATTTGCTATAATACCAGCGATAACCATCCAATTATAAGGAGGAACCTGAGCATGGAAGCAAAGAAAATGCGTGTTTTGAGCATTGGCGCACATCCCGATGATGCGGATACCAGCGCCGGCGGTCTGCTGGAAAAGCTGCGCCGCAAGGGCTGGGAGGTGCGGCTGCTTTCCGTCACCGACGGCAGCGCCGGCACCTACCATATGGAAATGGGCGGCAAGCCCCTGGCAGACATCCGCCGGAAGGAAGCGGAACGGTCCGGGCGGATCTTTGGCGGGCAATACGATGTGATGGACCATCCCGACGGCCGTCTGCAAGTGACGCTGGAGGTCCGGGAGGAGCTGATCCGCTATATCCGCCGGTTCTCTCCCGATCTGATCATCACCAACCGGCTCAACGACTATCATGCCGACCATCGGAACACCGCCCAGCTGGTGCAGGATGCATCCTTTTTGCTGACGGTGCCCTGCATCTGCCCGGATACGAAATATATGGACCATATGCCCGTGGTGCTTTACTGGCACGATTCCTTCCGCAAGCCCAACCCCATCCAGCCGGACGTGGTGGTCCCCATCGACGACACCATCGAGACCATCCTGAAGGCGGCCTGCTGCCATGAATGCCAGTATTTCGACTGGATGTATTGGCCCGACCATCCGGAGCGCATCGCCTGGCCCCGGGAAAAGCAGGTGCAGCACCTGTGGGAGCGCTATCAGAAGATGTTTTCCGGCTACCGGCAGGAATACGATGCCCAGGTCCGGGAGAAGTTCGGCGCGGCGGCGGAGGGCATCCGTTATGTGGAGGTCTTTGAGATCAGCGAATACGGCGAGGAGCTGACGCCGGAGCTGCGGGATATTCTGGAGCACTGAGTCCTGCATGAAAAAGCTTGCCATCGGCATCCTGGCCCATGTGGACGCGGGGAAGACCACGCTTTCCGAGGGCCTGCTCTACGCGGGCGGCAGCATTGGCCGTCTGGGCCGGGTCGATCACAAGGACGCCTTTCTGGACAACAATGCGCTGGAGCGGGAGCGGGGCATCACCATTTTCTCCAAGC
>DHMK01000047.1:5959-6117 GCA_002405755.1 Clostridiales bacterium UBA4644
TATGCCGTTCTGGTCATCAGCGGCGCCGACGGCGTCCAGAGCCATACGGAGACCCTCTGGCGGCTGCTCCGCCGCTACCGGATCCCAACCTTTCTTTTCATCAATAAGATGGATCTGGCGGAAGACCGGCGGGAAGCGCTTCTGGCAGAGCTGCAGGC
>DHMK01000027.1:0-4088 GCA_002405755.1 Clostridiales bacterium UBA4644
ATCCCCTGCGACCTGAACGACACGGCGTGGTTCGGGAAGATCGACGCCTCTGGCGGCGCAGTGTTCTTCGCCTCCGGCGTGTTCTATTACTTCCTGACCGAGCAGGTCAAGGCTTTGGCGCAGAAAATGGCGGACGCCTTTCCCGGCGGCGTGCTGATATTTGACGCGGCAAATCGGACGGCGGTGAAGATGATCGCAAAGACATGGCTCAAGAGCGCAAAGATTCAGGACGTGGGCGCGTATTTTGCGGTTTCGGACGCAAAAAGCGAACTTTCCCCCTGGGACAGCCGCCTGCAGGTCTCCAGCCGGGGCTATATGCTGGGCTACAACGACTTAAAAGACCCGTCCGTCAGCGGCTTTTTCCGTTTTCTTGCCAAGGTCGGCGATCATATGATGAAAATGCAGATCGTGAAGATCGGCTTCGGCGGCAGGAAATGAACGCGGGAGAGAACGATGTTCTGGGATAATGTTGCGTGGGTATATGATGTTTTTGCGAATGTCATCAACCGAAAAGCAAACAAGGCGCTTTGCGCTGCGGTAGAGGGGCTGATCTCGCCCTCCGACGATGTGCTGGAATGTGCCTGCGGCACGGGACTTTTGACCGGTGTGATCGCACCTCGCTGCAAAAGACTGATCGCCACCGATTTTTCCGCAAGGATGCTGAAGCGGGCGGAAAAGAAATATGAAAAATATGGCAATGTCCGCTTTGAGCAGGCGAACATTCTCCGGCTTTCCTATCCGAGCGAGCACTTTGACGCAGTCGTTGCGGCGAATGTGATCCACCTGCTGGACGAGCCGTATCGGGCCCTGCGCGAGCTGGAGCGCGTCTGTAAGTTCGGTGGGAGGATCGTGATACCCACCTACATGAATCAGACGGACAAGGGAAAAACCAACGGCGTTTCCGGCGCAATCGGCAAGGCGGGGGCAGACTTCAAGCGGGAATTCACCCTTGATACATACCGGCAGTTTTTCGCCGATGCCGGATATACGGACGCAAGGTATATTTTGTGCCAGGGAAGGATCCCCTGCGCCGTGGCGATCCTCACAAAAAGTGAAAAGGATAAGGCTTTATGAAGAACAAAGCATGGGGTGAGAACATGCAGATGAAAGAAAAAGCGAAGTTCATCCGTTGGTGCTTGCTCGGTGCGATCGGCGCTGTTCTGATGGCCGCCGGCGACTGGCTGCTGAGCTGCGTTCCGCTCCAGGCGGGGGACGCCGGAATGTTCGACCGGGCCTACTATCTGTCCGGCGGCTATGGCCTGTGGCGGTCCGTCCTGACCATCGGACTGGGAGCGGTCGGCGGCTTTCTCTATTACTTCGTAGTAAAAGCGCTGAACGCGGATATTGGCGCGAAGTACAGAAAAACAAAGTCCGTCCAGTATCTGTGCGGGATCTTCACCGTTGCGGTGGCGCTGACCATCCACACCTGGGTGGCGACCATGGCGTGGTTCACCGCCTATCTGGGTCCGCGCATGGGAGAAGAAGCTGCCGTTGCGGCGGTCACGGCCTATCAGGACGGTATGCTCCCCGCAATTGCGCCGATGTACGTTCCGATGATACTGGCTTTCGGCATCCATTTCGTGATGCTGCTTGCGGGCAAGACCCGTTATCCCCGGTGGATGCTCCTTTTTCACCCGGTCACATGGAATATTCTGCTGGCAGGCGTCCCGGATATTGCCCAGGCCATGCAGGCGCCTGTCGATACATGGATGTCCGTGATGAGCCAGAGCAGCACCAATACCGCCATCGTGATCTGGTGCATCGCGGCGGCGGTTTATGAGAGAAATACTGCAAGAAAGAAATTGCTTCCGTGAAAACAACAGTTCTGATGCTTAGGATCATATCCGCATGGGCGCCTGCGGCGAGGGCCGCGGCGGCTTTGGCGGCTTCTTGAAAGGCGCAGCGGAGCTTTACGGGGCATCACCCATATTTTGAAAATATGGGTGATGCTTCTTTGTTTTTGGGAAAATTCATGTATAATAAAGGCGAGCTTTTGAAATATGAGCCATTCCTATGATGATTTTGGAGGGGATACAACACTTTTCCGCGCGTCATTCGCGAAATTTTCATCCGCTCTTACGATAGAGGCCGCAATTTCTGAATTCTGATGCAAAAAGCAGTTGACTGCACGCAGCGTGCAGTTTCAGGATGAAAGGAGAGCATTATTATCGAAAGAGCGGAGATAGGTCGGTGTGACGGATAAAGTCATGACGCTTCATGAGCTGTGCGATGCCTTCGGGGTTTCCCGACGGACGGTTCAGGGCTATGAAAAGCACGGCCTTGTGAGATCCACAGGGCGAAATATGCGCGGATATCTGCTGTACGATCCACAGATGCAGGCAGAGATCCGGAGAGTCCGGCAGCTTCAAAACTTTGGCTTTCGGGTGAAAGAGATCAAAGCGCTGATGCTCTTGCCCAAGGCAGAGCTGCGGGACAGGCTTACGGCGCAGAAAAGCGTGCTGGAGCAGAGAGGTGCGGAATTGAGCGAGCAGCTTGCGCTGCTCACGGAAATGATCGAGCGATTAGGGTAGCTGCGGATCGGAGACGGAAAGCGGCGGCCTCTATCGCCCCTGTCAAAATGATCAATTTATAGGAGGGTTTCCCATGAAAAAACTGGTATCAGCAATTCTTTCCCTTGCAATGGCTATGATGCTGTGCGCCTGCGGCGCGTCCCGCAGCGATCTGGCATCGTCCGCCCACGGGGCGGGCTCGGGCAGCGCCGTAAAGGCGGAAGACCCAACGGCAGACGCGCCGGACGATGCTCTTGTGCCTGCCTCCGATGAGGAACGCGGCGCGCAGGAGAAAGCGCCGGAGACGGTGGCGCAGGCGCAGGACTCCCTGCAGGAGGACGCGGCGCAAAGTGCTGACGCTGCGGAGGAGACGGATGAAAACAGCACATCCCCGGCAGACGACGGGTTCATCCGCCCGGAGTTTAAGGAGGCGATGGACAGCTATGAGGCCTTCTTTGCCGAATATGCGGCGCTTATGCAGGCGATCTCCGATGACCCCGGCGATCTGACCCTGTTGGCCAGATATGCCGCCTATATGAACCGATACACGGAGACCATGGAGGCGCTGGACAGCATAGAGGAGGGCGAGCTGACCACGGCAGAGCTTTCCTACTACATTGAGGTCATGAGCAGGATCCAGCAGCTGCTGCTTGCCGCGGCCGGCTGACCGCAAAAAAATTCTGGCCCAATGCAATAAACCGTCCTTTCCGTGCATTACACGGATGACAGGAGACAGAAGCTTATGCGCAGTATGCTGACGACAACCGAATATGTCCCGGAAAAGGAGCGGCACGAGCTGCAGCGGCTGCTGGTCCGCATTGCCGATGGTGAGCGTGAAGCCCTCGCGGCGCTGTATCAACGCACGCGGGCGGCGGTGTACGGTCTGGCGCTTTCTTACCTGAAGAACGCCCGCAATGCGCAGGATCTCACGCAGGATGCTTATGTGCAGGTGTGGACTGTGCGGCGCAGTACCGCCCCACCGGCTCGCCCATGGGCTGGCTTTTGGCCGTGTGCCGCAGCCTGTGCCTGATGCGTCTGCGGCGCGAGGAGCGCCACGCTGCCCTCAGCGAGGAGGAATGGGACGCCATTCCCGCGTAGGAGAGCGGTCTGGATGCCAACGAACGCGCCCTTTTGCAGCACGCGCCGTCTGGCCTCGGCGGTCAAAAAGACCGCGCCGGACGATGTGAACGGCGTTCTCTCCCGCTGCAATGCGCGGAAAGGAACGGTAATTCTCATGACCACAGGAAAAACGGCAAAGAGAAAATGGACATCGATCTTTGCCGCCTGCCTGGCGCTGGCGCTGCTGGGCGGCGGAGGCGTATTCTATCAGCAGGCGAACGCGGAGGCGTCTGTGGTGTCGCTGGATGTGAACCCGAGCATCGAGCTGAAGGTGAAGCGGAGCGAAAAGGTCCTCGTCTGCACGCCGCTCAACGAGGACGCAAGGACCGTCCTTGCGGATATGGGCAGCGGCGCGGATCTCAAGGGCGCGAAGCTGGATGTGGCGGTGAATGCCATCGTAGGCAGCCTTGTACGCAGCGGCTACCTCAGCAGCATCTCCTCCGCCATCATGATCTCGGT
>DHMK01000027.1:4143-9957 GCA_002405755.1 Clostridiales bacterium UBA4644
ATCTCGGTGGAGGACAAGGACACTGCCCGCGCGGAAAAGCTCCAGCGGGAGCTGACAAGCACGGTAGACGGCATTTTGCAGACAAGCGAGGCGCGTGCGTCCGTGTCCTGACCCAGACGCTTACGCAGGATGCGGGACTGGAGCAGCAGGCGCGGGAAAACAGCATTTCCACCGGAAAGGCAGCGCTGGTGAACCGTGTGCTCGCGCTCAACTCCAGCCTGAAGTTTGACGCGCTGGCGGCGCTCTCGGTGGAGGAGCTTAAAGATCTCGCCGAAGCGGGCGCGCCCGCTATGCCCATTGGCACGGATGCGGCCCGCAGCGCCGCGGAGGAATATGCCGGAACGCCGGCACTGGAGCTCGTTACGGCGGAGGTCGATCCCGAGCTGGATGAATCCCCCGCACACTATGAGGGGGAGCTGCAGACGGCATGGGGTGAGTTTGAGTATCTGGTGGATGCTTACACCGGAGAGGTGCTCAGCGGACAGAAGGACCTGCCGTCCGCCTTTGCGCAGAAGGACCCGGCAAAGCCCACGCAGCCCGCCGATCCGAAGCCTGCGCCGCCCGAAACAGTTCAGGACATCGGCTATGCCAGGGCGAAATCCATCGCCCTGAACCATGCGGGCGTGAGTGAAAATCAGGCCTGTGACATGGACATCGAGCTGGACGATGAGGACGGAAGGATCATTTATGAGGTGGAGTTCAGATCCGGCAATTATGACTACGAGATCGACGCCTGCACCGGCGCGATCCTCAAGCATGAGGCGGAGCTGGATGACTGACGCGGTCTGCATGGACCGTTCCGGCAAAGCCGCCGCGTGAAAGCCGCCTGACAGAAAGCACCTGCCTTTGCAAGGCGGGTGCTTTTGCTTTTTACGGGATCGGCGGCGAAGCGCGGCAGGACCTCTTGACAGGAAAAGGGAAATCTGCTACGATATGACCGAAAGAGCGAATCCGGTCATATATTTTGATGTTTAAGGGGTGAGACCGTGGCATTTACGGAAGAACAAAACGAAACCATCCGCAGAGATCTGATCCGCGCGGCCTGGCACTGCGGCGCGACTATCGGCATGCGGAAGACCTCTGTAGAGCAGCTGGCGGATGCCGTGGGCATCTCCAAGGGTTCTTTTTATAAATTCTTCAGATCCAAGGAGCTGCTGTTTTTTGCCGTGCTGGAGGATATCCACACGGAAGGCTTTGCGGCGGCGCAGGCGGCGCTGCAGAAAAATGCGGCGCTGTCTCCCGCAGACCGGGCGGCGGAAGCGATCCTTGCGGCCTGCCGCTGGCTTTCTGAGACGAAAGCGCTGGTCTTTGTGGAAAACGACGCGGAGTTTTTGCTCCGCAGGCTTCCGGACGAAGTCAAAACGGCGCATTATCATGACGACGAGACGCACATCCGTGCGCTTTTGGAGGAAAGCGGCCTGCAGCCCAGAGGCGGCATTGCACTGGCTGCCGCCGCGATCCGGGGCCTGCTCCTGACGGTGTCGCATCAGGAGCAGATCGGGCCGCTGTATCCGCAGGTGCTGGAAACGCTGGTGCGCGGCGCCTGCAGAGAATTGTTCTGAAGGCAGACAAAGATAAAACCGCTGAGCGGGAAGCGGATGCTCCCGCGAAAGGAGGAAAAGCAATGAAATACACGGGCATGCCCATGGGGATGTGGGCGCTGTTTGCGGCGTCCTTCCGGAAGCAGCTGAGAGATGTATTCGGCTATGATGCGGCTGCGGCAAAGGAGATCGCGAAAAAGGCAAAGCCGCGATACCGGGAGATCATCGCAAAGATCCCGGCGTTTGAAAAGGGCGACCGTTTTCAAATGAACCTTGTCAACTGCGCGATGATCAGCGCGTTTATTCTCTCCATGCCGGAGCGCCCGGATGTGGAGCGCCTGACGGAATATTACGCTAAAGCCATGATGACAAGGCCCATGCAGTGGTTCTGCCGCAAAAGCGGAAAGAAAAAGTTTACGGAGCAGGATATTGCGGGCATGAAGGCCACGGCGGCCTTGAAGGCCGCCGACCGGAACCCCTACTCCTGGAACATGGAATTTTACGAATATCCGGACGGCAGCGGCTATGAGGGGCGCTTCACCAAATGCGGCATCTGCGTTTTGATGAAGGAGCTGGGACTTTACGACCTGACGCCGGCCCTGTGCCATCTGGACTACACCATGAGCGAGGCGGGCGGCGCAGCGGACTTTGTGCGGCAGTACACGCTGGCCTCCGGCGGGCCCTACTGCGACTGCGGCTACCGGAAAAAGGCGTGAGCCGCGCCCCGCGCATGGCGTAAAAAGCATCCCCAAAGGAAAGGCCTGCGTTTCCGCAGGCTTTTTGACAGACTGTGCGGCCGCCCATCCGGGCGGCTGCTTTGCTGCTACAGCGCGGACGGACTCCGGCGCTGCTGCGCAGGATGAGACCCCGGCGGGTCACAGATCCTTTTCAAAAACGAAACGATCATAGCCTGTCTGACTTGAAAAGTCAAGCGCTTTCCGGGGAAACACTGCAAAACGCCGATTTTACCTTGATTTTACAGGGCCTCCGTTGCGGGCTTTACATGGAGCGGCTATACTAATAGAAAACATGGGAGGAGGGATCTTTTTGATCTATTGTGTAGAAGACGAAAGCGCCATCCGGGATCTCATGATCTATACCCTGAATGCCTCCGGCTTTGCGGCGCGCGGCTTTGAAAGCAGCGAGAGCTTTTGGCCCGCCGTGCGGGAAAAAGCGCCGGAGCTTGTGGTTCTGGATGTGATGCTGCCCGGCGAGGACGGGCTGACCATCCTGAAAAAGCTGCGCGCATCGCCGGCCACGGCGGAGATCCCTGTGGTGATGGCCACGGCAAAGGGAAGCGAATATGATAAAGTCATCGGTCTGGACAGCGGCGCAGACGATTATCTTGCCAAGCCCTTCGGGATGATGGAGATGGTCTCCCGCATCAAGGCCGTGCTGCGGCGGACCGCGCCCAAGCAGACCCGGATCCTGACCTGCGGCGGGGTGTCGCTGGATGAGAGCAAGCATACCGTCACGGTGAACGGCCGGAGCGTGGCGCTGACGCTGAAGGAGTTTGAGCTGCTGAAGCTGTTGATGGAGAACCCCGGCACGGTCTTCACGCGGGAGGTGCTGCTTTCCTCCGTGTGGGGCGTGGATTTTGCCGGGGAGACCCGGACGGTGGACGTGCATATCGGGACGCTGCGCACCAAGCTGGCGGAAGCGGGCGAGCTGATCCGGACGGTACGCGGCGTGGGATATAAAATGGAGGAAGCCTATGAGCAATAAGATCTTCAGATCCATCTGGCTTGCCGCGGTCTGCGTGCTGCTTGCCGCGCTTGCGGTCATTATGGGGTTTTCCTATCGCTATTTCTCTGCGCAGCAGCGGCGGCAGCTGAAAAACGAAACGGAGCTTGCCGCCCAGGGAGCGGCGCTTTCCGGTGCGGCATATTTTGACGGCCTGGACACGGAGAATTACCGGATCACCTGGATCGACGCCCAGGGGCAGATCCTATACGATAACGAAGCGGAAGCCGATCGGATGGAGAACCATCTGGAGCGGGAAGAGGTGCAGCAGGCGCTGCAGGAGGGCTATGGCGAAGCGGCCCGCTATTCCAGCACGCTGGCGGAAAAGCAGTTTTATGCGGCGAAGCGTCTGCCGGACGGCAGCGTGATCCGGCTCTCCATCGTGCAGATGGCGGTTTGGACGCTGGTGCTGGGCTTTGCGCAGCCCATCTGCGCGGTCATTCTGCTGGCGCTGGTGCTGTCGCTGGTGCTGGCCTCCGGGCTGGCCCGGCGGATCGTCAAGCCCATCAACGAGATCGATCTGGACCATCCGGAGGACTATTACGGCAAGGAGGACTACCGGGAGGTGGAGCCGCTGCTTCGGCATATCGCCCTGCAGCGGACGCAGCTGAAGCAGGATCAGGCCCAGGTGGAAAAAACGGCGCTGATCCGGCAGGAGTTTACCGCCAATGTGTCCCATGAGCTGAAAACGCCGCTGCACGCCATCTCCGGCTATGCGGAGCTGCTGGAAAACGGCATGGCAAAGCCGGAGGATGTGCGGCCCTTTGCGGGAAGGATCCGGAAGGAGGCCTCCCGCATGACCAAGCTGGTGGAGGACATCATCGACCTGACCAAGCTGGACAACGGCGGCGCAGAAATGCGGTGGGAGAGCTGCGATCTGTATCGCATCGCAGAAAACGCCGTAGACAGTCTCAGTGCTGCAGCCGGCGCGGCGGAGGTGACCATCCGTCTGGAGGGCGGGGAGGCGGCCATGACGGGCATCCCCCAGCTGCTTTACAGCATCGTGTATAATCTCTGCGACAACGCCATCAAATACAACCACCGGGGCGGCTCCGTGCAGGTGACGGTGGGACAGAGCGGCGGAAACGCCACCCTGAAGGTGGAGGACACTGGCATCGGCATCCCCCAGGACAGCCAGGACCGCATTTTTGAGCGGTTTTACCGGGTGGACAAGAGCCGCAGCAAGGAGGTTGGCGGCACGGGGCTGGGCCTTTCCATCGTCAAGCACGCCGTGATGATCCACGGCGGCCGGGTGGAGGTCCGCAGCGAGCCGGGCCGTGGGACGGTATTTCTGGTGACGCTGCCCTGCCGGCCGGGTAAGACCACGCGATAAAAGAAAAAAGTAAAAACGATCCGGGAGACCGCAGGTCTCCCGGATCGCTTGTTTTTTCTGCGGGAACAGTCAGTCAAACTGCTCCCCATCGTGCTTATGGATCCCGGTCACGGAAAACTCCACCCACTCGGAAAGGTTCACCGCGTGGTCGCCGATGCGCTCAAAATATTTGGCGATCATCAACAGATCCAGCGCCGTCTCACCCTGCTCCGGGTGGGCTGCGATGGCGTCGATCAGGGCCTGCTTGGCGGCGGAAAAATCCGCATCCACCAGATCGTCCTGCGCGGCGATGGACTGCGCCAGCGCCACATCCCGGCGGACAAAGGCCTCCAGACTCTGGGTGACCATCGAGCTGGCCTGACGGGCCATCCGGCAGACAAGGCTGCAGTCCGGCGTGGCGTGGCTCAGGAAAAAGGGGATGATCTCCGCGATATCCTCCGCCTGGTCGCCGATGCGCTCCAGATCGGTGATCATCTTCAGCGCGGCGGAGATCTGCCGCAGGTCCCGGGCCACCGGCTGCTGCTGCAGAAGCAGCTTCAGGCAAAGGGCCTCGATCGACCGCTCCTGCTCGTTGGTCTGCGCCTCCAGATCCGCCACCGGCGCCGCCTTGGAAACATCCCGCTCCTCCAGCGCCTGCGCAGCCAGCGAGATGGCTTTGGCGCAGGTCTCGCCCATCTGGGTCAGCTCCGTATTCAGCTGGGCCAGCTGACGGTCAAAATTGCTTCTCATTTATCCAAACCTCCCGGTGATATAATCTTCCGTGCGCTTTTCTTTGGGCTGGTAGAAGAGCTTCTGGGTGGCGTCGTATTCGATCAGCTCGCCCAGCAGGAAAAACGCCGTTTGATCGGAAATACGCAGCGCCTGCTGCATATTGTGCGTGACGATGATAATGGTATACTGCTCCTTCAGCTGGGTCGCCAGCTCCTCGATCCTGGAGGTGGAGATGGGATCCAGCGCGGAGGTGGGCTCGTCCATCAGGAGGATCCTGGGCTGTACGGCCAGCGCCCGGGCGATACACAGCCGCTGCTGCTGTCCGCCGGAAAGCCCCAGCGCGCTCTTCTTCAGGCGATCCTTCACCTCGTCCCAGATGGCCGCGCCGCGCAGCGACTGCTCCACGATCCCGTCCAGCTCCGCCCGATCCCGCACGCCGTGGGTCCGGGGGCCGTAGGCCACATTGTCGTAGATGCTCATGGGGAA
>DHMK01000027.1:10000-21725 GCA_002405755.1 Clostridiales bacterium UBA4644
CTCATGGGGAAGGGGTTCGGCTTTTGAAACACCATGCCGATCTCCCGGCGCAGCGCACTAACGTCTACATCCGGCGCGAAAATATCATGGCCATCGTAAAGGATCTGGCCCTGGATGCGGACGTTGGGCACCAGATCGTTCATCCGGTCGATCGTCTTCAAAAAGGTGGATTTGCCGCAGCCGGAGGGCCCGATGAGAGCGGTGATGCTCTTTTCGGGGATGTCCATGCTGACGCTCTTCAGCGCCTGCGTGGGGCCGTACCACAGGCTGAGATCCTTCACACATAAAAGATTATTCATACCATATTCCTTTCAATGCCGGCTCAAAGGCCAGGCCGTACCAGTGGCCGGGCTGACGCTTTGCCGTTTCTTGGATGCAGCGGCGGCAGAACTTCGCCGCCCGTTCCAGCGCTTCCTGCGGGCCTTTTCCACGGAGCAGCTCGCCGCACAGGGCGCTGGTGAACACATCGCCTGCTCCGTAAGGTGTCAGCGGCAGGCACTCCTGCTGCAGGAGGACCTCCTGTCCGCCCAGCCGCGCCAGATAGCCGATGGTGTCTTTCCGCCGGATGCTGGTGATAACGGTGTTTTCCGTCTGCAGCGCCTGCAGCAGCGCCCGGTCGTCGGCAGAAAAGGGCAGTCCTGCCAGCAGCGCGGCCTCCGTCCGGTTGGGCGTGATCCAGTGCGCCAGGGCGCAAAGCTCCCGCATGGACTGAACCTGTGCTTCGCTAAAGCCGGGATAAAGGCTTCCATGGTCTCCCAAAACCGGATCAACCACCACCAGCGTATGCTCGTCTGCCAGCTGCCGAATCAGATCTGACACAAGGCGAAGCTGTTCCGGCGAGATACAGTAGCCAACGGCGATACAGTCAAAGCGCAGCCCCAGCTGCGCCCAGTGGATGGGAAAGCGGCGGAGCGCTTCCGTCATGTCCACTGATGCATAGCCGGTAAAACCGCCGGTGTGAGTGGAGAGGACGGCTGTCGGCAGCGGCACCGCCTCCACGCCGTAAGCAGAGAGGATCGGTAGCGACACGCTCAGCGAGCATTTGCCGAAGCAGGAGAGATCGTTGATCAAAAGGGTGCGTTTGAGTCCGCAGGGATTCACCGGTCTCATTGACGGCTCCGTTTCCGGACCTGCCGACCCATGAACTCTGCGGCCAGATTGATGATCAGGGTCAGCAGCATCAGGATCGCCGCGATGGCAAAGGCCACGTCAAATTCGCCCCGTTCCTTGGCGTAGGTGTAAAGCGCCACGGTCAGGGTGGCGCCGGGGCTGGCCATGCCCAGCACGAACTTGTTGAGAGAATGGACCAGGCCGGCGGTGAACAGAAGGGCGGCAGATTCGCCAAGAATGCGCCCGGCAGAGAGGATGCAGCCGGTGACGATGCCATCGACACAGTTAGGGAGGACCACAGTGCGCACCACGCGCCATTTTCCCGCGCCCAGGGCAAAGGCCCCCTCCCGGTAGCTCTGGGGAACGGTCCGCAGGCTTTCCTGGGTGGTGCGGAGCACGGTGGGCAGGTTCATGATGACCAGCGTCAGCGCACCGGCCAGCAGCGAGGTCTGCAGCTGAAGGAGCTCGCAGAAAAACAGCATGCCCACCAGACCGTAGATGATGGAGGGAATGCCGGAAAGGGTCTCTGCCGCAGACTCGATCAACGCGACGACCTTTTTGTTCTGCGCGTATTCCGTCAGATAGACCGCCGCCCCAACGCCCAGGGGCAAAACGATCAGCAGCGCCGTCAGCAGGATCTGCAGCGTGTTGCAGATGTCCGGCAGGATGCCGATGGTGTCGGATACATAGCTGGGGCTGGTGGAGAGCAGCTGCCAGGTGATGTGGGGCAGGCCACGGTAAAGGACGAACCCCACCAGAAAGAGCACCAGCGCGGCGGCGAGCCCGGCGGAAAGCAGCAGGAGCCCCCGCAGCACGGCGTTGACGAGCTGCCGATGAAGGGAAGGTTTCCTTGTCAGCATATCAGTTCTCCTTTTTCCGCCGGAAGAAGAAGTTCAGCGCGGCGTTGATCAGCAGAATGAATACATAAAGCACCAGCGCGATGGAAAACAGCGCCTGCCGCTGCAGGCCGGAGGAATAAGACATCTCGCTGGCCACCGCCGTGGTAAGAAAGCGCACGCTTTCAAACAGCGACGGCATATTGGGCACATTGCCGGAGACCATCATGACGGCCATGGCTTCGCCGATGGCCCGGCCCACGCCCAGCACCACCGCTGCGGCGATGCCGCTTCTGGCCGCCGGGACGGAGACGCGGAACCAGGTCTCTGCCGGCGTTGCGCCCAGCGCCAGCGATGCATCCTCATATTCCCTGGGCACCGCGTCCAGCGCGTTCACCGAGACCTTGATGATGGAGGGCAGGATCATGACGGCTAGCACGATCATGGCTGCCAGAAGGCCTGAGCCGTCCGGCAGGTGAAACAGCTTGCGGATGCCCGGCACCAGCACCAGCATGCCCACCAGACCGTAGACCACCGAGGGAATGCCGGCCAGCAGGCTCACCGCCGATTCCAAAACGGCCCGGACGGGCTTTGGCGCCATCTTGCAAAGGTAGATCGCCGCCAGAACCCCCACCGGGACGCCGATGACGATGGCGCCGCAGGTGCCGTAGATGCTGGTGAGGATAAAGGGCAGGATGCCGAACTTTGGCTCCGTCGCTGTGGAGGCCCATTCGCGGCCCAGCAAAAACCGGCCCAGACCGATCTTTGCGATGGCCGGAACGCCCGCCAGGATCAGGTAGACCGTGATGAGCAGCACGCAGCCCACCGTCACCAGACCCAACAGGAGGAAGATGCCGTGAACGGCATCTTCCATCGTGTTTCTGTGCTTCATATCGTGTTTAGTGGTTCATGGGAACGGCGCCGGCGGTCTGGATATAGGGCGCCGCTTCCGCGCTCAGCGCGAAATCGAAGAACTTCTGGGCGCTGGCGGAGAGGGTCTGGCCGGTACGGGTCACCAGCACGAAGGGGCGCTGGATCACATAGCTGCCGTCCTGCACAGAGGCCTCCGTGGGCGCGACGCCGTCCACCGTCAGGGCCTTGACGCTGTCCTTCAGGGAGGCCAGAGAGGCGTAGCCGATGGCGTCCGGATTCTGGGCCACGGTGGCGATCACATCGCCGGTGGAGGTCAGCTCCTGCCGGTACTGGCAGGCGTCCTTGGTGCCGGTGATGGATTCAAAGCCGTCCCGGGTACCGGAGCCGGCCTCCCGGCCGATGAGAACGATGGCCGCATCGCTGCCGCCCAGCTCAGACCAGTTGGTGATCTTGCCGGTGTAAATGTCGGCGATCTGAGCAACGCTCAGGTCGGAGACCGGGTTGTCCGGATGCACGATCATGGCAATGCCGTCCAGGGCGACCACGGTCTCGGTAAGGGTCTGCTTTTCCTCATCCTTCAGAGCGCGGCTGGAAAGACCGATGTCGCAGCGGCCCTCGGAGACCGCCTGGATCCCGGTGCCGGAGCCGGTGGGGTTATAGGTGACGGTAATGCCTTCCTTCTGCTGGAATGCTTCTGCCAGCGTTCCGATGACCTTTTCCATGGAGGTGGAGCCGTCGGTGGTGACGGTATCCTTCTTGGTGCAGCCGGCCAGGCTCAGCGCGGTGAGGGCAAAGGCAAGGATCGCAGCAGCGGTTCTGATGGTTTTTTTCATGGTTATGATCTCCTTTCAGGCGTTTGGTTTTCTCGATTACAGCTTCAGCATACCGCGCAAACATCAAAAGTAATATCGCGGCTTTGTAAAGACTTCATCAAATTTTGCGTGCGCCGAAAGAAAACGATCCGCGTCGGCGGGACGCCCTTGCAGCCGGGCCGCGCAAAACGACGGACGGAAAAAGAAAAATGCGGCGGAATGTTGATTTTATCACAAAGCAGCCAGGGTAAATCGGCCTTTTTGCAAACAAAAGCAATGATTTTTCTGGCGGAGAGGCGGTTTCCTATTGATTTCCTTTTGTGCCCGTGCTATAATTTCTGATAGCATGGCCGAGGTAGGACCAGCTTTGTTATTCTGAAATGAAATTGAGTCGGAGACGGGCAAAAAAGAAAAGGGAAGCGCAGTTAAAGAGAGGGCATGGATCATGAAAAAAGCGTGGAACGTGGTAAAAAACATATTCACCTGGGCGGTCATACTGATCGCCGTCGGCATGATGATCTTTACGATCGTCTCGGTCAACACCTTTGACCGGGCAGACAGGAACCTGTTTGGCTACAAGGCGTTTATCGTCCTGTCAGACTCCATGAGCGCCACAGATTTCTCCGCCGGCGACCTGGTGCTGGTAAAGGAAGTGGATCCCGCCACCCTCCGGGAGGGCGACATCATCTCCTTCTCCTCGCAAAACACCAGCAACTTCGGCGAGATCGTCACCCATAAGATCCGCAAGGTGACCACTGATGAAAACGGCGATACCGCCTTCGTCACCTACGGTACCACCACCAATACGGACGATGAAGCGCTGGTGACCTTCCCCTTCGTGATCGGCAAATACCAGACCAGGCTCCCCGGCGTCGGTAAGTTTTTCACCTTCCTCAAGACGGTCCCGGGCTATATCTGTTGCATCCTGACGCCGTTTATCGTGCTCATCGTCCTGCAGCTGGTCAACTTCATCAAGATCTTCCGGGCCTATAAAAAGGAGCAGATGGCAGACCTGACCCGTGAGCGGGAGCAGATCGCGGAGGAGCGCAAGAAATCGGAGGCCATGATGAACGAGCTGCTGGCCCTCAAGGCCCAGCTGGACGCCCAGAAGGGCGCCCCCCCCGCGCCGGAAGCAGCTCCGGCGGAAGCGCCCCCCGCGGAAACAGACAAGGAATAATGCAAAATACGGTATTATTAAGATAGGGAGGAACCCAGGTATGATGTTTCGTTCAAAGGCACAGAGCGGTAAGCGCATGGCGCCCCGGAAGCGCTCCCTGCTGGAAAAGGGGCTGGTCAGCTGCCTCGTTCTGATCGCGGTCAGCAGTATGCTTTTCGTCAGCACGACTCTGTCGTGGTTCTCCGATCAGGTGGCCACCGGCGGCACGATGATCAAGAGCGGTAATTATGAAATAAAAATGGTTGCGGGCGGCGAGGCCATCGCTGCCGGCGAAGGCGGAACCGTTGTGCAGAACGCCATTCAGATGACCCGCGTGGATAAGGAAAGCAATGTTTGGGAGCCGGGCGCGGTCTTTGTGTCCGACCCGATCTATGTGGAAAACACCGGCGAGATAGAGCTGGAATATCAGCTGCAGCTGCTGACGGCCAGCGAGCTGGAAAACAGCGGGCTGGAGCTGGATGAAGACGCCCAGCAGGATATGCGCCTGCTGAATGTGATCGATTTCAAGATCGTGGACGCGGCGCTGCTGGACAGCTCTGCCGTGTCTGTGTTCTCGGCCAACGGCGTCGACACGGGAAGCGCAAACCTTTTGGACAAGGTCGATACGGTCTTTGAGGATTACCCCGCGCTGACGGATGTCCGCGTGGAGGATAATGCCAATCTTGTTTCCTCCGAGACGGCGGCTGGCAAGGTGTTCAAGCTCAGCCCTGCAGACGATGAAATTGCTGTTTTTGGAGCGAACACGACCTCGGCCAGCCGCAGCAGCAGCTTCGTCATCGTGGGCCGGATGGATCCCAACGCCGATATCAGCTATGCTGGCATGACGCTAGAGGTTCCCTTCGTCCTGGTGGTCAAGAGCCAGCAGGCCGGCTTTACCTGGACCGAGATCCAGACCGTCCTCTGCACCGAGGAGTCTCACAATCAGACCGCCGGTAACGCCAGCGCCTTTATTAATATGGAGCAAGGCTATTGGAAATATGAAAACGGCGACCACGTCTATCACTGCGCCATCTGCCAGCAGAAGCTGCTGACGGAAAATGCGCAGGCGGCGGTACGCGATCACGCCCTTATCGCCGAGCAGGCCTTTGAAAGCAACGGCGGCGCCAGCGTCCGCACCACGGTCAACGGCAGCGCGGTGGATTATTACTGCAGCGTGTGCGGCGAGCGCATTGCCACGGCCAGCGGCAATACCCTGCTGATCTACGGTACCGGCGAAGTCGTCACAAAGTGAGCGGCCCAAGGTTCGGGAGCGAGGTGAACCCTATGCCTGAAAGAAAAAATCCAACGCGGCGCAGCGCCCTGCTGGCCTGTGCGCTGGCGGCCATGATGCTTTTGGCCGCCCTGCCCGCCACGGCGGCGTGGTATGCCACCCAAAGCGCCGCCGCCGGCAGCGCCATCGCCACGGCCACTTTTGCGGTGGCGGAAGATACCAGGTCCAAAACGGAGTCTGCAGCGCTGTCGCGGTCGGATCTTGCGGAGCTGTCGGAGCGATATGAAGAAGCCCTGTGGGATTCCATCGAGGTCGCCGATGCGCTGTATTACGGCGCCACCGTTGTCACCGTCACGGCCGATCGGGATAACACCGCCAGCGGCTATCTTATCGTCACCTATAATAATAGCGATTATTACAGCGACTTTATCGCGCCAGGCGAGCGCGTTGCTTTCACCGTGCCCGGCGGCACAGTCCGGGGCAGCAACGGCAAGATCACCGTCAGCGGGAAAGATGCCCGTGGCAACGAGTATAGCAGCGAATTCGTCATCGAAACCGGCTGGGGCCAGCCGGAAGGGAAGCTGACGCTGAAGGACCTGCAAGAAGCGCTGGACGCGCAGACGGCAGAGCTGATCGCCCTGCAGAAGGAGGCCTATCTGCAGGAGCTTGCGGACAGGCTGGCGCAGGCAAAGCAGGCCGCGGAGGAAGCGGCAAATCAGGCCGGACAGACCACCGAAGCCGGCGCAGAGATGACCGACATTTTTGCAGGAAGCTGATATGAAAAAAACCGTTAAAAAAATCTGGGATATCGTGTCCACCGTGCTGGTGGCGGCCATCGTGCTGGTGGCGCTGCTGCTGGCGGGGACGCGCCTTGCCGGGATGCGCGCCTATACGGTGCTCTCCGGTTCCATGGAGCCGACCTACCATGTGGGTTCGCTGCTGTTTGTCAAGCAGGTGGATCCCGCCGAGGTCAAGGCCGGCGACCCCATTACTTATCTTATCGCGGAAAAGCAGGTGGTGACCCACCGCTGCGTGGAGGTTCTGCCCGATGAGGAGGATCCCTCCATCCTGCGCTTCCGCACCAAGGGCGATGCCAATAATGTGGAGGACGGGACGCTGGTCCACGAAAATAACCTTATCGGAAAGCCTGTGTTTTCCGTCCCGCTGCTGGGCTTCGCGGCCAATTATATCCAGCATCCGCCCGGGACCTATGTGGCCATCGCCATCGCGGCGCTGATCATCCTGCTGGCCTTTTTGCCCTCCGAGGGGAAAAAGAGCGGAGACGATGGCAAAGAAAAATCTGTTTCCCAGGCTTCGGGCGAAGCCTTTCCGCCGGAGGATCCCGGCGAAAATAAAAAGTAAGAAGAAAGAGACGATGAAAAAGAAAGTCACAGCGATCGCGCTTGCGGTCTGTATCCTTGCGGTTGCCGTCATCGGCGCGACCATGGCCTATTTCACGGATACCGAAAGCAAGACAAACACCTTCACCTTCGGTAAGGTAGACATCGAGTTGACCGAGACCTCGGAAGCAGACGAAAAAAACGGCGTTAAGGCCGGCGATAAATCCGCGGACGGCATTATTTATCCCACAGTCCTCCCCGGCCTGGTCTATTCCAAGGTTCCCACGGTTAAGGTCGTAGAAGGCCCCGCCTGGGTGGTCGTTACCGCTACCGTCCCCACCGTCTACGATTGGGACGGCCTGTTTAACGGCACTATTGATGAGACCAACTTTGAAATGAAGAGCAAGAGCGTCGGCGGCAACACCGTTTACTATTTCTATGCCAACGCCGCTGTTGCAAAGGACGGAACGGTCACTCCCTTCACTCAGGCCAAGATCAATCCCGCGCTGACCCAGAACGATGTGGCGGAAAAGTTTGATATGGTCATCAATGCCTACGCGATCCAGAAAGAGGGCTTTGATAACGCGCAGGAGGCCTTTGCTAAGGCGTTTGCCGATAAACTCCAGACCGCGAGTGTTGTGATCGATGGCAAGGTCATCGGCTTTGATTCTCTGGCGGATGCCATCACTGCGGCCCCTGCCGGCGCCACGGTTACTCTGGAGAAGGATCTGGTATTGGAAAATGATTTGCGTATTACCAAGGACCTGACACTGCAGGGGGAAGGGCAGGTCAAGTTTGTCACAAAAAAATCTGTTTGGGTTGATAATAGTGCGAATTTGACCTTCAAAAATCTTCACTTTGCGAATGCTCAAAGCCCGAAAAAACAGGCAACGTCCATCTATGCGCAGAATTATGCAGGCAAGTTGGTTGTTGATGGATGCAAATTTACGGATCCGCAATGGGAATTCATTCAGGTGACACCGGTGAACGGAGCAGAAATCACGGTTTCGAATTGCGAGTTTAATGTGACTGAAAAGGCAGCTTATTTGTATTATGGCGCTACGGAAGAGACTGCCGGTGTTTATCGCATGGTTCATATTCAGAATACGACAAGGCAAGAAATCAGCGCAAAGGTGACGATTTCCAACAATCAGTTTTACGGCTGCGACAAATGCACAAATGCAGTAATCGATGTTGATGAAATTGAACTTGCAAACATCACCGTTGGTGGGAATACTTTTGACACTTCGCTCAATGATAATATGGTTTATGTTTATGATCATGCGCATACGCGTACTTATCTGAAGAATTCTGTTGAGAAATTTGCTGGAACGATTAGTGCTCTGGACGCCGATACTGCTGAATGGTACTAAACTGATTACATTCTGATAAGCTTTATCCTTCCTTACCTCTGCCCTTCGGGGCAGGGTACGCATGACCGCCCTGGCTTCGGGGCGGCGATGCGTGCTCTGCTACCAAATAAAAAGGAGTGAACACAGTGAAAGTCAAAAAAGTGCTCCTGCTGCTGCTGCTTGCCCTGCTGCTGATCTTTGCCGTGGTGTCTGCCACCGTGGCCAACACCACCGTGGAGGGCCGCACGCGCAACGTGATCACCACCGGCAAGGTGGATATCAGCATCAATGAAAGTACAAAAGCGGCCAACGGCGTCATCCGCGCAGACGGCAAGGGCATCGACTTTTCCGCCGTGGTCCCGGGTCAGACCGCTTCCAAGATCGTTACCATCAAAAATGAAGCGGAAAAATGCTGGCTGCGCGTCAAGGTGGAGATCACCGTCACGCCCGCCCCCGGCGACGGCTCCGATCCCGCCCAGCTCATCGTCCCCAATATCGACGGAAACCTTTGGAGCTACAAAAACGGCTATTATTATTATCAGAGGCCGCTGGAAAGCGGCGAAACGGCGGCGATGTTCGATCAGGTGCTGTTTGCTCCCAGCATCGGCAACGCCTATGCCGGAAGTCAGGCAAAAATGGTGATCACCGCCGAGGCGACGCAGTATAAGAACAACGAGACCATGTCTCCCGAAAGCTGGCCTGCGGAAGGGGAGGGCACCGTATGACAAAGAAAAAAATCGCCATTGCGGCCGTACTGGTGTGCATCCTGGCGCTGGGCATCGCCGCCGTCACCTGGGCGGCAGACCCGGCCCCCACTGTTATTTTCGATGCCAAGGCCAAGACCTTCACCTTTCAAAACTGCACACAGTATACCTATGGAGATGAAGACGGCGATGGTACGGCCGAGCAATATCCCGATCTGTTCCCCGCCATCAAAAACGCCATGCCCGGCGACAGCTTTGACCAGAGCATCCGCGTCAAGGTCATCAACGCCGGCAAGGATGTAGTCAAAATGTATCTCCGGTCGGAAAAACCCAACAAAGATTATGACGAGTTGATCAATGATAGCGGCGACGAGGTCAAGCTCACCGCCCGCTTCGGCGAGGTCGGCGGCGCGAAGAGCAATATTCTGGATCTGGCCAAGGATTTTATCCGCGGCAAAAAAGACGAAGCCATCACCAGCACCGACACCAATATGGTCTATCTGGGCGCTTATACCGGCAGCGCCCGGGAGCGGGAGATCGATGTGACCTTCAAGCTGGAGCTTGCCGCCGGAAATGAATACGCCGGCAGGACCGCTACGGTGGATTGGGTCTTCATTGCGGAGGTCATCCCCTATATGCCGGATCCTGTTGGCCCCACCCCCGGCCCCGACGAGGACGACGAGCGCGGCACCTGGAATCTGGAGCTGGTCTCTGACCATATCAATTATATCATCGGCCGGGACGACGGTCTGGTCCATCCGGAAGACACCATCACCCGCGCGGAGGCCACCACGGTCTTCTTCCGCCTGATGACCGATGCCAGCCGCGAGCGCTACTGGACCATGTCCAACCCCTATTACGATGTGGCGCTGACCATGTGGTATAACAACGCCATCTCCACCATGACCCAGGCGGGCATCGTGGAGGGCTGCCCCGGCAATATGTTCGAGCCCGACCGGCCCATCACCCGCGCCGAGTTCGTGACCATCGGCTCCCGGATCCTGACGGCGAAGACTGTGGTGAAAAACGACTTCCCCGATGTCCACGGACACTGGGCGGAGCCTTATATCGATAACGCCGTCAGCCTTGGCATCATCAACGGCTATCCCGACGGCACCTTCGGCCCGGAAAATCCCATCACCCGCGCCGAGGTCATGGCCATCTGCAACCGTCTGCTGAACCGCTATCCGGAGGAGGATTCTCTGCTGGAGGGCATGATCCAGTGGCCGGACAATATGGATAAGAGCCGGTGGTTCTATCTGGACGTGCAGGAGGCCACCAACGCCCATATGTATGAGCGCAAGGGAACGCCGCAGCAGTATGCGGATCCCGAATACTGGACGCAGCTGACCCCCAACATTGAATGGGAGAAGCTGGAACGGCCGGATTCCGCGGCCTCCAATATCTACCGCTCGGACCGGCTGGCGCGGCAGGAAAGATAAAAGGAAAGGTGAGGATGCAAATTGCGGGCAAGTCGTAAGATCAAGAGCGCGCTTTTTGGCGGGGCGCTGCTGACGATCATCACGGTCATGCTGATGCTGGGCAGCACCATGGCCTGGTTTCAGGATACCGAAGTCGTCATCAACACCTATACCTTTGGCAATCTGGATGTAGACATCGTGGAGAAAAAAGGCGATGAGATCGTTGGCGCGACCACGCTTCAGTTCGTCAAGCCGGGCGGCGGAGTATATTCGGAGAATGAATATCTCTTCGAGCCGGGCGCCACCTTTCAGCTGAAGGAATTCTATATCAAAAACAGCGGCGATGTGGCGCTGAAATATCGCCTGAAGCTGGATACCACCAACGCGATAGGGCAGAAGGAGCTGCTGGACTCCATGGAGATCACCGCTACCATGGGTAATGACAGCCCTGCACGATCCTTCCAGCTGGATTCTGAGACCCGGACGCTTGCCGCGGGCGCTATGGACGGACCGGTGCGGATCTATATCCATATGAAGGAAGCCGCCGGCAACGAATATCAGGGCCTGGCCGTCGAGGGCCTGGTGGTCAAGGTGATCGCCGTGCAGGACGAGGGCATTCCGGATGCGGATCTGGACAAAGCCTTCAACGAAGCAAAGCCAAAGCCCACGCCCGCGCCGTAAGGCGAAAAAACAACGCTTTCAATCATGAAAAGGCCATGGCCTTTTCTGCGCTCCCGCGGAAAGAGCGCAGAAATGCGCTCTTCACGAATGTGACCGGCTTTTGCCGATGACATAAAATAATGTAAAGGAGAAAAACACATGAAACAGAAAAGCAAAAAAAGCGCATTACTTTTGAGCTTCACCTCGCTGCTCATCTGCTTCGCCATGCT
>DHMK01000004.1:0-18008 GCA_002405755.1 Clostridiales bacterium UBA4644
GCAGACTTTTTCGACAAACTGAGCGGAGCCGCAAACGCGGCTCCGCCTTTTTCTATGGAATGATCCTTTGTCTGACTTCAGCGTCTGATATTTTGCGCTGCGGCGGGGCAGATGGGCTGACCGTTTTCGTTCAGGAAGAAGACGCGGACGGCGGCGCCGGTCTGCAGAGCGGGGAGGTCCAGCGTCAGCGAACCGCCAGCTTCAACGGCGCTTGCGGCGCAGCCCAGCTGCTTGCCGCTTTCGTCATAGACCGCCGCCACGACCTGACGGACCTCGGTGCTCGTACAGACTTGGACACCGCAGAGGCGGAATTCAGCGTCCCAGTATGTATGGGCAATGCCGCAGGCCTGCCGCTGGGCAAAGGCAAAATCGCTGAAGCTGGTGACGGTGAAGCGGACGCAGTCCCGCTCCAGCGCTTCATCGTAAAAGACCTGATAGGGGAAGATCTCCTGCCAGGTGTCGCCGACCTTATGCAGCAGCACCAGAAAGCCGGGGTTGATATTGTCCGGCAGGGGCAGGGTGATCAGCACGGGGACGGCCAGCTGCGAGTGCTGCTCTTGCGCGTCCACGCCCTCCAGCGTCATGGAGAAGGGGAGGGTGTTGTGGTACTGGGCGGGATTGATGGGGTACTCGCTGACCGTTTCGGCCTTGTCGATCTTCAGCGTGACGGTGCTTCCGGCGGCTCCGTTCAGGCTTGCGCCCACAACGGAGACGCTGTCCTGCGTGATCTCCGCAGGCGCGTTGCTTGTCACTACGACAGTCGCAGATCCGCCCACCAGGGCCTCCAGCTTCTGCAGCTTTTCGGCCACTTCCGTGGAGCCGCCTTCGCCGGTGCAGAGGGTGCGCTCCAGCGCGTCCGCCTTTTTCGCAACGGCAGCCTTCAGCGCTTCGGCCTGCGTTTCATCCAGCGTTGTGCTTCCTTCCGCCGGCTGGTAGCTCGTCAGCAGCTGATCCAGCGCGTCTGCCACCGTGGAGGGCGCGGTCAGCGGGATGCCAACCTCATTAAACTCCGACCACTGGCTGTGGCGGAAGCGGGTGATGTCGCCGCTCACGGCCCGGAGCCGGAACTGGCAGGTCCCGCTGCCAAGCATATCCTTTACCCAATCCCGCAGCGCGTGCTTCAGCCCGTTGGAGGACAGCTCATCCATCGTAAGCGTGTATTGAGTGCGGGTCTCGGCCCCTGTTTCCGGAGCCACGCAGCAGAACTGGATCTGATAGCCGTAAAGATCGGCGGCGTTGTTGCTCTCGTCGCTCCAGCAGGCGGTCTGTCCCTCCCAATGGAGGTCGGCGGGCACGGCCAGCTCCGCTGTGGGGCGCTCATAGTGCCAGCTCGGGGAGGTCACCACCGGGCTGTCCGCATACAGCTCCTCATCGCCCACGGCCTGCACGGTGAAGTAATAGTCTCCGCTCTCCCGGTCGAGATAGTCGCGCCAGTCGCGCCAGAAGAGATCGTCGACGCGCCAGCTGTCCGCATCATAACGGCCGCCGTAGATGGTTTCGCGAAGCTCCAGCGGGTCCGGGTCGCCCACCTGATAGAGGGTCCAGCGCAGACAGTCCTGAAAGAGCGCGCCGGCCTTGCAGCGGATATCGCCGGGGTAGTCGCCGGCCCAGGCAAGATCGGTGGGCGCGTCCAGCGGGGTCAAGCCTTCCAGCTTTTTGGTGTTGAGGATCTCAAGCGCATACCCGTCATAGTCTCCCTGCGGCCAGACCGTCAGGCGGCAGCCGGGGATAGACTGGATGGTGAGCTTGATATCAAAGCGGTCGCTGTCATCCTCCCGGGCCACTTGCGCCACCGTGATATAGCGCTCCACGGAATTCAGATAACCCTCCTTGCTTGCGCCGGCCCAGCCGGTGATGCTGGCAAGCTCCTCCGCGGAAAAGCCCTCTGCCATCAGGAACCAGACCACATGCTCTGCGGCATCTTCGTCAAAGTCATAGAAGGGGAGATAGGTCTCGGCTGCCCTGCGCCGCTCCGAGAAGAAGCCCTCGGAGGGCAGGACGATATCCACCGGCAGGGTGTAGACGGTACCGTCCTCCGTGGTACACTGCAGCGTGCCGCTGCCGGGGAGGACGGAATCCAGCTGCCAGATGCCATCGGAGAGACGGGTGGCCGTCATCGCGCCGGCATTGGCGCCCTCCGCCGGAAGGAAGGTCACGGAGGCGAGCTCCAGCAGGGTGGAGTCATCGCCGCTGCTTTGAAAAAAGCCCAGCCGGTTGGTGAAGCCCGCGTCGGTCTCCACGGAGCGGAAAAGCTGCTCGGAAAAGCTCCCGTCCCACCGATAAAGCCGGAAGCCGAAGCGGGGCGTGGGATCCGAAAAAGAGAAGCTGGTATGCCGAGTGGAGCCGTCCACATCCGCAGCCGGTTCAAAGGAGAGGTCGGCGGCGTCGGTGAGCCGCGCCGTTGTTTCGCCTTGAGAAAGATAAAAATATCCGCTGATCTCCGTCTGGGGCGCGAAGGAGAGCGATGGCTCCGGATCGGCTTCGTCGCCGTCCCAGCAGAAATAGAGCTGCCGGTCTTCGCCCGCCGTGCCGTCTGCCGCCAGGGCGGACGCAGGCAGCAGCGACAGGCACAGGGCCAGCGCCAGCAGCAGGCTCAGAGTTTTTTTCATCATACAAGATCCCTCCCGTTGTTGTTTTGCCCGGCCCTCTGGGCCGCGCCTCCGCATGCGGAGGGCAAGGGGGCGCTTGTCAATCGCCGGCGACGGCCCCCGCCGGGGTGAAAAAGCTGTCGAAGGGGCAGGAATTTTGCGGAAACGCTTTACTTTTTGTCGAAAACGGTGTATATTTTTTGCAGAATGTCAAAGGGCAAACCCGTCGAAAGGCGGGGACGCAAAGCTAAGTGTCTACGCGGGGCATCCCGTAGGATCGACTGGCCGCACTCTGAAAAAGGGCGCGGCTTTTTTATTTACTTTTATTTGCGGAAAGAAAGGGGGGCGCGGCATGAACCGGGTCTTTCGGGAGGAAAAGAAGTTTTTGCTTTCTCAGGCGGAGGCGCTGGCGCTGGGACACCGGCTGGAGCAGATCATGCTGCCGGATCCGCACAACGGCGCGCTGGGCTACCGGATCCGTTCGCTGTATTACGACAGCTTTGACGACCGGGATTTTTGGGAAAAGGCCGCCGGGACAGAGCTGCGGCGCAAGCTGCGGCTGCGGTGCTACGATCCCGGGGCCGATTATGCCATGCTGGAGATGAAGCAGAAGCAGGGGCCGAACCAGCTGAAGCGCTCCCTGCGGGTGACGCGGGAGGACGCCATCCGGCTGGCCCGGGGCGACTATGGGCCGCTGCTGCGCTATGAGGAGCCCTTTGCCGCGGAATGCTACGGCATGCTGCACTGCCACTGCTACCGGCCCCGGACCATCGTGGAATACCGCCGCCGGGCCTTTATCGCAAAGGAAAACAAGATCCGCATCACCTTCGACAGCCGGATCGAGGCCACGGAGAGCAGCTTCGACCTGTTTTCCCCCCGGCTGGACATGAACCCGGTGATGGATCCTTACTGCGTTGTGCTGGAGGTCAAGTTCAACGGCTTTCTGCTGAGCTATCTCCGGCAGCTGATCAACAGCGTAGACAAAAGCGAGCTTTCCGTCAGTAAATATGCCCTGGCGCGGCGGCAGAGCTGCCTGACCAGACTATAGGAGGAACGACCCCATGAAACAACAGATCCTGGAGCTTTTCACTTCCCCGCGGGACATGGCCTGGCAGGACATCCTGCTGAACATCAGCATTTCGGCGCTGCTGGGCTTTTTCATCTTCCTTTCCTACGCCATCTCCCACCGGGGCGCCATCTACAGCCGCAAGTTCAACGCCTCGCTGGTGATCCTGACGGTGCTCACCGGGACGGTCATGACCGTCATCGGCAACAACATCGCTCTTTCCCTGGGTATGGTGGGCGCTTTGTCCATCGTCCGCTTCCGCACGGCCATCAAGGATTCCCGGGATACGGTCTATATCTTCTGGGCCATCATCGTGGGCATCTGCTGCGGCGTGGGGGATTATCCCGTGGCCTGCATCGGCTCCGCCGTGACCTTCGCGGTGATCCTGCTGCTGGGCTGCATCAAGAGCGACAGCCGCATCCTGCTGATCATCCGCGCCGGCCGGGGCCGGCAGCAGGCCATCAAGGGCCAGGTCTACCAGCTGTTTCGGGCAAAGGCCATCCTCCGGGTGGAGAATACCACGGAGGAGAGCGTGGAGCTGATCTATGAGCTGACGCAGAAGCTTTTGCGCCGGGCGGAGCGGCTCACGCCGGACATTCCGGACAGCCTGTATGCCCTGGGCGAGATCGAATATGTGAACCTGGTGACCCAGAACGACGAGGTCTCCAACTGAAGACGAGGGAAAAAGGGGGCGAAGCGCCATGAAATACAAGGGTCTGGCCGCAGCGGCCTGCGCCGGGCTGCTGCTGCTTTCGCTGGTCCGGCTGCCCACGGGCTTTTCCGGCGACGCCCCCCGCTATCATCAGCACCGGGAGCGTCCGGCGGCCCAGCCCTGCGCCGGGCATGAGACCGGGGAGACGCTCTGCTCCCATCTGCCGCTGGTGCTCATCGAGACCGGCGGCGAGGCCATCCCCGGCGTTCCCATCGAGGACGGCGACGGCGACCTGGACAATGACCGCTTTACCACCACCGCCGACGGCGAAACGATGCTGCGGGCGCGGCTGACCGTCGTGGACCGGGAGACGGGAAACAACCACCCCGGCGACGCGCCCACGCTGGAAAGCGTCATCGACATCCGCGTCCGGGGCAATTCCTCCCGCTATTTTGACAAAAAGGGCTATCTGATCAAGACCCTGCGGGACGATGGGGAAAAGGCAAGGCAGGTGGCCATGCTGGGCATGGACGCCTTTGACGAATGGGCGCTGCACGGGCCATATCTGGACAAATCCCTGATCCGCAACTATATGTGGTATAATCTGGCGGGGGAGATCATGGACTATGCGCCCAACGTGCGCTTCTGCGAGGTGCTGCTCAACGGGGAATATCAGGGGCTTTATGTGATGACGGAGACCATCGGCAGCAGCAAAAACGCCCGGCTCCGCCTGTCGGAGCCCTCCAAAAACACCACGGCGGTCAGCTATGCCCTGCGGCTGGACCGGGGCAGCAGCAACCCGGTGAAAAACATCGAGAGCTTTTCCCAATATGCCCTGCGCAACCTGCAGGATCTGGATATCGTCTATCCCGGGACGAAATGGCTGACGCCGGAGCGGACGGAATGGATCGCACAGGACTTTTCCGACTTTGAAAAGGCCCTCTATTCCTACGATTACGACACCCAGCCCTACGCCTGGTGGGAAAAGGCGGACAGAAGCTCCTTTGCGGATTATTTTATCCTCAACGAGTTTACCTGCAACTACGACGCCGGCTGGCTCTCCACCTACATTTACCGGGACGTGCGGGGCAAATACCGGCTGTGCATCTGGGATTTCAACTCCGCCTGCGATAATTACACCTACCCCGTGACCGAGCCGCAGCACTTTGAGCTGCAGTACAACGTGTGGTATTATATGATCTGCAAGGACGAGGATTTTACCGAGACCGTCATCCGCCGCTACCGGGAGCTGCGGCAGGGCATTCTCAGCGATCAGGCCCTGTGCGATTATATGGACGCGGTGGTGGAATGGCTGGGGCCGGCGGTGGAGCGCAATTTTTCCGTCTGGGGCTACACGCTGGACAAAAACATGATCTCCCCGGAGGAGCGCAACCCCCGCAGCCACGGGGAGGCCCTGGAGCAGATGAAGCGCTTCTGCAAAGAGCGGGGCCAATGGATGGACGAGAACATCGAGATCCTGCGGCAGTACAGCCACAGCTCCAAAAACAAGAAATTCAACCACTGAAAAAAGCGCCAAGGGAGGGCGGACGCCTTGAAAAAATTTATCATCGTGTTTGCCGCGCTGCTGGCGGCGGTGCTGTGCTACGATCTGCTCCGCTTCCGGCTGGGCTTTTCCTTCGGGCTATGGCAGGAGCGGGAGCCTGCGGCCTTTATGACCGCCGACGCCGAAGCCATCTATATGGACCGGGGGCAGGGGCCGGAGCCCTTTACCGTCCGGGGCGTCAACCTGGGCGTGGGCATCCCCGGGAAATGGGCCACCGACTACGCCATCGACAAGGAGACCTATCTCCGCTGGTTTTCCCAGATGCAGGAGATGGGGGCCAATACCGTGCGGGTCTATATCACCCTGCAGGATGATTTTTACAACGCCTTTTACGAATACAACACCGCCCGGGAGGCGGCGGGGGAGGAGCCGCTCTGGCTGATCCACGGGGTCTGGGTCAACGATTATGTGCAAAACTCCCACCGGGACGCCTACCACCGGGATTTTCTGGAGGCCTTCGTCCGGGACGGACGCACCATGGTGGACGTGATCCACGGAAACAAGCGCATCTCTCTGGGCCGGGGCACCGGCTCCGGCCTTTACCGGCGGGACATTTCCCGCTGGGTGCTGGGCTATATCCTGGGGGTGGAATGGGAGGATGTGACCGTTACCTACACCGACCACAAATATCCCGACCTGGAGCCTTATCAGGGGACCTATCTTTCCGCCTCGGACGACGCCACCGCCTTTGAATCCATGCTGGCCCAGGCGGGCGACCGGATCATCGCCTACGAGACCAGCCGCTATCATCAGCAGCGGCTGGTGGCCTTCTCCAACTGGCCCACCACCGACCCCTTCCTCTATCCGGAGGATATCACCACCTTTTTCATGAAATGCGCCCAGGTGGACGTGGAGCACATCGTGGCGGAGCCGGCCTTCGTCTCCGGACAGTTCGCCTCCTACCATGTGTATCCCTATTATCCCGATTATCTCAACTATATCCTGCACCCGGCGGAGATGGAAAAAAGCCCCGTCTGGGAGGGCAAGGAGGTGGTCTCCCGCGTGGAGACCGGCGCGGGAACGCCCATCGGCACGGTTTTGGAGCAGGAGGATTTTTACGGGCCGGAGGGGGAGGCCAACACCTATCTTGCCTATCTCCGCGCCCTGCGGCGGCACCACACCATGCCGGTGGTCATCTCGGAGTTCGGCGTTTCCACCGGCCGGGGCATGGCCCAGCGGGACCAGAACACCCGCCGCAACCAGGGCCATATGTCGGAGACGGAGCAGGGGCAGGCGCTGGAGGAATGCTGGGAGGATATCATGACGGCGGGCTGCGCCGGCGGCTGCGTTTTTACCTGGCAGGACGAGTGGTTCAAGCGCACCTGGAACACCATGCACGCCGTGGACCTGCAGCGGACGCCCTACTGGAGCGATTATCAGACCAACGAGCAGTATTTCGGCCTGCTGTCCTTCGATCCCGGGGAGGAGGAGAGCGTCTGCTATGTGGACGGCGACCTTTCCGAATGGACGGAGGAGGATAAGATCCTGGACGAGGGCAGCCGGGCGCTCTCCCTGAAATATGACGAGCGGTTCGTTTATCTGCTGCTTTATGAGGAGGGCTTTTCCGAAGGGGAGAAGCGGCTGTATGTGCCCATCGACGTGACGCCCAACAGCGGCAGCACCTGGTGCGAGAGCAGCGGCGTTTCCTTCGACCGGGCGGCGGATTTTCTTCTGTGTATCGACGGCCGGGAAAGCAGCCGGCTGCTGGTGCAGGAGCGCTATGAGGTGCTGCGGGCCATGTTTTATCACGAGACCCACGACCAGGACGCCTATCTGGATCCGCCGGACGCGGATTCGCCGGTATTCAAGGACATCCGGCTCATGCTGCAGACGGCCACGCCGCTGCTCACCGGCAACTGGCAGGCCAGCGCGGAGACCTATGAGACCGGCTTGCTCACCTACGGCAACGCAAACCCCCGGGCGGCGGACTTCAATTCTCTGGCGGACTTCATCTTCGCCGGGGACTATGTGGAGCTGAAGCTGCCCTGGCAGCTGCTGAACTTTGCCGATCCCTCCCGGATGGCCGTCCACGACGATTACTACATCCATTACGGCGTGGAGACCGTCACCGTCGACGGCATCTGGCTGGGCCTTACCGACGGGGAGGACGAGGGCCGCACCGTTCTGGCGCAGGCGCCCCTGAAGGGCTGGGGCAACCGGGTCGCCTATCATGAGCGGCGGAAGGCGTCTTATTACGCGCTGCAGCGGCTCTGGGCCGGGAACGACTGAGATCAAGGAAAGGGAGGGCAGGACCGTGCCGGTAGAGGGACTGATCTATCTGTATCTTGCCATATGCGCCGGGATGATCGGCTTTAATCTTACCGCCGCCGCCCGGGCCAGACGCCGGGAGCGGCGCATCGCCCGGAAAACAGACCGCATGGAGCGGCGCATCGTCCGGCAGCTGCCGCTGCTGGAAGCCACGGACCTGCTGGAGGAGGGCTTTCTCCGGGGGATGGAGCGCCGCCTGCGCCGGGTGGAAAATATGCTGGCCTTCGACGGGGCGCTGGAGCGCCTGCAGGCCCGGCAGCCGGAGCAGGTCCGGGCGCTTTTGCGGGCCATGGACGGCGTTACCGTGGCGCTGGCGGAGGACTACTGCCGCCGCCGGGACGACGTGGAGGCGGCCTATTTTCCCTATATCATCCGAAAATACCGTCTGCTGCAGGGCCGGAAGGACCGGGCGCTGGAAAAGCTGCTGCTGGGACTTCTGCGCCAGCCGGGCCTTTATTGCCGGGAGAGCGCCATGCAGGCCATCTATACGGCGGGCGACCCGGCGCTGGTGGTGCAGGCGCTTCTGATCATCGACGGCGAGCGCTGGTTTTACCACGGCAGGCTGATCTCCGACGGCCTGCTCAACGATCAGAGCGACCGCCGGGTGCTGGACCGGGCGCTCTGGGACGCCTTTGACCAGCTTGGCCCGGCGATGCAGCTGGCGCTTTTGAATTACTTCCGCTATTCCTCCGGCGACCATCCGGAGAAAATGCTGGCGCTGCTGCAGGATCCGGAGCGGGACGACGAGCTGCGCTTTTCCTGCCTGCGCTATCTGGGGCATTATCCCTATGCGCCGGCCTATGAGACGCTGCTGGAGCTGGCGGAGCCCGACCGGGAGCGGCGCTGGGAATATGCGGCGGTGGCCGCCGCGGCGCTGAGCGCCTATCCGGGAGAGGAAACGGTGGAGGTCCTGCGGCGGGATCTGTGCCACGCCAACTGGTACGTCCGCGACAACGCCGCCCGGAGCCTGGAAAGGCTGGGCTGTCCCTGGCGGGAGCTGGAGGACGTGATGGCGGGCGGCGACCGATATGCCGCGGAGATCCTGCGCTACCGGCTGGAGGAGCGGGAGCTGGCGGCGGAGAGAAGGGAGGAAGCGGCGTGTACGACGGCGTAAAGCTTTTTCTGGAGATCGTGGGCTGGTTCTTTGTGCTCTATCTGCTGGGCTATTCCACCTTTCTGTTCGTCTCCGTGCTCACAGGCTCGCTGGAGCTTTATAAGCACGCCCGGCGGGAGCAGCTGAAGGTTTTGCTGCCGGCAGATGATCAGCTGCCCGTGAGCATCATCGTTCCCGCCCACAACGAGGAGATCACCGCGGCGGATACGGTGCGGTCGCTGCTGGCGCTGGATTATCGGGCCTATGAGATCATCGTGGTGGACGACGGCTCCACCGACGACACCGCCCGGGTGCTGACGGAGGCCTTTGACCTGCACCGGATCCAGCGGCCCATCCACCGGCGCGTTCCCAGCGAGCGGGAGGAGGCCGTTTACGAGAGCCGGAGCCACAAGGTCCCGCTGACGCTGATCTGCAAGAAAAACGGCGGCAAGGCCGACGCCCTGAACATGGGCATCAACGTCTCCCGCTTCCCTTATTTTATCTGCATGGACGCGGATTCCGTCCTGCAGTACGATTCCCTGCGCCGCATCGTTCAGCCCGTTCTGGAGGACGGGAACGTGGTGGCCGTGGGCGGACTGGTGCAGGCGGCCAACGGGGTGGAGCTGGAAAACGGCCGGATCCGGCGCTACCGGATGCCCCGGAATCTGCTGGCCTTTATGCAGACGCTGGAATATGACCGGTCGTTTCTGGCGTCGCGGATCCTGTTTGACCGGTTCAACGGCTCCATGATCATCTCCGGGGCCTTCGGCCTGTTCAAAAAGGAGACGGTGGTGGCCGTGGGCGGCTATGAGCGGGGCACCGTGGGGGAGGACATGGAGCTGGTGGTGCGGCTGCACGAATACTGCAGCGCCCACGGCATCGGCTATGCCATCCGCTACGCCAGCGACGCCGTCTGCTGGACGCAGGTGCCGGAGCGGCTGGGCGATCTTTGCAAGCAGCGCAAGCGCTGGCATCTGGGCCTGTTTCAGAGCCTGAATCGCCACCGGGATATGTTTTCCGACCGGCGGTTCGGGGCGGTGGGGTATATTTCCTATCTGTATTTTCTGATCTATGAGCTGCTTTCGCCGCTGATCGAGATCTTCGGCGTGTTTACCATGGCGCTGGCCTGGTGGCTGGATCTGATCAACGTGCCGTTTATGCTGCTGTTTTTCGCGATCTACGCCGTCTTTGGCGCGATCATGACGCTGACGGTGTTTTTCTCCCGCAATTTTACGGCGGAGGTGCGGATCACCCTGTGGGACGGCCTTCGGGCGGCGGCGCTGTGCCTGGTGGAGCTGGTGTTTCTGCGGTTCGTATTGGCCTGGGTCCGGTGTACGGCCTTCTTGGGCTACCGGCGGAAAAAGCTGCAATGGGGACAGATCCGGCGGAAAAAGATCGACCTGAACTGAGGTGGAGCATATGAAACGACTGGAAAAAAGGCTTCGGGCGGCGGCGCTGGCCCTGCTGCTGGGGCTGCTGCTGGCCCTGCCGGCCCGAGGGGAGGAGACCGTCCTCATCGCGGGAAACGACGGGCTTTATCCCATCGAATCCTACGATCCGGAGGAGGAGCGCTACGTGGGCCTGCTGCCGGAGCTTTATGCGCGCCTTGCCCGGGAGACGGGCCTGCGGCTGGTCTATCTGCCCCACGAGGGCGACACCGGCCACGGACAGCGGGCGGAAAACCGGCAGGCGGATATCCTCTCCGCCTATCTGCCCGGGACGGTGGACGAAACGCTGCTGCGGGGGTGGATCACCCTGTGCCGCAGGGAGACGGAGCAGGGCATGCAGGAGGTCCGGGTGGGCTTTATGAACACCCTTCCCCCGGAGACGGCGGAGACGCTCCTGCAGGCGCTGCAGGCGATCCCCCCGGAGGAGGAGCTGGGGCTTTTGGCGGGCGGTCTGGAGGCCGACCGGGGCGTTCCCCGGCGGCGGTTTTTTGCCGCGCTGGCGGCGGCAGGAGGAATGACGCTGCTGGCGGCGCTGACGCTGGTCCTGCTTTTGCGCCAGAAGCGGGGCGCCGCCCGGGAGCGGGCAGGGATCGTGCCCCGGCTGGGCGTTGGCGGCTATCAGGCCTATCTGCGCCGGATGGAGCAGGCCGTTCCGCCCCAGGCGAGAGGGCTTTATTATGTGGCCAGCATCGGCTGCGACGAGCCGCTGCTGGAGCAGCGCCTGGACGGGAGCCGCATCGATCAGCTGGAGCGCTGCGCCGTGGACTATCTCAAGCGGAGCTGCGGCCGGAGGGAAGGGGTCTATTATGTGAGCCGGGGGAGCTTTGCCCTGCTCCTCTGCTGCGGCAGCCGGGAAAAGGCCGAGCGGCGGATCGGGATCCTGATGGAGGAGCTGAACACCCAGCTGACGGGCGTCCGGCAGGAGTTTTCCGGGCTGGTGCGGGCGGGCGTCTGCGCCCTGGGCGAGGATCGGCCCCTCAGCGGCGACGCTGCGCTGACCCATGCCCGGCAGGGCCGCCGCTATGCGGAGGAGCAGGGACTGTCCTATGCCTTTACCACGGGGCAGATGCTTGCGGCGGGCGCAAGACAGGAGCGTCTGCGGCGGCGGTGTGCCGAGGCCGTGGCCCAGGGGGAGATGACCCCCTATCTGCAGCTGGTAGTGGACCGGGAGGGCCGGGTGGACGGCGCGGAGCTGCTTTCCCGCTGGCAGGAGCCGGAGGAGGGCCTGCTGCAGCCGGGAGAATATATCGACCTGATGATCCGCAGCGGCGTGATCGCCCGGCACGACCTGGAGATCTTCCGCCAGACCTGCCGGCAGCTGGAGGCGTGGAGCCGTCAGCCGGGGCGGGAGAAGCTTTATCTGGCCTGCAATTTCACCCGGGCCACCCTTTCGGAGCCGGACTTTGTGGAGCAGATCCGCCGGGTCGCCGAGGGCTTTTCCTTCCCCCGGGACCGGCTGATGCTGGAGATCACCGAGGACACCCTGGCCCGCAGCGAGAGCGCCGTCCGGGAGACGCTTCTGGGACTGACGGCGCTGGGCTTCCGCATGGCGCTGGACGATCTTGGGGCGGGCTATTCCTCTCTGCAGGATCTCTGCAGCTATCCCATCCAGTGCGTCAAGCTGGAGCGGAGGCTGATCCTGCGGACGGCGGAGGAGCAGGGGCGCAGGCTGGTGGCCGGGCTCTGCCAGCTTTCCCACAGCATGGGCATCCGGGTGCTCTGCGAGGGCGTGGAGACCCGGGAGCAGCGGGACACCGTGCTGGAGCTGGGCTGCGACCTGATCCAGGGCTTTTACTATGCCCGGCCGCTGCCCCCGCGGGAGGCGGAGCGGCTTTTGCAGCAGATGCTGGAGGAAGCATAAGGAGGCGGAAGCATGGGAAGCAAAAAATGGTGGATGGCGTTTCTGCTGGCCACGGTGACGACGGTCTGTCTGCTGGCGGCCACGGTGCTGATCTGCGCCGGACGGGCAGGCGAGGCCATGCGGCAGCATTCCTTTGACGAGCTGACGGCCTCCGCCCGGCGCCTGGCGGAGGATTATTACAGCACCATCAAAAACGATCAGGTCTTTCTCTCCGCCATGGCGGAGCTGATCGCCCGGCAGGAGCTGGGCGACGTGGACACGCTGCTGCAGGTGATGAACTCCTTCAGCTTTGAGGAGTCGTTTCTCACCGAGCTGATCCTGCTGATGCCGGACGAGCGGCTGCTGCACAGCGACGGCACCTGGTATGACGTTTCCGACCGGGTGGATTTTGAAGCGGAGGCCCGGAAGGGGGCCTATATTTCCGACCGGGTGGCCAGTCTGTTTGCGCCGGAGCGGCAGGTGGTGCGCAGCGCCATGCCCGTGAAGCGGGACGGGGAGACCGTGGCCATCCTCTACGGCGTGATCATCCTCAAGGAGAGCCGGCGGGCCTATTCCTCGGATTATTACAACGGCAGCGCCTTTCTCCTGGTGGTGGACGGCAATACCGGCGACATCCTGCTGGACACCTGGCACGACACCCTGGGCAATCTGGCGGACCTGGGCGACCGGGAGACGCTGAAGGGCTATACCTATGAGCAGGCCGTGGAAAATATGCGGCAGGGAAGGGCCGGCGATATGCGCTCGGTCTCCAAGACCACGGGGGAGACCCTTTATATGCACTACGAGCCGGTGGGCATCAACAACTGGAGCGTTACCATCGGCGTCAGCGAGGAAGATGCCCTGGCGGGGACAAGGGGCGGCGTTCGCACCCTGTATCGCATGGCGGCCATCGTGGGGGCGCTGCTGGTGGCTTATCTGGCCTTTGTGGCCGGACACCTGGTCCGGGGCTGGCGGGGGATCTATCGCCTGAGCCTTGCCGATCCGGGCACCGGGCTGCTCAACCGCAGCGCCTATGAGAAATATCTGCAGAAGAGCGAGAATACGGCCTTTTCGCCGGCGGCCTGCATCTATATCGACGCCAACGGCCTCCACGAGATCAACAATCAATATGGCCATGAGGCCGGCGACCGGATGCTCCGGATGCTGGGGGAGCTGCTGCGGGAGCAGTTTCCCGAGGGGAAGCTCTACCGGGTGGGCGGCGACGAGATCGTGGTCTTCCCCACGCCGGAGGAGCGCTGCGGGCCGCGGATGCGCACGGTGGTAAAGCGGCTGGCCGTTCGGGGCTACAGCATCTCCTACGGCGTGGCCGCCGCCCAGAGGACGGTGGGTCTGCGGGCGCTGGTCCGGGAGGCGGACGAGGAAATGCTGGACAAAAAGCGCGCCTACTATGCCGGCCGGGCCCGGCGGGAGCCGCGCAGCGGACCGCCGGAAAAACAGAGATAAAAGGAAGGGGCGCACGATCCGAAGCGGAGGCGCGCCCCTTTTGCCTGTCAAAAGCAGGGAAAAAACGGGGAAAAAGGCGAAAAAACGGGGAAAAATGCCGAAAGCAGGGGAAAAACGGCAAAAAATGTCGAAAATCGGGGAAGCGCCCGGCCCTTTACCGGTTATAGACCACCTGGCCGGCGGGGACGGAATGAGTGAGCCAGACGCTGCCGCCGATGACGCAGCCGTCGCCGATGACGGTATCGCCGCCCAGAATGGTAGCGCCGGCGTAGATGACCACCCGGTCGCCCACCTGGGGATGGCGCTTGACGCCCTTCACCGGGTTGCCGTTTTCATCGTTGGCAAAGCTCTTGGCCCCCAGGGTCACGCCCTGATAAAGCTTCACATGATGGCCGATCACCGTGGTCTCGCCGATGACCACGCCGGTGCCGTGGTCGATGAAGAAATAATCGCCGATGGACGCGCCGGGATGGATGTCGATGCCCGTGAGCTGGTGGGCGTATTCCGTCATCATCCGGGGCAGCAGGGGCACCTGCAGCTCAAACAGCCGGTGGGCCAGCCGGAAGATGGAGATGGCCTCGAAGGCCGGGTAGGCCAGCAGGATCTCCTCATTGGAGCGGGCGGCGGGGTCGCCCTCGTAGGCGGCCTGGATGTCGGTGTTCAGGGTCCTTGCGATGTCGCAGAGACTGTCCATAAAGGCGCAGGCGGCGGCCTCGGCCTTTTCCGCGCAGGCGTCGCACTCCGGCGTGCCCTTGGTCTGCTGGGTGCAGGTGGCCGTCATGACGCAGGCGCACATCTCGGAAAGCAGCTCCGCCGCCTCCTGCAGCTTGCCTGTGACGAAGGCCCGCAGGGCCTGGGGCCGCACCAGAGCGGCGGAATAGATGTTGGGATACATGGCGCAGCGCAGGAGCCAGATCAGCTGCTGCACCTTGCTTTTCATGCCGTAGCCGCTGAAGCCGCCCTCTCCGGCGGCCAGCGATGTGATATCCAGCAGCCGGCCTGCGGCGTCGCCCGCCGCGGTGTTGAGCCATTGTTCGATCATGGGGGATCTCCTCTTTTCGTATTGTTCAGAATGGGAAGGGTAAAATGCGGAGCGCCCGGCAGACTGCCGGGCGCCAAGCGCCATAACGAAATAACCGGGCGCCCGGAAGCCTGGACGGATCGAAATGGCTGCGGTGGTCAGGATGCTCTTTTGGCTGCTTTTTTTGGCTGCATTTTGGCTGCTTTTTTGGCTGCTTTTACCATTTTGGCTTGAGATCGCAAACAAACACATTGGCCTCAGACGGGCGCCCGGGAGGCTGTGAGGGTCATTCTACGGAGACGATATAGCTGTAAACAGGCTGTCCGCCGGGGAGCACGTTGATCTCCGCGCCGCCGGAGCGGGCAGCAAAGCGGGCGCGCACGTCCTCGGCCTGAGCCTCGTCGGCGCCCTCGCCGTAAAGCAGGGTGATGAAATTGCAGCCGCCGGCGCAGAGCTTTTCCGCCAGGGCGTCGACCACGGGGCCAAGCTCCCGGCCGGTGGACACCAGCTTGCCCTCCGCCAGGGCCATAAAGTCGCCCTGGGTGATATGATGGCCGTCGAACTCGCTGTCCCGGGCGGCATAGGTCACCTGACCGGAGCGCACCCGCTCTGCCGCGGCCTCCATGCTCTGCTGATTCTCCTCCGGCTCCCGGTCCCGGTCAAAGGACAGCATGGCGCAGATGCCCTGGGGAACGGTCCGGGTGGGCAGGACGATCACCTGCTTGTCGGAAAGGGCGGCGGCCTGCTGGGAGGCCATGATGATGTTTTTATTGTTGGGCAGGACGAAAACGATCTCCGCCGGGGTCTTGTCGATGGCGTGGAGGATGTTTTCCGTGGAGGGGTTCATGGTCTGGCCGCCCTCCACCACCTGATCTGCGCCCAGCTCCCGGAAGAGGGACACCACGCCTTCGCCCGCCGCCACGGCCACGAAGCCATAGCGGGTGACGGGGGCGGCATATTCCCGCTTGCCCATGGAGGCGGCGGTCTCCTCCTCCACCTTTTTCCGGTGCTGCTCCACCATGTTTTCCACCTTGACGCTGAGCAGCTGACCGTAAGTCAGCGCCCGGCCAAGGACCTGATCCGGCTGGTTGGTGTGGACGTGGGCCTTGATGATCTCCTCATCGTCCACCACCACCACGCAGTCGCCCAGGGTGCAGAGATATTGCCGCAGGTCGTCGGGGTCCAGCTCCGGATGCTCCCGGGCGGCGATAAACTCGGTGCAGTAATCAAAATTGATCTCTTCCTCGTCAAACTGAGAGAAGTCGGCGCTCTCCACCGTCATGGCGGGGTTGACCACCGGCACGGGGATCCTTCGGGCCAGGCGGGTGATGGTGCCGCTGACGGCGTCCAGCATGCCCTGCAGGATGAGCACATAGCCGAAGCCGCCGGCATCTACCACGCCGGCCTTTTTCAGAACGGGGTTCTGGTTGACGGTCTCGTCCAGCGCCTGCCGGGCCCCCTTGATGGCGGCGGAAAGCACATAGCCCACGTCCCGGTTCTTTCTTGCGGCCTTGCCGGCGGCAGCGCCGGCCATGCGGGCCACGGTGAGGATGGTGCCCTCGGCGGGCTTCATCACGGCCTTGTAGGCGGTGGCCGCACCCTCGGCCAGACCGGCGGCCAGCGCCGCGCCGTCTGCCGTGCGGCAGTCCTTCATGGCCTTGCCCATGCCCCGGAACAGAAGAGAGGTGATCACGCCGGAATTGCCTCTTGCGCCCCGCAGAAGCGCGCTGGAGGTCACCTCCAGCGCCCGGCCCAGGGTGGGAGATTCCAGCTTGTTCAGCTCGGCCACGGCGCTGTTCAGCGTCATGGACATATTGGTGCCGGTATCGCCGTCGGGGACGGGGAACACGTTCAGCGCGTTGGTCTCCTCCATCCGCTCCTCCAGTGCGGCGGCCGCCTGGAGGATCATGTCTTTATAGACTTCGCCATCGATCATCTTCGCCAATTTCATTGCCTCCTGTCGTTGTGGTCAGGCCTTGACCGTTTCCACATAAATGGTGATGCGCCCCACGGCCATGCCGCAGGTCTGCTCCACCCGGTAGCGCACCTGGTGCCGCAGGGTGCGGCAGGTGGTGCGGATGTTGACGCCGCTGTCCAGCGCCACGTGCAGGTCCAGGTCCAAAAGGCCCTCCTGACTGCCCTGGCGGAGCGCCACGCCCCGGGTCTGCTTTTCTCCCTTCAGCAGGTGGAACAGACCGTCCAGCGGGGAGCGGGCGGCCATGCCTCTTACGCCGAAGCAGGCGGAGGCGGCGGCGCCGGCCACGGCGGCCACCAGATCGTTGGAAATGCCGATCAGGCCGTGCTGGGTGTCCATCTTCATGAGGGGTTCCCTCCTTTGCGGGCAGTCGGGTCTATCGATAATTATGCTTTTGATATGCAGGATCACATCCACTGACTTATCATAGCACAAAGCGCCTGGCTTTGCACCCCCTTTTTTCACTTTTTTCCGGAAAGATGATCAACAATTCGTAAATTTTAAGAGGAATGGGGCGCTTTTGTCCGCCGGGGGCGCGAAATTAAGATATCTTTATAATTAAACCACTGGCGAAAACAAAAGGGAGATGCTATGATAAGCGTAACGGGAGATCGCCCTGCGGAGATCTCCGGAAGCCGGCGGAAAACGGGAACTTTTTTGAAAAAGCGCCGTCTATCCTGCCGAAGGATATCTTGCAGCAAGGCTTAAGGAATCGATGAATATGGAGGGAGCTTTTATGAGGAAAAAAGTGATCGCGCTCATGCTGGCCTGTCTGACGGCGGCGATGCTGCTGGCGGGCTGCGGCGGCGGAAAGGAACAGCAGGAGGAGCAGTATCTGTTCATGCCCACCTATCACGAGCTGAAGGATGAAAACGGCAATCCCTTTGCCAACGGCATCAACGGGATGACCATCTGCGGCGACCGGGCGTATTTCTATACCTATCTCAGCTACGGCGGCGACAGCGCCGTTGCCTATGATACGAAGCCTGCCGAGATGGAGACTGCGGGCGAGACCACGGACGGCGAGAC
>DHMK01000004.1:18068-40225 GCA_002405755.1 Clostridiales bacterium UBA4644
GGCGAGACCACGGACGGCGAGACTACGGACGACACCGTTACCGTCCTGCCCGAGGAGCCTGCCACGGACTACGGTTCCTCCCAGCCCCAGATCGGCCTTTACAGCGTGAAGCTGGACGGCACAGACCTGGTCCGCCTGACGGACTATAAAATGACCCAGATCGACGCGGGCATGGAGGGCAACGCCAACCTCAACGCCATCCAGACCGGGCCGGACGGCAGCCTCTGGGTGCTGGAGAGCGTGGATCAGTATTATTACGATCTGCCGGAAAACTTCAATCCTGAGACGGATAACCGCTGGGATTATTATAAAGACGGCGGCAGCAAGTGCCTGCTGCGCAAGCTCAGCGAGACGGGGGCGGAGATCTCCTCCGCGGATCTGAAGGCCATGTATCTCAAGAGCCAGGGGCTGGAGGGAAGCGAGGGCGACAATTATTTCTGGGCCTACAGCTTCCAGGTGGATGACAGCGGCAACGCCTACGTCTCCGCCATGGGCTATCTGATGGTGGTCTCTCCCGAGGGGCAGCTGCTCTCCTGCCAGAGCCAGGACAATATGAGCGATTCGCTGGTGCGTCTGTCTGACGGGCGGGTGGCCGTTCAGTTCTGGAGCGAGGGCCTGAAATCCGTCAATACCGAGACCTGGGCTGTGGACGGCGAAGTGCCCAGCCCGGAAAACAGCAACAGCATCAATTATTATTGCAACGGCCAGGGCGATTATCTTTACTTCTACAGCACCACCAGCTGCCTCTACGGCATGAAGGCCGACGGCACGGCGGAAAAGCTGCTGGATTGGCTCAGCTGCGACGTGGATACGGACAACACGAGCAATCTGAGCGTGATCAGCGGGGAGAAGGTCGTCATGGGCGAGACCGACTGGTCCGGCGAGACGCCCAAATGCAGCCTGGTGGAGCTGGATCGGACGCTGGTCACCGAGGAGAACCGCCGGATCGAGCTGACCATGGCGGTGGTGGATCTGGATTGGGATCTGCGCTCGGCCATCAAGCGCTTCAACCGCAGCAACACCCAGTACCGCATCGTGGTCAAGGACTATAACGAATACAATACCGACGAGGATCAGACCGCCGGCCGGCAGAAGCTCTCCACCGAGATCATCTCCGGCGACGTGCCCGACCTGCTGGCCTGCGACAATCTGCCGGTGCGGCTTTACGGCGCGAAGGGCCTGCTGGAGGATCTGACCCCCTACATCCAGAACGATACCACGCTGGGCGGGGAGGACGCTCTGGTGCAGCCCGTGGTGGACGCGCTGCGCTCCGACGACGGCAAGCTCTACTATATCACCGGCCGCTTCCAGATCCAGACGGCCTTTGCCAGCCGCAAGGTGGTGGGCGATGTGACCGGGCTGACCATGGACGAGGCCCGGCAGGCCATGACCAAGCTGCAGGACGGCGCCATGATGATGGGCTTCTACACCGCCCAGGCCGACCTGCTGCAGACCCTCTGCTCCAACAACATGGAGCACTATGTCAACTGGGAGACCGGCGAATGCAGCTTTGATTCCCAGGGCTTCGTCCAGCTGCTGGAGTGCGTCAAGCTGGCGCCCCAGGAGATCACCGACGATATGTATGACAACTGGCAGGAATACGGCCCCAACACCGCCCTGCGGGAGGGCCGTCAGCTCCTGTGCCAGACCACCATCGCCGACTGGTACAGCATGTTGGACGTGAAGAGCTATCTGGGCGACGACACGCAGTTCGTGGGCCTGCCCGATGAGAACCGGGAGGGCAACAGCTTCAATACCTATCTGCCTCTGGCCATGTCCTCCAAGAGCAAGTATAAGGACGGCGCCTGGCAGTTCATCAGCGCCTACCTGGCCGATGAGGACGATTTCAGCTGGGGCTTCTCCATCGTCCGGAGCAAGCTGGAGAAATATCTGAACGACGCCCGCAAGCGCCAGAGCTACACCGACGAAAACGGCAATCAGGTGGAATATCCCATCTTCTCCTATACCGACGACAGCGGCAATCAGGTGGACGTTTATTGCCTGGAGCAGGCGGATTATGACGCGCTGATGGCCCTGATCAACAATACCCACCGGATGTATGACTACGACGAGGCCATCATGGACATCATCAAGGGCGAGGCGGATAACTACCTGAAGGGCTCCTCCTCCGCGCAGGATGTGGCAAACGCCATCCAGAACCGCGTCCGGCTCTATGTGAATGAAAACCGCTAAGCTTCCAAAGCACGCCCAAAAGGAAAACAAGCCGGAGGCCGGAAAAAAGCGCCGGTCTCCGGCGGCCAGAAAGGAGTTTTTGCAGAGCGTCGCCTTTCTGACCCCCAGCGTTCTGGGCGTCACGCTGTTTTTTGTGGCCCCCTTCGGCATCGTGGTCTATTATTCCCTGGTGAGCAGCCCCATCGATCCGGAGTTCGTCTGGCTGAAGAATTTTGTCGAGGTTTTGAAAAACTCCGCCTTTCAGACCGCCGCGAAGAATACCGGCACCTTCACCCTGCTGGCGGTGCCGCTGGCGGTGGTGCTTTCGCTGGCGCTGGCCCTGCTGCTGGAGCAGAAGATCCCCGGCAAGAGCCTGTTCCGGACCTTTTTTCTCAGCCCCATGATGGTCCCCGTGGCCTCCGTGGTGCTGATCTGGCAGGTGATCTTCCACCAGAGCGGCACGCTGAACCAGATCACGGCTCTCTTCGGGGCCCAGCCGGTGGACTGGCTGCGCTCGCCCTTCTGCCAGCTGGTGATCGTGGTGCTGTTCCTCTGGAAAAACCTGGGCTACAACATGATCTTGTTCATGGCGGCCCTGAGCAACATCCCCAAGGAGCTGCTGGAGGTGGCGGACGTGGAGGGCGCTTCCGCGGCCCATAAGTTTTTCCACATCAAGCTCCGCTATCTTTCGCCCACCGTTCTGTTCGTGACCATCCTGTCCATGATCAATTCCTTTAAGGTCTTCCGGGAGGTCTATCTCATGAGCGGCGATTATCCCTACGACGGGCTTTATACCCTGCAGCATTTTATGAACAATACCTTCAAATCGCTGAACTACCAGAAGCTCTCCGCCGCAGCGGTGATGCTGGCGCTGGTGATGGTGGTCATCATCGCCCTTTTGTTCCGGGTGGAGGACGCCTTTGGAAAGGATGTGGAAGGATGAGGGAAACGAAAAAACGCCGCCGCCACATCCTGCGCCGGTGCTTTGAGGTCTTTGTGGCGGCGCTGTTTGCCCTGGCCTTTCTGCTGCCAACGGTGCTGACGGTCACCAACTCCTTCATGACGGAGACGGAGATCAACGCCAACTACGGCGCGGTCTTTTCCGCCGTTTCCGGCGGCAGCAGCTATATCTCCAAGCAGGTGAACCTGAAGTTCATCCCGGACAAGGTTAGCTTTTCCCAGTATATCACAACGCTGATCAAAAGCCCGGAATATCTGCTGAAGTTCTGGAACTCGGTGATCCTGGTGGTGCCTATCGTGCTGCTGCAGGTGGCGGTGGCGGCGGTGGCCTCCTATGGGTTCAGCCGCTGGCGGGGCAGGGTAAGGGATTCCATCTTCTTCTTTTATGTGATCCTGATGCTCATGCCCTATCAGGTGACGCTGGTGCCCAATTATCTGGTGTCCAAGTTTCTGGGCATCTACAATACCCGCTGGGCCATCATCTTCCCCGGGGCCTTCGCGCCGTTTTCCGTCTTTCTGCTGACCAAGTTCATGCGGCGCATCCCCGTCTCGCAGATCGAGGCCGCCAAGCTGGACGGCTCCAGCGAATGGCAGATCTTTACCAGGATCTATCTGCCCCAGTGCCGCAGCGCGCTGTATTCCATCGCGATCCTGGTGTTTATCGACTACTGGAACATGGTGGAGCAGCCGCTGATCCTGCTGGAGGATACGGAGCTGTATCCCCTTTCGGTCTATCTCTCCACCATCAACGCGGGGGAGATCGGCCTGGCGTTTGCGGTGGCGACGATCTATATGATCCCATCGCTGCTGCTGTTTTTACACGGCGAAGAATACCTGGTGGAGGGCATTGCCCAATCCGGCTCAGTGAAAGGGTAAGTGATCATGGAAGAAAACAATGTCAAAAAACGCGGCTGGGTAAAAAACGCGGCCATCATTTTCCTCAGCATCCTGCTGGTGCTGACCTTCTTTTCCCAGACGATCCTCAACCGCTCGCTGCCTGAGGTGAGCACGGCCTCTGTGACGTCGGATTCCATCAACGCCCGCATCCGGGGCAGCGGCACCGTCACCGCCGGCGACACCTATGAGGTGGTTCTGGACGAGACCCGCACGGTGGAGGCCGTTTATGTGAAGGTGGGCGATTCCGTGGCCGTGGGCGACAAGCTCTTTTTGCTGGCCGACAAGGACAGCACCGAGCTGACCCAGGCCCAGGAGCAGCTGGCGACCGCCCGGCGGAATTATCAAAGCGCCCTGATCGACATGGGCAGCGCGGATTATGCCCGGGAAAACCGCAACATCCAGAAGCTTCGGGAGACGCTGGCCGACGCTCAGCAGAAGCTGGCGGAGGGCACCGTGACGGAGGAGGAGGTCAATCAGGCCGCCGCCAACCTGAAGGAGGCCCAGAAGACTCAGAAGGAGCTGGCGAAGGCGCTGGAGGAGCTTCAGAGCGCCTATGACGAAGCAAAGTCGGGCGTCAGCGCCCTGGAAAGCCAGATCAAGACGCTGGAGGATACGACGATCCCGGAAAAGGAAGCGGAGATCGAAGGATATAATGAAACGCTTCGTCAGCTGAGACGGAATCAGGACAAGACACTGGACAGCCAGCTGAAAGCGGCGGAAAAAGTGCTTGAGAAGGAGAAGCAGGAGTATTCCAGCAACCGGGTCATCTACGGCGCAGACTTTGACAGCCTGAAGAAAAAGGCACAGGAATATACTTCTTCTTTGGAAGAAGAGGATATTCTGTATCAGATGCAGGCCCTGATCGCACAGGGACAGGCGACGGATGCGGAAAAAAAAGCATACAGCAAATTTGTCACCACAGATCCTGAAAATAACGATGCGCCTATTCTCCGAGTAACCCGCAAGCAGAACGAAGTGGACAAACTGCAGAAGCAAGTTGCCAACAATGTCACGGTAGAAGAGAAAATGGCCGAAGTGAACGATCAGATCGAGCTTGCGGAAGAGAAGCTTTATGATATTAAGCGTGAGCTGAAGCAGGCCAAAAAGGATCTGGCCGCCAAGGAAGACGAGTTCAGCTCTGCCGATTGGGATCTGACCGCCCTGAAGGACCGGCAGGAGCAGCAGACCGAGGCCGTCTCCGCCTTTCAGGAGACCTATGACGACCTCAAGGCCCGCAGCAGCAGCTACGAGAGCCTGAAGTCTGCCGTGGACAGCGCCGAGACCGCGCTGGAGGACGCGCTGTTCTCTCTGGCGGAGCAGAAGAAAAACGACAGCAAGCAGTCGGCCAAGGACCAGCTGAATCTCCAGGCCCAGAAGGAGGAGATCGCCAAGCTGGAAAAGGAAGTGGCCGAATGGAAGGGAAAATCCATCGGCGCGGAGGTCACCGCAAAGACCGCCGGCACGGTGAGCACCGTCTCTGCCGTTGCGGGCCGGGAGGTGGCCGCCGGCACGGCGCTGGCCGCCATCGAGGTGGTGGACCGGGGCTATACCCTGAAGTTCTCCGTCACCAAGGAGCAGGCGCAGAAGGTCCGTCTGGGCGACAAGGCGGAGATCTCCAACTACTGGTGGGGCTCCGGCATCGACGCCACCCTGACCCAGATCATGCCCGATTCCGCCAACCCCAGCACCAATAAGCTGCTGGTCTTTACCCTCACCGGCGATGTTTCCAGCGGCGACAATCTGAGCCTTTCCATCGGCGAACAGAGCGCCAATTACGATTCCGTCATCCCCAGCAGCGCCGTCCGCTCCGACAGCAACGGCACCTTCGTGCTGGTGCTCACCGCAAAGAGCACGCCGCTGGGCAACCGCTATACCGCCACCCGGGTGGATGTGAAGGTGCTGGCCCAGGACGACACCAAATCCGCCGTTTCCGGCCTTTCCTACGGTGATTTCGTCATCACCACCTCCAGCAAGCCGCTGGACGCCGGAATGCAGGTCAGGATGGTGGACAACGCCACATGAAGCATCCGCTGAAATGGGACCGGCGGCGGGTCTTCTGGTGCATCAACGCCGCGCTGGCGGTGCTGTGCGGCCTTTGCCTGCTGCTGCAGGCCCAGGTGATCCACACGCTGCCCACCATCAACGCCGCCCACACCTGGAAGGGCGAAAACGAGATGCGCTTTGCACAGATCGCCTGCTATTTTCCCCAGGACGGCCTGCTGCAGGAATCGGAGATCTTCTCCTTCCGGCAGACTCTTTCCTCCAAGCTCATGGAGGCCTCTCTGGAGGCTCCGGAGGGCGGGACCCTCTATACCGACGCCTATTACGGCCAGGGCAGCGTTACGGTGAAAAGCAGCCGGGGCGTCACCGCCAAGGCAAACGCCCTGGGCGTGGCGGGGGATTTTTTCCGGTTCCACCCGCTAAAGCTGCGCGCCGGCAATTATCTGGCAGACAGCGACCTGATGAAGGACCGGGTGCTGCTGGATGAGACGCTGGCCTGGACGCTGTTCGGCGGCATGGAGCTGACGGGAATGTCCGTCGCCATCGGCACGAAGGATTATTATGTGGCCGGCGTGGTGCGTCTGGAGGACGATCGATACAGCACGCTGGCCAACGAGAGCACCGGCGGCAATATCTTCCTCTCCTATTCTGCGCTGAAGGAGCTGGAGGGCGAGAGCCTGGGCGTGGCCGGCTATGAGATCGTCCTGCCGGACCCCGTCACCGATTTCGGCAAAAATCTGGTGAAGGACAATCTGCGCACCGACGGCGCGGAGCTCGTGGAAAACAGCGACCGCTACAGCTTCGCTCGGCTCTGGCAGGTGGCGAGGGACTTTGGCAAACGCAGCATGGGCCGCTCCGGCATCCTCTTTCCCTATTGGGAAAACGCCCTGCGCATGACGGAGGATCTGGCCTCGCTGGATCTGGTGCTGGCGCTGCTCTTCGGGGCGCTGCCCGCCGTCAGCCTGCTGGCGCTGGCCATCCGCACGGTCATCCGCCTTTTGAAAGGGCTGCGGCGCTGGCTGGTGCGGAAGGTGGAGGACGATGTGGAAAAAACGCGGGAAAAGCGCTGGGAAAAAGCCCGGGAAACGAAGGAGGACTGAGCCATGGCAGGCGTCCGATTTGAACAGGTCAGCAAGATCTTTGATAAAAATGTGGTGGCCGTAGAGGCCTTTGATCTGGAGATCCGCGACAAGGAGTTCGTGGTGCTGGTGGGGCCGTCCGGCTGCGGAAAGTCTACCACGCTGCGGATGATCGCCGGGCTGGAGACCCCCTCCACCGGCAGGATCTACATCGGCGACCGGCTGGTGAACGATGTTCCGCCCAAGGACCGGGACATCGCCATGGTCTTTCAGAACTACGCCCTTTACCCCCATATGACGGTGTATGAAAACATCGCCTACGGGCTGCGGCTGCGGAAGTTTCCCAAGAAGATCATCGACGAAAAGGTCCGGGCCGCCGCCGAGAGCCTGGACATCACCGCCCTGCTGCAGCGCAAGCCCAAGGCCCTTTCCGGCGGCCAGCGGCAGCGGGTGGCCATCGGCCGGGCCATCGTCCGGGAGCCGCAGGTCTTTCTCATGGACGAACCCCTCTCCAATCTGGACGCCAAGCTGCGCAACCAGATGCGGGCGGAGATCCTTCTGCTGCGCCGCCGGCTGAACACCACCTTCGTCTATGTGACCCACGACCAGGTGGAGGCCATGACCCTGGGCGACCGGATCGTGGTCATGAAGGACGGCGTCATCCAGCAGGTGGGAACGCCTCAGGAGGTCTTCGGCCATCCCTCCAACCAGTTTGTGGCCGGCTTTATCGGAACGCCCCAGATGAACTTCCTCTCCGGCCGCCTGACCAAGGAAAACGGCCGGTTCTGGGTGGAGCTGGGGGACTACCGGGTGCAGCTCTCCGACGAAAAGCAGGAGCGGCTGTTTGCCCTGGACGTGCAGCCCCAGGCCATTGTCTGCGGCGTCCGGCCGGAGCAGCTTCGGCTGGCGGAGACGGGCATCCCGGCGGAGATGGGCGTTTTTGAGATGATGGGCAGCGCCGTGCATCTTCACATGAAGGCGCTGGGACAGGAGCTGGTGGTGGTGGTCCCCGCCACGGACGACGAGGGCAACTTCCGCCAGAGCGTCCCCGAGGGCGGCCATACCTTCCTGCAGCTCCACGGCAATTCCGTCCATCTTTTTGACCCGGAGACGGGGGTCAACCTGGAGTTTGCCCCGAAAAAGCCCGCGCAGCCTGCCGTCCCCGCGGAGCCGCAGCCGCAGCAGCCGCAGCAGCCGGAGACGTAAAAGCAACGAAAAGCGCCGTTCGTTTTCTTTGGAAGCGGGCGGCCTTTTTTATGACGGTTATCGTGAAAAAGGATGTAAACTGCGCAAAAAACCGATAACAGCGAAAATATTCGCTTAAAAAACGAAAAAAGCAGAAATTCGCACAAAATTTCGTCATTTGGCTATATTTACCCTTTCTTTTTTCAGAAAACTGTGGTATAAAAATGAAATAGGGGAACTGGAAGATCAGTGATATCATGGAACAGCGGAAGGGAAGTACTATGGGAAAATTTACAGTGCAGCAGCTCCGGTCTGGCTATAAGTTCAACCTGAAGGCCGGCAACGGACAGATCATCGCAACATCCACCGTTTATCTCACCATGGAGGCCTGCATCACGGCGATCCACAGCGTTCAGCGCTGCGCCAATTCGCCGGTGGAGGATCAGACGCTTCCTCATGGGGAGACCTTTGAAGCTCCGAAATACGAGCTGTATCACAACGACAAGGGAACAAAGTGCTTCCGTCTGCGGGACGAGCAGGGCAATATCGTGGCCTATTCCGAGGGCTACACCGCCAAGCGCTCCTGCAAGACCGGCATCCAGAGCGTTATGCTCAATGCGCCGGATGCGCCCATCATCACCGGCTGAGACCGGCAGCGTTTTTTCGATCTGTTCCGCCGCGGCAAGCGCCGCGGCGGTTTTTGTTTGCGGCGGCGCGGTTGACATTTGCCGGGGCCTGTAGTATAGTAAGCAGGAAAACTGCGTATGTTCAGAGAGGATATCATTATGGCGCGAACTGTGGCGAGGACCATCTATGAGGACTATCGGGAGGCCGTGATTTCCGGGGCGCTGCAGCCGGGGGCCATGCTGGGAGAGCAGCAGGTGGCAGATCGCTACGGGGCCAGCAAGATGCCCGTGCGGGAGGCCCTGCACCAGCTCTGTCAGGAGGGCTATCTGGTGAGCTATCCCCGCCGGGGCTATGTGGTCAGCAACATCACCGAGGAGGATTTTCGGGAGATCCAGCAGGTGCGCCTGCCGCTGGAGCTGCTGGCGGCGGAGCTGGCCATCCGGCAGGCCACGGAGCAGGAGCTGCGGGGGCTTTATGCCATCATCTCCCAGGGCACCGGCCCGGAGCACACGCTGGAGCAGGTCCACGCCTCCAACAGCAGCTTCCATCTAGAGCTGGCCCGGCTCTCCGGCAACAAGCGGCTTTATGCCAGTCTGGAGCATCTCATCGGGCAGGTGCGCCGGGCGGGCTATCGGTTTTATTCGCAGGCCGCGCTGGAGGAACGGCACTACCATCGGGACATTGCCGACGCCCTGCTGGCCCGGGACGAGGCGCGGGCCAAGGCGCTGCTGCGCCGGGATCTGGAGCTGACCTACTGACGGAGCACGCTGCGCCCGCCGGGCTTTCGGCGGGCTGAGCTTATAAGGAGGAGCCATGAAGAAGCATCGTTTCCTTTTGGGGCTGCTGAGCCTTTGTCTGGCGGCGCTGCTGTGCGGCTGCGGGCAGCAGCCGGAGCTGCCCAAGGCGACGGTGATCCCTTCGCCGGAGGAGCCGGAAACGCCGGAGGAGCCGGACGACCCCGCCTTGCCGGAGGAGCCGGACGCGCCGGACGCGCCGGAGGAGGATCCGATCCTGCTTCAGGCCCGGGCCATTCTGGCGGAGATGACGGCGGAGCAGAAGCTGGGGCAGGTGTTTTTTGCCCGCCGTCCGGCGGGAGACGCCGCCGCCTTTCTGGCGGAATATCCGCTGGGCGGCTATCTGCTGTTTCGCCGGGATCTGCAGGACGACCAGGGAAGCTGGCTGAGCCGGGAGGACTTTTTGGCCCAGATGGAAGCAGACCGGCAGGCGGCGGAGATCCCTTTGTTTTTCGGAACGGATGAGGAGGGCGGCACGGTGTGCCGGGTCAGCCAAAACCCGGAGCTGTTTGCAAAGCGCTTTTCCTCGCCCCGGAAGCTGTTTCAGCAGGGGGGAATGGACGCCGTTCGCCAGGACGCCGCCGATAAGAGCGCCGCGCTGCTGGCGCTGGGCATCAACATCAATTTTGCGCCGGTGGCGGATGTTTCCACCGACAAGGGCGATTTTATCTATGACCGGGCCTTCGGGCAGGACGCCCAGGCCACCGCAGACTATGTGACCGCCGTGGTGGAGGAGATGGAGCGCGCCGGCATCGGCTCCGTGCTCAAGCATTTTCCCGGCTACGGCAGCAACGGCGACACCCACACCGCCGTGGTCACCGACCGCCGCACCCGGGCGCAGCTGGAGGAATGCGATCTTGTGCCCTTTGCGGCGGGCATCGCGGCGGGGGCCACCGCCGTTTTGGTGAGCCACAATATCGTGGAATGTATGGACGATACGCTGCCTGCCTCGCTTTCGCCGGAGGTCCACCGGGTGCTGCGGGAGGAGCTGGGCTTTGACGGGCTGATCCTGACGGACGATCTGGCCATGGATGCGGTGAAGGAATATACGGAAAACGGCTCCGCCGCGGTGCTGGCGCTGCAGGCGGGCAACGACATGGTGGTCACCTCCGACCCGGCGGGAGATATCGCCGCCGTCCGGCAGGCGCTGGAGCAGGGGGAGCTGACCTGGGAGCAGCTCGAGACGGCCTGCCTGCGGGTGCTGCAGGCCAAGCTGAAGCTGGGGATCCTGTCCATGGAGCCGCAGGACAAAAACGAATAAAGCAAACGACGGAGACGCAGCGGTTCGTCTCCGTCGTTTTCGTCCGGCGGGGCAAGGCCCGCCCGGCGGACGCCGGCGGTGGGGAGCCTCCGGCGTTGAAATACATTTTAACAAAGCAAATGACCTGTGTCAATCGCATGACGCTGTTTTGGCAAGGTTTATGCCTTTTTGTGGGCGCCCTAAAATAGAAGCAGGGGTGATCCGAGTGAAAAAAGAGTATAAACCGCTTTATGAAAAGTTTGGCCTGAACGTGGTCTATTACCGCAAGCGGAAAAAGCTCACCCAGCTGCAGCTGGCGGAGCTTGCGGAGATCGACCGGAGCCATATCAGCGCCATCGAGCTGGGCAACGTGGGCGTGTCCTTCGACGTGATCTTCCGGCTGTGTGAGGTGCTGAAGATCCAGCCAAGAGATCTGTTTGATTTTCGGGACTGAGGGCGGCGCGGCCGCCCGAACAAAAAGCTCCGGCGGAAAGCCCTTGCGGGCTCCGCCGGAGCGCTTTTTTTGAAAGACGCTTACTGGCCCCACCAGGCATCGGGGGCGGGGGGTGCATCGTTGGGCAAAACGGCCTCGGCCGGCCGCCAGCCGATGAGGCTGTTGTAATAATTGGCCTGGGTGACGGTGGTGTAGGGCTCCAGCCAGATGTTCAGGATGCCCAGCGTCAGGCCGGAGAGCAGCAGCCAGCCAAAGAAGGACAGGCACAGGGTGAAATATTCGCCCTTATGTCCCCGCATCAGCTCCTTGCTCCGGCGGATGGCGTCCAGGGCGGAAAGCTCCGGATCGTCCAGCATCAGGAAGGTGGCCTGACTGTAGGCAAGGGCGGCGATGATGCCCGGAATGATCAGCAGAAAGCTCCAGAGCATCACGAAAAGGCCGGTGAGCAGATTGAGCACGAAAAAGCGCCAGAACTGGGAGAAGCAGCTGAACAGCTCCTCCGCGCCGCCGGTCTCCTCCTCCCGGGAGACCCGCAGACAGTAGCGGCAGTAGCCCACGGCCACGATGGACAGAAACAGATTGATCAGCACCGTCACCAGCGAGACGCCGGCGCCGGTGGTCTCCATGCGGACGGCCAGGGCCTCCTGCAGGCCGCCCAGGTTGCCGGTGCGGAAGGCGCTCCAATAGACCGGACCCTGGATCACCGCCGTGGGCAGCAGGTTGATCACCAGCATGAGCAGGGAAAGCAGATAGACCGTGGGAGATTTTTTTGCCATGGCGGCCTTGGCGTCCTGCTTCAGGGCGGGCCGCTCATAGGGCTGACGCATTTGAACCATAGAAAAGCTCCTTTCTCAGCTTGTCAGCTTGGTTTATCGGATCGCGGGCAGCGCGCTGCCGCGGATCACTTGGCCCATTCGCCGGTGGCGGAGCACTTGAGATAGGCGTTGATAAAGCCGTCCAGATCGCCGTCCATGACGGCGCCGATGTTGCCGTTTTCAAAGCCGGTGCGATGGTCCTTCACCAGGGTATAGGGCATGAAGACATAGGAGCGGATCTGGCTGCCCCATTCGATCTTCATCTGAACGCCCTTGATGTCCTCGATCTTGTCCAGATGCTCCCGCTGCTTGATCTCCATCAGGCGGGATTTCAGCATCTTCATGGCCGTGGCCCGGTTCTGGATCTGGCTCCGCTCCGTCTGGCAGGCGACCACCACGCCGGAGGGGATATGGGTGATGCGGATGGCGGATTCCGTCTTGTTCACGTGCTGTCCGCCTGCGCCGGAGGAACGGTAGGTGTCCACCTTCAGATCCTCGGGGCGGATGTCGATGTCCACATCGTCGGGCATCTCGGGCATGACCTCCAGAGCGGCAAAGCTGGTCTGCCGGCGGCCGGAGGCGTCGAAGGGGGAGACCCGCACCAGCCGGTGCACGCCGTTTTCGCTTTTGAGATAGCCATAGGCGTTTTCGCCCTCGATGAGCATTTCCGCGCTCTTCAGGCCGGCGTCCTCGCCGTCCAGCTCGTCCAGCATCTTCCATTTGAAGCCCTTGGCGTCGGCCCAGTGCTGATACATCCGCACCAGCATCTGCGTCCAGTCCATGGCCTCGGTCCCGCCGGCGCCGGCGTGGAAGCTGAGGATGGCGTTGTTGGCGTCGTATTCGCCGGAGAGCAGGGTGGTCAGCGTCTGACGCTCCAGCTCGGCCTCCGTGCGCTTAAAGCCCTCCTGCACCTCGGGAAAGAGGCTCTCGTCCTCCATCTCCTCCGCCATCTCGATGGTGGTGACCACGTCCTCATACATGGTGGTCAGGGCGGCATAGTGGGCGGCCTTGTCCTTCAGCTGCTTGATGCGCTGCAGCACCTTCTGGCTGTTGGCCGGATCGTCCCAGAAGCCGGGCTCCGCCGACTGCTTTTCCAGGGCGGCGATCTCCTCCTGCCCCTTGTCCAGATCCAGCGCCTGGCGCAGGTCGGCAAGCTTGGGCTTCATATTGTTCAGCTTGAAACGGATATCATCATAAATAAGCATTGCAAATCCCTCCAATCTGCAGTATAGCATACCGTCCGCCCCTGCGCAAGGGCGAAAAGAAAAGAAAGCGGGCGCTTTTTGGGCTTCAGAAATTGAACTTCTGCAAGACCGCGCCCTGCTGGTCGGTGGCGGCGCAGCCCAGCTGGATCAGGGAATAGCAGCCCTGGTGGAAATAAAACCGGGGGGCCGCCTCCATGGGCAGACCCAGAAGATAGGTCACGGCGAAGCAAAGCGGGCCGTTGTGGGCGAAGATGGCGCAGTCCTCCCCCTTGGCCACGATGGCGTCCAGCGCACGGGCCACCCGGGGCGCAAGGCCCGTGTCGTAGGGCTCGCCCTCCAGGGGCGGGGTGTGGACCCAGTCTGCCAGCAGCCGCTCCAGATAATCCGGCATCGCCTGCCGGATCTCCGCCACGGAAAGCGGCTCCAGAAGCCCCATGTCCTGCTCCTGCAGGTCAGATACCATCACCCGGGGCACCTCCTCCCGGCCGGAAAGGGCGATGCGGCAGGTGTCGGCGGCCCGCTGCAGCGGGCTGTAATAGGCGGCGGCAAGGGGGACGTCCTGCAGCTTTTGGCCCACCTGGGCGGCCTGCTGCCGGCCCAGAGCGGTGAGGGGAAGGTCGCTGCGGCCATACCAGAGGTCCTTTACGTTGCCCTCGGACTGGCCGTGGCGGATCAGATAAAGCTTCATAAGGCGTTACTCCTTTATTAAATAAGAGCGGGATCAGTTCATGGAGGCGGCGAGGGTCTTGTCTGCCGCCGCCTGCACCCGCCGGGCCAGCAGCGGATCGCGGGAAAGGGTCGGATCCTGGGCGAGGAGCGCCTCGGCGCTCTGCCGGGCGGCCTCCAGAACATTCAGGTCGGCGGCCAGATCTGCGATCTGAAAGGTGGGCAGGCCGTGCTGCCGGCTGCCGAAAAAGTCGCCGGGGCCCCGTAGGCGCAGGTCCTCCTGGGCGATCTGAAAGCCGTCGTTGGTGCGGCAGAGGACAGAAAGGCGCTGCCGGGCGGTCTCGCCGCCTTCGCCGCACATGAGAAAGCAATAGCTCTGGCGGCTGCCCCGGCCCACCCGGCCCCGCAGCTGGTGCAGCTGGCTCAGGCCGAAGAGATCGGCGTTTTCCACGATCATCAGCGTGGCGTTTGGCACGTTGACCCCCACCTCCACCACCGTGGTACACACCAGAACGTCCAGCTCCCGCCGGAGAAAGGCCTCCATCACCGCGTCCTTTTCCGCGGTCTTCATGCGGCCGTGGAGCAGCCCCGCCCGCAGCCCGGGCAGCTGCCGGCGCAGCCGGTCCAGATAAGCGGCGGCCGCCTGCTTCTCCTGGGGGGAAGCGCCCTCCGGCTCCTCGATCAGGGGGCAGACGATATAGGTCTGCCCGCCCTCTGCCGCCTGCCGCCGGAGAAAGCCGTAAAGCTCCTGCCGCCGGTCCTCCGTCAGGGCAAAGGTGCGGACGGGCTGACGCCCCGGGGGCAGCTGGTCCAGAACGGAAACGTCCAGATCGCCGTAAAGGATCAGCGTCAGCGTCCGGGGGATGGGCGTGGCAGACATGGCCAGCAGATGCGCGCCGCCGGAGCTTCGGCCCAGGGCCGCCCGCTGGCGCACGCCGAAGCGGTGCTGCTCGTCTACCACCGTCAGGGCGGCGCGGGGCAGGGAGACCCCGCTCTGGATCAGGGCATGGGTGCCGCAGAGCACCAGCGGCCCGTCCTCCTGCGCCAGCGAAAGGATCCGCCGCCGCTCGGGCGCGGAGGTGCTGCCGCAGAGCAGCTCCACCGGGATGGCAAAGGGGGAGAGCAGCTGCCGGAGGGTCTGCATATGCTGCCGGGCCAAAAGCTCCGTTGGGGCCATGATCGCGGCCTGAAGACCGTTTTGGCAGGCCAGCCAGGCGCAGGCCGCCGCCACCAGCGTCTTGCCGGAGCCTACGTCGCCCTGCAGCAGCCGGTTCATCCGGCGGCCGGAGCAGAGATCGGCGAAGCATTGGGCCGTGGCCCGCCGCTGGGCATCGGTGGGGGAAAAGGGCAGGCTGCGGAAAAAATCCTCCGGGTCGCGCCGGGCCAGCACCGCGCCGGGGGCGCGGACGGCCTCCTGCTTAAGACGCTGCCCCGCCAGACAGAAAAGGAACAGCTCTTCAAAGATCAGCCGCCGCCGGGCCTGGCGCACGTCCTCCGGCGCGGCGGGGAAGTGGATGCCCGAAAAGGCCTGCTCCGGGGAGCAGAGCCGGTATTTTTCCACCAGCGCCCGGGGCAGCGGTTCCAGAAAATGCCCCGAGGCCCGCTCCAGCGCCTCCGCCATCCAGCGGCGCAGCTGGTTTTGGCTCAGCTCGCCGGGGTGGGGATAGATGGGCAGCAGCCGGCCCGCCAGACGCTGCGCGCCGAAGCGCTCGTAGCTGGGGTTGACCATGCCGAAGGCGCGGCCCACCCGCTCCGGCCGGCCGAAAAAGATATATTCCTGCCCGACCTCCAGGCGGAGATGGGGCTGGTTGAAAAAGGTCAGCAGCAGGACGCCCGTCTCGTCTGCCGCCCGGGCCCGGGTCATGGGTCGGCCTCCGGGCAGACGGGAGCTTACCGGCGGCTCCGTCAGCATGGCGCGGACGCACACCGCCGCCCCCTCCTGCAGCTGCGCTATGGGGCAGAAGCGCCGCCGGTCCTCATAGTCCCGGGGGAAATAGCCCAGCAGATCCTCCACGGAAAAAAGGCCCAGCCGGTTCAGCTGCGCCAGACGCCGGGGCCCCACGCCGGACAGGGCGGAAAGCGGCCCCGCGAAAAGCTCCTCCGTCATACCCTGGGCCGGTAGAGAGAGATCACCAGGCCAAGAACCTGACAGTGGGAGCCGTCGATGGGATCGAAGGCCGGGTTTTCCGGCAGCAGCCAGACGCCGTCCTTGGCCAGACGCAGCCGCTTTACCGTGGCCTCGTCCTCCAGAAGGGCCACCACGATCTGCCCGGAGAGGGCCGTGTTCTGTCGGCGGACCAGGACGATATCGCCGTCTAAAATGCCGGCCCCCACCATGCTCTCTCCCCGGACCTGCAGGGCAAACATCTCGCCCTGCTCCGGCCCATCGTAGGGGACGAAGCCCAGGGTGTCCTCCTGGGCCAGGATGGGCAGGCCCGCCGTTACCGTGCCCAAAACGGGAACGCTGCGGAAGGAAGCGCCGCTGGCGCCCTTGACGGAGAGGGCGCGGGTCTTGTGGTCGCTTTTTTCCAGATAGCCGCCCTCCTGCAGGATCTTCAGGTGGCTGTGGACCGTGGAGGGGGAGCGCAGGCCCACGGCGTCGCAGATCTCCCGCACGGTGGGAGGATAGCCGTTGGCCCGGGTGGAATCCGTCACAAACTCCAGAATGCGCTGCCGCATGGGACTGAGCTGTTTCATACAAAGCACCTCGCAGGGATTTTCCTGTTTTTTTAATAGTATAGCACAGCCGCTCCCAAAAAGCAAACATTTGTTTGACAAATTGCAGACGGCGGCAGGGAAGGGCGCGGGCTTCCCGCTTTTCGGGCATTTCCCGGGGAAAATGGCGAAAAAATCGGAAAAAACCGGGAAAAAAGGCTTGACTTTCGTCCCGGAGGATGCTATGCTGATAAAGCGCCTGAAAGGGCGTATTATGCCTGTATGTCGTGATACAGGCAGCGAGGAAGCCGGAGATTGCCGCCGCAGGCGGGTAACTTCGGTGGAGTAAGTCCGACAATCGGGCGGCACAGAAAGCTGCGTTCCTATCGTCCTGCTTCACAGGCAGGCCGGAACGGAGGTCATGCCCTTGCGGCAAGACAATAGGAATGCTGAAGACGCGCGAACGTTCCCCGCAAGCTGCGGAACTGCCGGTCAGGGATCGGTAAGCCCGGTGGGAACCAATTTGCGCCTTAACGCCGGACGGATGTTTGTATCGCCGGTTTCATTTATTGGAGCATGACGATACACACGGATGCGTGGCGAGCTTTCGGCCGTACAATGTCACCTCACGAGAAAAACATTGTATGAAAAAGGAGAACCAACCATGGCAGACATGCAGAACATGCGGATCAGACTGAAGGCCTATGACCACACCGTCATCGACCAGGCCGCCGCCAAGATCGTTGAGACCGCCAAGCGCTCCGGCGCCGAGGTCTCCGGCCCCATCCCCCTGCCCACCGACAAGAAGGTGGTCACCATCCTGCGCGCCGTCCATAAGTATAAGGACAGCCGCGAGCAGTTTGAGCGCCGCACCCACAAGCGCCTGATCGACATCAAGAACCCCGCCCAGAAGACCGTGGAGGCCCTGATGAACCTGGACCTGCCCGCCGGCGTGGAGATCGAGATCAAGCTGTAAGCCCCGAGCGCATCTTATTATTTAAGTCAGCACCCTTGCTTCGCGAGAAGCAGGTTATGTTGAGAAGCGAAGGCGGAGTACCGTTACTGCTCCGTACTACTGACCAACCACTAACTGCAAGGAGGAAATAACGTGCAGAAAGCAATCATCGGAAAGAAAGTCGGCATGACCCAGATCTTTGACGAAAAGGGCAATGTGATCCCCGTTACCGTCATCGAGGCCGGCCCCTGCACCGTGGTGCAGAAGAAGACTGTGGAAAACGACGGCTATGCTTCCGTCCAGCTGGGCTTTGAGGACCTGGCGGACAAGAAGACCACCAAGCCCCAGAAGGGCCACTTTGAAAAGGCCGGCGTTTCCGCCAAGAAGATCCTGAAGGAATTCCGCCTGGAGAAGGCGGCCGAGATGAACGTCGGCGACGTGGTCAAGGCGGATGTTTTTGCCGCCGGCGACAAGATCGACGTCATCGGCACCAGCAAGGGCAAGGGCTATGCCGGCGTGGTCAAGCGCTGGAACGCCCATGTTCAGTGCCATTCTCACGGCGTCGGCCCGGTCCACCGCAGCGTGGGCTCCATGGGCGCCAACACCGACCCCTCCCGCGTCATGCCCGGCAAGAAGATGGCCGGTCATCTGGGCGCAGAGCAGGTCACCGTCCAGAACCTGGAAGTGGTGAAGGTGGACGCCGAGGCCAACATGATCGCCATCCGCGGCGCCGTCCCCGGCCCCAAGGGCTCTGTGGTCTTTCTCAAGAACACTGTGAAGAACATCAAGGTCAAGCATGCCGATACCGGCATCAGCAAGAACCCGCAGAAGGCTTCCGGACGCAATCCGCAGAAGGCCTCTGCAAGAAGCTAATGGGGAGGAGGAAAAACAATGCCTAAGACTAACGTAGTAGATATGACCGGCAAGATCGTCGGTGAGATCGAGCTGAAGGACAGCGTGTTCGGCGTGGAGCCCAACATGGCCGTTGTTCATGCCGATGTGAAGTGCTACCTGGCCAATCAGCGTCACGGCACCCAGAGCACGCTGACCCGCGCCGAGGTTTCCGGCGGCGGCAGAAAGCCCCGTCGTCAGAAGGGCTCCGGCTGCGCCCGTCAGGGCTCGACCCGCGCTCCCCAGTGGACGCACGGCGGCATCGCCCTGGGCCCCAAGCCCCGGGATTACAGCTACAGCCTGAACCGCAAGGCCAAGAAGCTGGCCATCGTCAGCGCCCTCAGCGCCAAGACCGCCGCCGGCGATCTGATCGTTGTGGACAATATCGCGCTGGGCGAGGTCAAGACCCGCAGCATGGTCCAGTTCCTGAAGGCCGTCGGCGCCGAGGGCAAGGCCCTGGTCATGACCAACAATGTGGAAAAGAACGTGGTCCTCTCCGCCCGCAATATCCCCGGCGTGCAGACCACCTTCTCCGGCGTGTTCTGCGTCTATGACATCCTGAAGGCTGACAAGCTGGTCTTTGACAAGGCCGCTGTGGAAAAGATCCAGGAGGTATACGCCAAATGAAAACCGCTTACGATATCATCAAGCGCCCGGTGATCACCGAGAAGTCCATGGAAGCCGTGGGCGACAAGAAGTATGTCTTTGAGGTGGCGCTGGACGCCAATAAGGTGGAGATCCGCAAGGCCATCGAGGAGATCTTCGGCGTGAAGGTCCTCAGCGTCAACACCATCCGTGTGGCCGGCAAAAACGTCCGCGGCCGCACCGGCCGCTCCGGCCGCAAGCCCGAGCGGAAAAAGGCGATCATCCGTCTGACGGAGGATTCCAAGACCATCGAGCTGTTCGAGGGCATGGTCTGATCCCCGGGGGAACGAGCTCCCCTGCAGACGAGAGCGCGAAAGCGCTTCCGATCGCGCAGCGCCCCGCGCTGCCGAAGGTATGCCGCGGCATGAGACGCGGCGCAAAACGAAAACGAAATAAGGAGTGAATCACCTATGGCGATCAAAACCTTTAAGCCCACGACGCCGTCCCGCCGTCAGATGACGGTGACCGACTACCGTGGACTGAGCAAGGTCAAGCCTGAGAAGAGCCTGCTGGAGCCGCTGAAGAAAAACGCCGGCCGCAACAGCTATGGCCGCATCACCGTCCGTCACCACGGCGGCGGCAACAAGCAGAAATACCGCATCATCGATTTCAAGCGCGAGAAGCTGGATATGCCCGCCACCGTGCTGACCATCGAATACGATCCCAACCGTACCGCGCACATCGCCCTGGTCCGGTATGAGGACGGCGAGAAGCGCTACATCCTGGCCCCCTACGGTCTGAATGTGGGCGACGTGATCGTTTCCGGCGAGGGCGCCGACATCAAGCCCGGCAACTGCCTGCCCATCGCCAACATCCCCCTGGGTACCATGATCCACAACATCGAGCTGATCCCCGGCCGCGGCGGCCAGCTGGTCCGCACTGCGGGCGGCGCCGCGCAGCTGATGGCCAAGGAAGGCGCTTCCGCGCAGGTGCGTCTGCCCTCCGGCGAGGTCCGCTACATCAAGATGGGCTGCCGCGCCACCATCGGCCAGGTTGGCAACATCGATCAGAGCAATGTGAATCGCGGTAAGGCCGGTAAGACCCGCCACATGGGCGTTCGTCCCACCGTCCGCGGCTCTGTCATGAACCCCTGCGATCACCCCCACGGCGGCGGCGAGGGCAAGGCCCCCATTGGCCGTCCCGGCCCTGTGACCCCCTGGGGCAAGCCCGCGCTGGGTTACAAGACCCGCAAGAAGAATCATCGTACCGACAAGCAGATCGTCAAGCGTCGTAACGGTAAATAATTGAAAGGAGCACAATTTTATGGGCAGAAGTGTGAAAAAGGGCCCCTTTGTGGCTCCCGAGCTGCTGAAAAGGGTCCATCAGCTGAATGAAGCTGGTGAAAAGAAGGTCCTGAAGACCTGGTCCCGCGCCTCCACCATTTTCCCGGAGTTCGTGGGCCACACCATCGCCGTCCATGACGGCAGAAAGCATATCCCCGTGTATGTCACCGAGGATATGGTCGGACACAAGCTGGGCGAGTTTGCTCCCACGCGTACCTTCCGGGGTCACGCCGGCAGCAAGACCGGTAAATAAGGGGAGGTAAAGTCAACATGGAAGCGAAAGCATCTGTCAAGTTCGTTCGCATGTCTCCCCGCAAGGTGAAGATCGTCTGCGATCTGATCCGGGATAAGGACGTGGCTACGGCCGCCGCCATCCTGATGAACACCCGCAAGGCCGCCAGCGAGCCGCTGATGAAGCTGCTCAAGAGCTGCGCCGCCAATGCGGAAAACAACTTCGAGATGGATCCCGAGAAGCTGTATGTGGCCAAGATCTGGTGCTGCCCCGGCCCCATTCTCAAGAGAATGATGCCCCGGGCCCGCGGCGGAGCTGCCGGCATTAAGAAGAGAACCTGCCACATCAACATGGTTCTCGCCGAGAAAGAATAAGTCAGGAGGGAAACTATGGGCCAGAAAGTCAATCCCCACGGCCTGCGCGTGGGCGTTATCAATGGATGGGACTCCCGTTGGTTTGCCAAAGACGAACTCGTCGGCGACCTGCTGGTGGAGGACAACAAGATCCGCAATTATCTGAAGACCAACCTGTATCAGGCTGGCATCCCCCGCATCGAGATCGAGCGCGACAGCGCCAAGGTCCGCATCTTTATCCACTGCGCCAAGCCCGGCATGATCGTCGGCAAGGGCGGCGCGGAGATCGAAAAGCTCCAGGAGACCGTCTCCAAGATGATCGGCAAGCCTGTGGCCATCTCCATCGTGGAAGTCCGCTCCCCCGATCTGAACGCGCAGCTGGTGGCGGAAAACATCGCCGCGCAGATCGAAAAGCGTATCTCTCACCGCCGCGCCATGAAGATGGCCATGCAGCGCGCCATGAAGCTGGGCGCCAAGGGCATCAAGTGCAACTGCGCCGGCCGTCTGGGCGGCCGCGAGATCGCGGGCGTTGAGCATTATCACGAGGGCACCATCCCCCTGCAGACCCTCCGTGCCGATATCGACTACGGCTTTGCCGAGGCGAAGACCACCTACGGCCGCATCGGCGTGAAGGTCTGGCTGTATAAGGGCGAAGTCCTCACCGGCGGCCCCCGCTCCACTCCCGTGGAAGCACCCCGCCGGGACCGCCGCGACCGCCGCGATGGCGATCGCCGGGATCGCCGTGACCGCCGCGAAGGCGGCGAGCGTCGTGAGCGCCGCGATGGCGGCCGCTTTGGCGAGCGCAAGCAGTTCTCTGCGGGCCCCCGGGGTCCCCAGGGCCGTCCCTATCAGCGGCCCGCCGCTCCTGCGGCTGCCCCCGCTGAGGCTCCCAAGACGGAAGGAGGAGCAAACTAATGTTAATGCCTAAGAGAGTCAAATACCGCAGAGTGCAGCGCGGCCGCATGAAGGGCAAAGCCACCCGCGGCAACGTTGTCAACTACGGTGAGTTTGGTCTGGTGGCCACCGAGCCCGCGTGGATCACCAGCAA
>DHMK01000004.1:40337-62481 GCA_002405755.1 Clostridiales bacterium UBA4644
AAGATCTTCCCCGACAAGCCCGTCACCGAAAAGCCCGCCGAGACCCGCATGGGCTCCGGTAAAGGCTCCCCCGAATACTGGGTGGCCGTGGTCAAGCCCGGCCGCGTCATGTTCGAGATCGCCGGCGTCGGAGAAGAAGCCGCAAGAGAAGCCCTGCGTCTCGCCAGCTACAAGCTGCCCGTCAAGTGCAAGATTGTCAAGCGCGAGGACGCCGTGACCGAGAATGGTGGTGAAGCGTAATGAAGATCAAAGAAGTTCGTGAGATGTCTCAGGAGCAGCTGAACGCCAAGCTGCTGGAGCTGAAGAAGGACCTGTTCAACCTGCGTCTTCAGCACGCCACCAATCAGCTGGAAAACCCCGGCCGTCTTGCCGAAGTCAAGCACGACATCGCCCGGGTCAAGACTGTGCTGCGCGAGCTCGAGCTCGCCGCCAAGTAAGCGGTAAGGAGGAACAAACGATGAGTGAAAGAGCTTTCCGCAAAACGAGGGTCGGCATGGTCGTTTCTGACAAGATGGATAAGACCGTCGTGGTTGCGATCGAAGACAGAGTCCAGCATCCGCTCTACAAGAAGACCGTGAAGAGCACCTATAAACTCAAGGCACACGATGAGAACAACGAGTGCGGCGTGGGCGACAAGGTCCGCGTGATGGAGACCCGTCCCCTGTCCCGCGACAAGAGATGGCGCGTCGTTGAGATCGTCGAAAAAGCGAAATAAGGAGGGACCGTCATGGTACAAGCTGAAACTTACCTGCGCGTGGCTGACAATACCGGCGCAAAAGAACTCAAGTGCATCCGTGTCCTGGGCGGCTCCACCCGCAGATACGGCAATATCGGCGACGTGGTCGTCGCCTCCGTGCGCAAGGCCGCGCCCGGCGGTCAGGTGAAGAAGGGCGACGTGGTCAAGGCCGTCATCGTCCGCACCCGCAAGGGCCTGCGCCGCAACGATGGCAGCTATGTCCGCTTCGACGAGAACGCCGCCGTCATCATCAAGGACGACAAGACCCCCCAGGGCACCCGTATCTTTGGACCGGTTGCCCGCGAGCTGCGTGAGAGAGACTATACCAAGATCCTCTCCCTGGCTCCCGAAGTACTGTAAGGAGGACGCTGATTTATGAACACATTGCATGTGAAGACCGGCGACACCGTAGTGGTACTTTCCGGCAAGGATAAGGGCAAGCAGGGCAAGATCATCTCTGCATCTCCCAAAAAGGGCACCGTCCTCGTGGAAGGCGTTGCCATTACCGCCCATCATCAGAAGCCCCGCAAGCAGGGCGAGACCGGCGGCATCGTCGAGAGAGAAACCCCCATCCGCGCCTGCAAAGTCATGCGCGTGTGCCCCAAGTGCGGCAAACCCACCCGCCCCGCCCACAAGCTCGCCGACGGCAAGAAAGTCACCGTCTGCAAGAAGTGCGGCGCTGAGATCTAAGGAAAAGGAGGAAGTAAAGCATGGCTAAGGAAAAGAAAGTCGAAGGACCCGTCAAGCCGGAAGGTTACGTCCCCCGTCTGAAGGTCAAATATACCGAGGAGATCGCCCCCGCTCTGATGAAGAAGTTTGAATATCAGAGCGTCATGCAGATCCCCAAGATGGAAAAGATCACCGTGAACTGCGGCTGCGGCGAAGCCCGCGACAACGCCAAGGTCATCGACGCCGTTGTGGCCGACCTGACCAAGATCACCGGCCAGAAGCCCGTGGTCACCAAGGCCCGCAAGAGCGTCGCCAACTTCAAGCTCCGTGAGGGCATGAACATCGGCGCCAAGGTCACCCTGCGCGGCGAGCGTATGTGGGAGTTCATGGACCGTCTGTTCTCCATCGCCCTGCCCCGCGTCCGCGACTTCCGCGGCATCAACCCCAACGGCTTTGACGGCCGCGGCAACTATGCCATGGGCGTCAAGGAGCAGCTGATCTTCCCGGAGATCGATTACGATAAGATCGACAAGATCCGCGGCATGGACATCGTGTTCACCACCACCGCCACCACGGATGAGGAAGCCCGCGAGCTGCTCACCCTGCTGGGCGCTCCGTTTTCTAAGTAAGGGGGTAAAGTATGGCTAAGAAATCTATGATCCTGAAGCAGCAGCGCGGCGGCAAGTTCTCCACCCGTAACTACAACCGCTGCAAGATCTGCGGCAGACCCCACGCTTACCTGCGCGATTTCGGCGTTTGCCGTATCTGCTTCCGGGAGCTGGCTTACAAGGGCCAGATCCCCGGCGTTCGGAAGGCTTCCTGGTAAATCTGGGCGTATACGGCAGAACGCCCGGGGCGCCGTACCTTCGTACTGTCACCCCGTTCGTTCTTTGTCTCCGCCGCAGATTTCCGCAGGAATCCTGCGGTTTGGAATGAGAACGGGCGAACAGGCTCCGTTCGCTCCCTGCCGCAGACGCAAACGCACGGCCCCGCAAGGGCGGGGCGCGCCCCCGGGCGCAAAGCAATGTTTCCCAACAGCGCGGAAGCGCTGAAGAATAGTGGGGAGGGCCGCGGCGCAATCAAACCCCGGCAGCCGTCCAATCGGACCGTCCGACGGGCCGGCTCCCGCCGTTGAAACACCGCAAATCCCAGCCGCTCCCTAACTTCTGTAAGGAGGAAGAACAAATGCACATCACAGACCCCATCGCGGATATGCTGACCCGTATCCGCAACGCCGGTTCTGCTCGCCACGCCACCGTGGAAGTTCCGGCCTCCGGCATGAAAAAGGCGATCGCCCAGATCCTGCTGGATGAAGGCTATATCAAGGCCTTCGAAGTGATCGAGGAGGGTGTCCAGGGCACCATCAAGATCACCCTGAAGTACAATGCCAACAAGGAAAAGGCCATTTCCGGCCTGCGCCGCGTCAGCAAGCCCGGTCTGCGGGTCTATGCCGGCGCCGATGAGCTGCCCCGCGTCCTGAAGGGCCTGGGCGTGGCCATCGTTTCCACCAGCAAGGGCATCATGACCGACAAGAAAGCGCGCGAGCTGCATGTTGGCGGCGAAGTCCTGGCTTTCATTTGGTAAGGAGGTAAGAAGCTATGTCTCGAATTGGCAGAATGCCCATTACCGTCCCCGCCGGCGTTGAAGTCAAGATCGAAGGCGTCAACAAGGTGACTGTAAAGGGCCCCAAGGGCGAGACCACTCAGGTCCTGCACCCGGATATGATCCTTGAGATGGAGGGCAATGTCATCCATGTCAAGCGCCCCAGCGAAGATAAACTGCACAAGTCGCTCCACGGCCTGACCCGCACCCTGCTCCACAACATGATCGTCGGCGTGACCGAGGGTTATAAGAAGGAGCTGGAGGTCCAGGGCGTTGGTTATCGTGTTGCCAAGGAAGGCACCAACCTGGTCATGAACATCGGTTATTCCCATCAGGTGATCATGCCCGAGAAGCCCGGCATCACCATCGAAGTCCCCGCCCCCAACAAGATCGTCATCAACGGGATCGACAAGCAGATCGTCGGCCAGTTTGCCGCCGAGGTCCGCGAGAAGAGACCGCCCGAGCCTTACAAGGGCAAGGGTATCCGCTATGCTGGTGAGTTTGTCCGCCGTAAAGAGGGCAAGACCGGCGCCAAGAAGAAATAAGGGAGGTGCGCTTCAATGGTTAAAAAGTTTGATTCCAATGCTCAGAGACTCAAGAGACACAAGAGAGTGCGCGCCCACATCTCCGGCACCGCCCAGCGGCCCCGTCTGGATGTTTTCCGCAGCGCAAAGAACATTTATGCTCAGGTCATCGACGATGTGGCCGGCGTGACCCTCGCTTCCGCCGCCAGCAACGAGAAGGACTTCGGCATCTACGGCGGCAACGTGGAGGCTGCCAAGAAGGTCGGCGCCCTGGTCGCCGAACGCGCAAAAGCCAAGGGCATCGAAGAAGTGGTCTTTGACCGCGGCGGCTATCTTTACCACGGCCGCGTGGAAGCTCTGGCAGAAGCCGCCCGCGAAGGCGGACTGAAGTTTTAAGGGAGGACATAGACTATGGCTAAATTGATCGACGCCAACACCCTGGAACTGAGTGAAAAGGTCGTAGCCCTGAACCGCGTCAGCAAGACCGTCAAGGGCGGCCGCGTCATGAAGTTCTCCGCACTCGTGGTGGTTGGCAATGGCAACGGTATCGTTGGGTTCGGCCTGGGCAAGTCCTCTGAAGTCCCCGACGCCATCCGCAAGGGCATCGAAGACGCCAAGAAGAATCTGGTTCAGATCTCTCTCACCGGCACCACGATCCCCCACGAGGTCATCGGCAAGTTCGGCGCTGGCCGCGTGCTGCTGAAGCCCGCCGCCCCCGGTACCGGCGTGATCGCCGGCGGCTCTGTCCGCGCCGTGGTGGAAATGGCCGGCATCCGTGATATCCGCACCAAGTGCCTGCGCTCCAACAACCCCCAGAACGTGGTCTCCGCCACGATGGAGGGCCTGAAGTCCCTGCGCGATGCGCAGCAGGTGGCCGTGGTCCGCGGCAAAGACGTCGGCGAGCTGTAAGGAGGGACCACCATGAAGACTTATAAGATCACCCTGGTGAAGAGCCTGAACGGCCGCTTCAAAAAGCATATCGCAACCGCCGCCTCTCTGGGCCTGAACAAGATCGGCGATACCACCGTCCAGCCCGACAACGAGATGACCCGCGGCAAGATCAACCAGATCAATTATCTGATCCGCGTTGAAGAAATGAACTAAGGAGGTTACCGGAATATGAAACTGCATGATTTACAGCCCGCTCCCGGTAGCACCACCATCGGCAAGCGCAAGGGCCGCGGCATTGGCTCCGGCAACGGCAAGACTGCCGGCCGCGGACATAAGGGTCAGTGGGCCCGGTCCGGCGGCGGCGTCCGTCCCGGCTTTGAGGGCGGCCAGATGCCCCTCACCCGCCGCCTGCCCAAGCGTGGCTTCCACAATAACTTTGCCAAGAGCTACGCCACCGTCAACGTTGGCAAGCTGAACGCTCTGGAGGACGGCGCCGAGGTCACCTTCGAGACCCTGCTGGCAAAAGGCATGGTCGCCAAGAAGTACGACGGCGTCCGCATCCTGGGCAATGGCGAGCTGCAGAAGAAGCTGGTGGTCAAGGCTGCCGGCATCACTGCCGCCGCAAAGGAAAAGATCGAAGCCGCGGGAGGAAAGGCGGAGGTGATCTGAAGTGATCCAGACGATCAGAAACGCGTGGAAGATCCCGGAGCTGCGTAAAAAGCTGACCTTCGTCCTCTTCGCCATCGTAGTCTATCGCTTCGGTCATGCGATCTATGTCCCCTTCGTGGACAGCGCCGCACTGTATACCGCCTTCCAGGCGCAGACGGCCGGCAGCCTGCTGGGATACTTCAACGTGCTCTCCGGCGGCGGCCTGGCAACGGCCTCGATCTTCGCACTGAGCATCTATCCCTATATCAACAGCTCCATCATCATCCAGCTGCTGCAGGTGGCCATCCCGGCCCTGGAGCGCATGGCCAAGGAAGAGGGCGAGGAGGGCAAGAAAAAGCTGCAGCGGATCACCCGCTTCACCACCCTTGCCCTGTCCATCATCATGGCCATCACCTACCGGATGATGCTGAGCCAGTATGACGGCGTTATGACCCGCACCGGCACCTGGGCCTCCATCGTGATCGTGTGCACCTTCGTTGCCGGCTCCATGTTCACCATGTGGCTGGGCGACCAGATCACGGAAAAGGGTATCGGCAACGGTATCTCCATGATCCTGCTGGTGGGCATCGTGTCTCAGGGCTTCAACGCCATCACCACCCTGTTTACCCTTCCCTGGTGGGCAGCCATCGTGATCGTGGCGCTGTGCCTTGCCATCGTGGCCTTCATCGTCTATATCACCGACGCGGAGCGCCGCATCCCCGTCCAGTACGCCAAGCGCGTGGTGGGCCGGAAGCAGTATGGCGGCCAGAGCTCCAACCTGCCCATGAAGGTGAACATGGCCGGCGTTATGCCCGTCATCTTCGCCTCCACCATCTGCGGCGTCCCGGGGACCATCGTGAGCTTCACGCAGCCCAAGGAGGGCGGCTTCTGGTATAACATGGTCCATCCCGATGGCAGCGGCGGCTGGTTCAGCCAGGGCGCTCCCGTTTATATCATCATTTACGTCCTGCTGATCTTCGCCTTTGCTTACTTCTATTCCGCCATCCAGTTCAACCCCATCGAGGTGGCGAACAACCTGAAGAAGAACGGCGGCTTCATCCCCGGCTTCCGTCCGGGCAAGCCCACCTCTGACTTCATTGCCAAGGTGCTGAACAAGATCACCATGATGGGCGCCATCTTCCTGGCCATCCTGGCCGGCCTGCCCCTGGTCCTCTCCAATATCCAGAGCCTGGGCGGCCTGGCCATCGGCGGAACCTCCACCCTGATCATGGTGGGCGTCGCGCTGGAGACGGCCCGCGCCATCGAGGGCGAGATGATGATGCGTCATTACAAGGGCTTCCTGGAATAAGAGAAGGAAGGCTGCTGTATGAAGCTGATTTTGCTGGGCGCCCCCGGAGCGGGGAAAGGCACACAAGCAGAGTTCATTCAAGCCGCGCTGAAGGTGCCCGTGATCTCCACGGGCAACCTTCTGCGCGAGGCCGTGGCACAGGGGACGCCCCTGGGCCTGAAGGCCAAGGAATACATGACCAGCGGCCGGCTGGTCCCCGATGAGATCATCATTGCGCTGGTGCGGGAAAAGCTGGCCAGCCACGACTGCGAGCAGGGCGTCATCCTTGACGGCTTCCCCCGCACCGTGGCCCAGGCGGAGGCGCTGGATACCTTTGCCGCGCCCGACGCCGTAGTGTCGCTGGAGGTACCGGACGAGGTCATCGTCAGGCGCATGACCGGCCGCCGCACCTGCCCCAAGTGCGGCAGCACCTACCACGTGGAGCATCATCCGTCCCGGGTGGAAGGCGTCTGCGACAAATGCGGGGAAACGCTGGGCATCCGCCACGACGACGACCCCGAGGTGGTGCTCCAGCGGCTGGAGATCTATCATGACCAGACCGAACCGGTGAAGCACCACTACGACGCGCTGAACAAGCTGCGCCAGGTGGAGGGCGTCGGCACGGTGGAGGAGATCCGGCAGCGGATCTTCCGGAAGCTGGGGCTGGATCTATGATAAAAGTCAAATCCTCTCATGAGATCAAACTCATGAAGGAGGCGGGACAGATCGCCGAGCTGGCCAGAAGAGCCTGCGGCGAGCTTGTCGCGCCGGGCATCACGACCCGGGAGCTTGACCATGCGGCCCGTAAGGTGATCACGGGATTTGGGGCGAAGCCCTCTTTCCTGCATTACGGCGGCTTCCCCGCCAGCATCTGCTGTTCCGTGAACGACGAAGTCATCCACGGCATTCCAGGCAGCAGAAGGATCCGCGAGGGAGACATTGTCAAGATCGACGTGGGTGCGCTTTATATGGGCTACCATGGCGACTGCGCGGCTACTTATGCTGCAGGCGCGATTCCGGAAAGCACGCAAAGGCTCATCCAGGTGACCCGGCAGAGCTTCTATGAGGGCATCAAGTACGCCCGCGAGGGCTACAGAATTTCCGATATTTCGCAGGCGATCGAGGCTTATACTGTAGCAAACGGCTTCTATCAGGTGCGGGATTATGTCGGACACGGCGTGGGCAGCGAGCTGCATGAGGAACCGGAGGTCCCCAATTTCCTCGCCCCCGGCAAGGGCGGACACGGTCCGCGGCTGGTGGCGGGCATGACCATCGCCATCGAACCGATGGTGAACGTGGGGACCTGGGAGGTCAGGCAGATGCCCGACGGCTGGACCGTGAAGACGGCGGACGGTAGCCTGTCGTCTCACTACGAAAATACTGTCCTCATCACCAAAGAGGAACCGATCATCCTGACCGCCGATGCAAGCGGCAGGCATGCATAACCGAGGAGGCAACTTGTATGGCGAAAGAAGACATGATCGAAGTCGAAGGTACCGTTATAGAGGCGCTGCCCAATGCGATGTTCAAGGTGGAGATCATGGGCGGTCATGTGATCAACGCCCACATTTCCGGAAAGCTTCGCATGAACTTCATTAAGATCCTGCCCGGCGACCGGGTGACCGTTCAGATGTCGCCCTATGATCTGGAAAAGGGCAGGATCACCTGGCGCTCCAAGTAACACAACAAGCAGAAGCTAAGGAGGAACTTTACAATGAAAGTAAAACCGTCCGTAAAACCCATCTGCGAGAAGTGCAAGATCATCCGCAGAAAAGGCCGCGTCATGGTCATCTGCGAGAATCCCAAGCATAAGCAGAAGCAGGGCTAAAAGAACACAGGAGGTATATTAAATGGCTCGTATTGCCGGTGTTGACCTTCCCCGCGAGAAGCGCGTGGAAATCGGCCTGACCTACATCTACGGGATCGGCCGCAAACTCAGCAACGATATCCTGAAGAAGACTGGCGTCAATCCTGACACCCGCGTCAAGGATCTGACCGAGGATGAGACCGCCAAGCTGCGTGAAGCCATCGAGCATGAATATGTTGTCGAGGGCGATCTGCGCCGCGATGTGGCTCTGAATATCAAGCGTCTGGTGGAGATCGGCTCCTACCGCGGCCTGCGTCACCGCAAGGGCCTGCCCGTCCGCGGCCAGCGCTCCAAGACCAACGCCCGTACCCGGAAGGGTCCCAAGAAGACCATCGCCAACAAGAAGAAGTAAGGAGGGGAAAGCATTATGGCTAAGGCACAAACCGCCAAAAAGGGTGCCGTCCGCACCAAGCGCCGCGAGCGCAAGAATATTGAAAAGGGCCAGGTTCATATCCGCTCTTCCTTCAATAACACCATCGTCACCATCACCGACCTGAAGGGCAACGCCATTTCCTGGGCCTCCGCAGGCGGACTGGGCTTCCGCGGAAGCAGAAAGTCCACTCCCTTTGCTGCGCAGACCGCTGCCGAGACGGCCTCCAAGGCTGCCATGGAGCACGGCCTGAAGACCGTTGAGGTCTATGTCCGCGGTCCCGGCGCCGGCCGTGAAGCCGCCATCCGCGCGCTGCAGGCCGCCGGTCTGGAAGTCGTCAGCATCAAGGACGTGACCCCCATCCCCCACAACGGATGCCGGCCGCCCAAGAGAAGAAGAGTCTAACAGGAGGAAACGGAACATGGCAAGATATACAGAAGCAGTATGCCGCATCTGCCGCAGAGAGGGCGACAAGCTCTTTCTGAAGGGCGACAGATGCTATACCGATAAGTGCGCCATCGCTCGCCGCTCCTATGCCCCCGGCCAGCACGGCCAGGGCCGCAAGAAGATGAGCGAATACGGCTCCCAGCTGCGGGAAAAGCAGAAGGCAAAGCGCTATTACGGCCTGCTGGAAAACCAGTTCTATCATTATTTTGAGCTGGCGGAGAAGATGAACGGCATGACCGGCGAAAACCTGCTGAAGCTGCTGGAATCCCGTCTGGACAACGTGGTCTACCGCGCCGGCTTTGCGATGAGCCGTCCTGAGGCGCGCCAGCTGGTGACCCACGGCCATTTCACCGTCAACGGCAAGGCCGTCAACATCCCCTCTTATCTGTGCAAGCCCGGTGATGTTGTTGCGATCTGCGAGAAGAGCATGAGCTCTGACAAGCTGAAGGGCGTTCTGGAGGCCAACGCTTCCCGTCCCGCGCTGAATTGGCTCAGCGTGGACAAGAACAAGGGCGTCGCCACCGTCGTCAACCTGCCCGAGCGCAGCGAAGTCGATCTGCAGGTGGAAGAGCACCTCATCGTTGAGTTGTACTCCAAGTAATCCGCCTTCTCATCGTACCCCGCAATGCTGAAGCAGCGACAATAACATAGGAGGGTAACGAATGATAGCAATTGAAAAGCCCAGTATTGAATGTGTCGAAGCCCTGGAAGACGGTTCCTACGGCAAGTTCGTCGTGGAGCCGCTGGAAATCGGATATGGCACTACCCTCGGTAACTCCCTGCGCCGCATTCTGCTGTCCTCCCTGCCGGGAACTGCCGCCACCTCCATCAAGATCGACGGTGTGCAGCATGAGTTTTCCACCATTCCCGGCGTGAAGGAGGATGTGACCGAGATCGTCCTGAACGTGAAGGGCATCATCGCCAGGCTTCACTGCCCGGGCGAAAAGGTCGTCACCATTGAGGCCATGGGCGCCGGCGAGGTCACGGCCGGCGACATCCGCTGCGATAGCGAGATCGAGATCCTGAATCCCGAGCTCCATATCGTTACGCTGATGGAAGACGCCAAGTTCGTCATGGAACTGACCTTCAACCACGGCCGGGGCTATGTCCCCGCCGAGAAAAACAAGCCCGCCCAGTCCGTCATCGGCCTGATCCCGGTGGATTCCATCTATACGCCGATCCACAAGGTCAACTATGTGGTGGAAAACACCCGCGTGGGCAATATGACCAACTATGACAAGCTGACGCTGGAGGTCTATACCGACAAGACCATCACCGCCCGCGACGCCATCAGTCTGGCCGCCAAGATCCTCACGGACCATCTGAGCCTGTTTGTGGATCTCTCCGACGAGATCAGCTCCCGGACCACTGTGGTGGAAAAGAGCGAGACCACCCAGGATAAGGTCCTGGAAATGACCATCGAGGAGCTGGATCTCTCCGTGCGTTCCTTCAACTGCCTGAAACGCGCCGGCATCAACACTGTGGCCGACCTCGTGAACACCACCGAGGAGGATATGATGAAGGTCCGCAATCTGGGACGCAAGTCTTACGAAGAGGTCGTCAAGAAGATGGCGGACATGGGGCTCTCCCTGTCCAAAGAAAGCGATAACTGAAACATTTCCAAGCGGTCCGGCGGCGCTGCGGGTGCAGCGCCCGCGCCCGGCCCGTACCGATAAGAGGAGGTAACACAAATGCCCGGAACTCGCAAACTCGGCAGACCTACCGACCACCGCCGCGCCATGCTGCGCGCCATGGTCACCTATCTGCTGGAGAACGGCAAGATCGAGACCACCGTTACCCGCGCGAAAGAGGTGCGTCCCCTTGCTGAGAAGATGATCACCCTCGGCAAAAAAGGCGATCTGAACGCCAAGCGTGCCGCCATGACCTTCATCACCAAGGAGGATGTGGTCAAGAAGCTGTTTGACGAGATCGCGCCCAAGTATGCAGACCGCAACGGCGGTTATGTGCGGATCACCCGCATCGGACCCCGCCGGGGCGACGGCGCCGAGATGGCCGTCATCGAGCTCGTCTGATTTTTTCAGCAAATCGGCTGAGACCAAAAGGGATTGCTGCGCAAATGATGCTGCGCAGCAATCCCCTTTCTTTTTATAAAAAACGCTCCGGACACGCGGTCCGGAGCAAAATTGTGAAAAAACCGATTTTTTGAGCAGGATACATAGCATCCCCGTCCCGCAGGGCTTGGCTCCTGCGAAGGAGAAGCACCCGTCTCCTTGGCTCCCTCTGACGAGGGAGCTGTCGCCGCAGGCGACTGAGGGAGAGAATTTGCAACCAGTAGGCTCTGGGCATCCCGCTTTTTTTAAGTACACCATATCTCTCCCTCCGTCAAACCCTTCGGGTTTGCCACCTCCCTCGTCAGAGGGAGGCAAGACGAAAGCCGGGGGACGAAAGACGGGAGTTTGCCGCTCCGCGCCCCATTGCGGAGCCGGCGGCTTTAGTCCAGCTCCATGGCGGTCTTTTGGGGCGGCAGCACCTGGCCCACGATGGCGCTCCAGGGGGCAAAGGGCCGCAGCAGAGACAAAAGCCGCTCCGCCTGGTCCGGCGGCAGGGCCACCAGCAGTCCGCCGGAGGTTTGGGGATCGGAGGCCAGGTCCAGAAAAACCTGCTCCGCCCCGGGCAGAAGGGTCAGATGGGGACGGACATAGTCCTGATTCCGGTAAGCGCCGGAGGGGATCACGCCCATCTCCGCCAGCTCCCGGGCCTGACGCATCAGCGGCAGCGCCCTTCCGTGGAGCCGGATGGTGACGCTGCCCTCCTGGGTCATCTCAAAGGCGTGGCCCAGCAGGCCGAAGCCGGTGACGTCGGTGCAGGCATGGACCTGCTCCACCTGCAAAACCGCCTGGCCCGCTTTGGCGTTGAGGGTGGCCATATGGGCATAGACCTCGTCCCGGGCGGCGGGAGAGAGCAGATCCCCCTTCAGCGCCGTGGTCAGAATGCCCGCGCCCAGGGGCTTGGTGAGCACCAGCACATCCCCCGGCAGAGCGCCCACGTTGCGCAGGATCCGGTCAGGATGGACAAAGCCGGTGACGCAAAGGCCGTATTTCGGCTCGTTGTCCTGAATGGTGTGGCCGCCGGCAATAACGCAGCCGGCCTCCACGGCCTTGCTGTGGCCGCCCTCCAGAATGCCCCGGACGGTCTGCAGCGAAAGGCAGCTTGGAACGCACAAAAGATTCATGGCCAGCTTTGGCACGCCGCCCATGGCGTAAACGTCGCTGAGGGCGTTGGCCGCGGCGATCTGGCCGAAAAGATAAGGATCGTCTACGATGGGCGTGAAAAAATCCACCGTCTGGATCACGGCCACCTCCGGCGAGACCTGATAAACACAGGCGTCATCGCTGCTGTCATAGCCCACCAGCAGGCTTTTGTCCGTGCAGTTGGGCAGATCGGTAAGGATCTCCGTCAGGGCGCCCGGCCCCAGCTTTGCCGCTCACCCGGCGGCGGAGGTCATTTGCGTCAGGGGAAGCTCTTTGGAACGGTCAGACATGGCTCTCACCTCAAGATCAGTCAAAGAATGGGTTCGGATAAATGCTTTTCCGCCTGCTGGCGGACGATGGCGGCAAAGGCCCGGGCCAGCTCGCCGGGGGTGCTCTTTTTGCGCCAGGCCATATAGATGCTGCGCTCCAGCGGCTGCTCGTCCAGCTCAAACTGCAGTAACTGGCCGGCCTGCACCTGGGGGCGCACCGCCAGCAGCGACAAAATCGAGACGCCGGAGCCCCGGGCTACCAGCTGCTGCAGCACGGCGGGGTCGGAAACATAGGCCGTCACCCGCAGCGAATGGGCGTCCGGCCGCAGGCGGCTGATGTAGTTGTCGATGACCTTCTGGGTGCCGGAGCCGTGTTCCCGAAAGATCAGGGGATAATGCGTCAGCAGCTCCCGGCCCAAAACGCCCTTCTGCCGCAGGGCAAAAAGCTCCGGCGTGTTGGGCGTGATCATCACCAGCCGGTCCTGGGCCACGGGCTCATAGGAAAGATTCTGCCGGTCGTCGGAGGAGCCGACGAAGCCCAGATGGATATCGCCGTCCAGCAGCAGCTGGTGGATCTGGCCGCTGTCGCCGCAGCGCAGGGTGCAGCAGCAATCGGGCCAGGCGGCGGAAAACTCCGCCAGATAGCCGGGCAGAAGGCTCTGGGCGGGAACGGTGGAGGCCCCGATGGCCAGATCCCGCCGGGGATCGCCCATCACGTCGGAGCGCAGGGCGGCGCATTTTGTCAGGATGTCCCGGGCATATTGATAGACCCGCTTTCCGTCCGGCGTGAGCACCATATTGCGCTTGGATTTCCGGCGGAACAGCACCACATGGAGGGCTTCCTCCAGGGCGCGGATATGGGAGCTGACGGTGGACTGGGCCAGATAGAGCCGGTTTGCGGCTTCGGTGAAGCTGCCGTGGTCCACGACGGCCACGAAGATCTCCAGCTGCCGCAGATTGATCTCGGTCATAGGGACGCGCGTCCCTCCTTTCGGGCGGGTCTTTTCGAAAAAAGCGATAAAAGGCTCCCGCCGTGATTTCAGGATCGCCTTTATTTTAGCGGCCTTCCGGCAAAAAGTCAAATCGAAATCCCCGCAAAGCGCCCCGGAGCCGGGCGGAAAGGGCAAAACATCGGAAAAATCAAAGAAAATGAGGAATTATCGGAAAAATCTATCGTTCATTTGCCGGATTTTCTGTTATACTGAGGGTGGCCCTGTGGGGCCGGATTTTTGACACTGAAGGAGCGCTTGCATATGATCCAGGTCAACGCGATGGGCGACGCCTGCCCCATCCCCGTGGTAAAAACGAAACAGGCTCTGCAGCAGCTGGGCGGACCCGGCGTTGTGGAGACGCTTGTGGACAATGAGACCGCCGTGCAGAACCTGCTGAAGCTGGCGGCCTCCCTGCGCCATACCGCCGTCAGCCGTCAGCTGGAGCCGGGCCGCTACGCAGTCACCGTCACCGTGGCGGAGCCTGCCGGAGCGCCGGACGGGGAGGCCTTTTCCTGCGAAGGCTGCGGCGCGCCCCGGCTGGTGGCCGTCATCTCCTCCGACAGGATGGGCGGCGGCGACGATATCCTGGGCGCGGCGCTGATGAAGGCGTTTCTCTTTGCCCTGAGCCAGCAGGAGCGCCTGCCCCAGACCATCCTGCTTTACAACGGCGGCGCAAGGCTCGCCTGCCAGGGCTCCGCTTCGCTGGAGGATCTGCAGAGCATGGCGGCCCGGGGCGTGGAGATCCTCACCTGCGGCACCTGCCTGAACCACTACGGGCTGAAGGAGCAGCTGGCCGTGGGAGAGGTCACCAATATGTATGCCATCGTGGAAAAGATGGCCGCCGCCGACCGGATCCTCCGGCCGTAAGCCCATGATCTATCTGGACAACGCGGCCACTACCCTGCGCAAGCCGCCGGAGGTCATCCAGGCGGTGGTGCGGGCCATGGGCTCCATGGGCAACAGCGCCCGGGGCGCCCACGACGAAGCGCTGACGGCCTCCCGGGTGATCTATGACACCCGCTGCCGGCTGGCAAGGCTGTTTCACTGCTCCCGGCCCGACCATGTGGTCTTTACCTGCAACAGCACGGAGGCGCTGAACGTCGCCATCTGCGGGGCCATCCCCCAGGGGAGCCATGTGATCTCCACCGATCTGGAGCACAACAGCGTGCTGCGGCCCCTTTACCGGCTGGAGGCGGAGCGGGGCAATTCCCTGAGCTTCGTCCCGGCAGACCGGCAGGGCAGGCCGGACTACGCCGCCTTTGAAGCGCTCATCCGCCCGGAGACCCGGGCCATCGTCTGCACCCACGCCTCCAACCTCACCGGCAACGCCGTGGATCTTGCCCGGGTGGGGACCATCGCAAAAAAGCACGGCCTTCTGTTCATCGCAGACGCCTCCCAGAGCGCCGGCGTTTTGCCCATCGATATGCAGGCCATGCACATCGACATTTTGTGCTTCACCGGGCACAAATCCCTCATGGGCCCCCAGGGCACCGGCGGGATGTGTCTGGCGGAGGGCGTTTCCATCCGCCCCTTCAAGGTGGGCGGGACGGGCGTTCAGACCTATTCCCGCAGCCAGCCGGCCCAGCTGCCTGTGCTGCTGGAGGCGGGCACCCTCAACGGCCACGGCATCGCCGGACTGGAGGCGGCGCTGGCCTTTTTGGAGCGGACGGGCATCGAGACGGTCCATGCCCACGAGACGGCGCTGCTGCAGCGGTTTTGCCGGGGCGCGGAGCAGATCCCCGGCGTGCGGCTCTACGGCGATTTTTCCGGGCCGCGGACGGCTGTGGCTGCGCTGAACCTCGGGGAGATGGATTCCGGCGAGGTGGCCGATATCCTCTCGCAGGACTATGGCATCGCCACCCGCCCCGGGGCGCACTGCGCTCCCCGGATGCACGAGGCCCTTGGCACGAAGGAGCAGGGGGCGGTGCGCTTCAGCTTTGGCTGGTACAATACGGAGGAAGAGGTGGACGCGGCCATCCGCGCCCTGGAGGAGATCGCGCAATGAGAGAAAAAAGGCTTTATCTGGTGATCACCTTTCACACCACGGCGGCGGCCATGGCGATGGAGCGCCTTTGCCGGGAGCGTGACCTGCCCGGACGGCTGATCCCCGTCCCCCGGGAGATCACCGCCGACTGCGGCATGGCCTGGCGGGCCCAGCCGGAGGACCAGCCCGCGCTGGAGGCCCTTGCCGGGCAGGCGGCGCTGGAGCCCGAGGGCTTTTATCAGCTGCTGCTCTAATTTTTTGAAAAAACGGAAATATAAGGCGGTTTCTATCCTGTTTTTCGATAGAAACCGCTTTTTTATCGGGAAAATCCGTTTGCCTTTTTGAACTGTAAAATTTATACTGGTAACGGTTGAGATCCTGCGGATCTCAAAAGAAAGGATCGGAGGAAACGAACCATGAAAAAGATCAACTGGGGCGTCGTCGTCGCGGGCGCTGCCATCGGCGTGGCCGCCGTTGTGCTGACTCTGCTGGGCAACCCCAAAAACATGGGCTTCTGCATCGCCTGCTTTTTGCGGGATATTGCCGGCGCCTGCAAGCTGCATGGCGCGGCCAAGGTGCAGTATGTCCGGCCGGAGATCATCGGTCTGGTGCTGGGCGCCTTTCTGATGGCCGTGGGCACCAAGGAATTCAAGGCCCGCGCCGGCTCCTCTCCCGCGCTGCGCTTCGTCATGGGCGGCTTTGTGGTGGTGGGCGCGCTGGCCTTTTTGGGCTGCCCCCTGCGGATGGTGCTGCGCCTGGCGGGCGGCGACCTGAACGCGCTGGTGGGCCTGGCGGGCTTTATCATCGGCATCCTGCTGGGCATCGTCTGCCTGAAGAAGGGCTTCTCCCTGAAGCGGTCCTATGAGGCCACAAAGCTGGAGGGCACGGTATTGCCCTCTGTGATGCTGGTGCTGGGCGTTCTGGCGCTGGCGGTCCCCACGCTGTTTGCCGCCTCTGAGGCCGGCCCCGGCTCCATGCACGCTCCCTTCTGGGCGGCGCTGCTGATCGCGCTGGTGGTGGGCGCGCTGGCCCAGCGGTCCCGCTTGTGCATGGTGGGCGGTCTGCGCGACGCCTTTATGCTGAAGGATCTGCATCTGCTCTATGGCTTCATCGCCATCTTCGCGGTCACCCTCATCGGCAACCTGATCACCGGCAGCTTTAAGCTGGGCTTCCAGCTGCAGCCCGTGGCCCACAGCGATCATGTGTGGAACCTGCTGGGCATGGTGCTGGTGGGCTGGGGCTCCGTCCTGCTGGGCGGCTGCCCGCTGCGTCAGCTGATTTTGGCGGCGCAGGGCAACGGCGACAGCGCCGTCACCGTCTTCGGTATGATCACCGGCGCCGCGCTGGCCCATAACTTCGGTCTGGCCGGCAATCCCGATTCCACCAACGAGGCCGGCGAGTTCGTTCGGGGCGGCATCTCCGCGAGCGGTAAGGTGGCCGTGATCCTGGGCCTGGCGGTCATGCTGATCATCGCGCTGACCAACATGGCAAGGAAGGAGAAGGAGCAGGCATGATCGACGCCAGAGGATATAGCTGCCCCATGCCTGTGCTCATGGTGCAGAAGGAGCTGAAGAAAAACGCCCCCGCCGCGCTGGAGGTCCTGGTGGACGATCCCTGCGCCGTGGAAAACGTCACCCGCTTCGGCAGGAGCCAGGGCTATCAGGTGACGTCCGCCGCCGAGGACGGCGCGTTTCGCCTGAAGCTCAGCAAATAAAACGGCAGAACAAAGCAGCGCCGGGACGGATGTCCCGGCGCTGAGACTGTCAAAAAACCGCTGCGCTGGGTTTTTCTCGACAGTTTAGCTCCGGCCTGCGGGCCGGTTTCACCGATTTTTTGCGAAAAATCGGCGGGTCACGGTGTTTTTTCCCGGCGCATGTCCGTGAAAAAACATCCCATAGGAAAAAGCCTGCGGTTCCGCAGGCTTTTTCGGCTTTTGTCCCCCGCGGGGCTTGGCCGCAGGCAATATCCCGGCCCCTTGGCTCCCTCTGACGAGGGAGCTGTCGCCGCAGGCGACTGAGGGAGAGAATTCGCAATCAGCTCCCTCTGAGAACCCCGCTTCGCAGCAGACCCGGCGTATCTCTCCCTCCGTCAAGCCCTTCGGGCTTGCCACCTCCCTCGTCAGAGGGAGGCAAGACCTGCGGGGGAAGGCGCACAGGATGCCTTCTCCTGCACCGTACCTACAACCCCTCCGGCTCACATTCGTTCGCCACCTCCCCTTACACAGGGGAGGCAAGGGGTGGAGGGAGGAAGCTCGTCCCTTCGTCCCCCGTCTTCCGTCCAAAAAGAAGAGGGTTTACGGGAGGAACATGGTTCCGCCCGTCAGATCGCGCGCGGCCCGCTTTGCGGTGCCGCCCGGCGTTTCCGCAGAAACGCCCGCGATCAGGAGGGGAGGCAAGGGGTGGTAGGAGGAAGCTCGCTCCGCGCCACTTTGCCGGGAGGCAAGGGGTGGGGGTAGGCCGCGCGCGGCCCCTGCACCCCAGCCCCGCGTCTGCCGCAGGGCTTCGCTTTTCCTCAGAGGAAGCCTTCGGCCTTCGTCCCCCGGAGGCAAGGGGTGGGCGGCGCAGCCCGGTCAGCGTGCAGGATAATCTCTCGGGCCGTAGATGGCCGTTCCCACCCGGATCAGGGTCGCGCCCTCCCGGATGGCGGCCAGATAGCTGCCGCTCATGCCCATGGAAAGAACGTCCAGCGGGGCGCTTTGATAATGCCGGGCCCGGGCCTGCTCCAAAAGCTCCCGCAGCATGGCGAAGCAGCGGCGGCTGGCATCGCTGTTGTCAAAGGCCGGCGGAATGGCCATCAGGCCCCGGACGCGCACGCCGGAAAGCATCTCCGCCTGCTCCAGCAGGGGATAGAGCAGCTCCGTTCCCGCGCCGGTCTTGGTGGCCTCCTGGCCGATGTTCAGCTCCAGCAGAACGTCCTGGACAAGGCCCTGCTTTTCCGCTTCCTTCGCGATGGCGTCCAGCAGACGGGGGCTGTCTACGCTCTGGATGCAGGCGGCCCGGCCCACCACCTTTTTCACCTTGTTGGTCTGCAGATGGCCAATGAAATGGACGGGCTTTCCCAGATAGGCCCCCGCTTCATCATTCACCAGAAGCTCCTGCATATGGTTTTCCCCGAACAGATCCACCGGCAGGGCCGCGCTCTCCCGGATGGTCTCCGGCGTGCGGGTCTTGCAGACGGCGCAGAGCAGGATCTCCCGGGGATCCCTCCCGGCCTGCCGGGCGGCCAGGGCCATCTCCTCCCGGATGCGGGCCACGTTTTCCGCCATGCGGGCGGCGTCATAGGCCTGGGGCATACTTAAAGCTCCAGATAGGCCGCCCGCGCCCCGCCGATATATTTGGGACGGGTCCGGGCGCAGAGGATCCGGGCTTCGCCGATCCGGTCCAGCGTCAGCCGCACCGGCACCGCCACCCGGCGGAGATGCATACCGATGAGGGTGCCGCCGATGTCCAGACCGGCGTCGGCCACGATGGTCTCCACCGCCACGGGATCGGTAAAGGCGGCGTAGGCCATCACGGCGAAGGAGCCGCCGGCATGGGGCTGGGGCACCACGTTGACGATCTCAAAGCCAAACCGCTCCGCCGTCTCCCGCTCCACGATGAGGGCGCGGTTCAAATGCTCGCAGCACTGAACGGCCAGACGGATGCCCCGCTCCTGCAGGACGGGATAAATGCCGGAAAAGGCGGCCTTTGCCGCCTCCATGCTGGAGCCCTTGCCGATGCGGCGGCCCACCATCTCGCTGGAGGAGCAGCCGATCACCAAAAGCTGGCCGGGCTTGAGCCCGGCCTGGTCCAGAAGCTCCGTCACGGCCTGACGGGCCTGCGCTGTGATCTCTTCATACATAAGCTCAACGACCTTTCCAAGAATGCTCCCGCACCGCTGGCACCTTCACGAGCAGCCGGTAGAGCAGGATCGAAATGATACATCCCACCAGACCCTGCATCAGGTTGCCTGCGATGCTGGTAACAGCACCCTCGGGCTTGCCCAGGATCAGGGTCTTATAGGCGAAGTAACCGGCCACCATGAACAGCTCGGCGGGCGCGGTGCAGAGGAGAAGCATGGGAACGGAGGGGATCTCCCGCTCCTGCAGGGCCTTTTTCATCAGAAGCGCGGCAAAGACGGCCATCAGACCCTTGATGATAAAGGTGCCGGGGATATAATAGGCGTAGCCCGCGATCAGGTCGGCCAGGGCGGAGCCAAGGCCGGCGGCGATGCCGCCGTAAAGGGGGCCAAGCAGAAAGGCCGACAGCAGGACGATGCCGTCGCCCAGATTGGTATAGCCGCCCACGGTGGGAATGCGGATCACCAGCGTCGCCACGCACACCAGCGCGGCAAACATGGCGGTGAGGACCAACGTGCGAAGCTTGTTGTCGTTTTTCATAGCGTTTCGTCTCCCTTGCGTTTCGTTGCTTTTATCATACACCGTTCTGACCTGATTTCCAGTGCCACTTCAAGAAAACTTTATAGGGTCAGATAGCGCGGACGGCAAAAAAGCCCATCCCAAAAGCGGGGACAAAAATTGGGCAAAGGGGAGATAACCGCCGGGAAGGACGGACAAAAGGGAAGCGGCCGGTATGCTGAAGCTTCGGCAAGCCCTGCCGAAGCATGAAAAGGGAAAACCGGGAAATTCCAACAAAGTTACCATGCGGGGCGCTCCCTTTATGCGTGCTTTTTATCCTGCTTGGGGCCGGCCTGCAGGTCCAGCTGCTGGCAGAGATAGGTGATGACCCGCTTTCGGGTGATGATGCCGATGAACATGCCCCGGTCGTCTACCACGGGGGCAAAGTTCTGCTCGGTGGAGGTCTGGAGCAGATCCTCGATGCTCATGGAGGCCTTCAGCGGCTTGTTGTCTTTATGATGGGGGATGCCCTTGAGGGGCGTTTTTCCGGCGTCGGCAAAGCCGTTTTCCAGCTTGCGGATCTGCCAGAGCAGATCGCCCTCGGTGACGGTCCCCACATATTCGCCGGTACGCCGGATGATGGGGATGGAGCTGTAGCGCACCCGCTCCATGACCTTCAGGGCCTGGGCGATGGTGATGTCCTCATATAAAAATGAGACCTCCTGCTTGGGAGTGAGGAAGAGCAGAATGTTCATGAGCGTCCTTTCTCAGAGTAGGCCGGAGACGGAGCGCGGATCGCCCCGCTATGCTGATCGCTGCGATCTTATCCTAACACAGTTTACGGCAAAGGGCAATGAACGGTGCGTGAATTTATGCTCGGGCAGGCCGGCAAAAAATGAGATTTTTCTTGCGTTTGGCGGCGGACTGCGCTATACTTTCAATCGTATGCTGTCAAACTCATAAGAAAAAAGGAGTCTCCCCATGCTTTACGCCCTTGCCCTGTTTGCCGCCACCTATGTGCTCATGCTGGTCTTTGCAAAGCGCCGCGCGCTGATCGCGCTGGCCTCCGCCGCAGTGTTCCTCATCACGGGGATGCTGCCGCTGGAGCAGCTTTTGCCGTCCATCGACCTGAACGTGCTGCTGATGATCGCCGGCACCATGGGTCTCGTTCAGCTGTTTATCGAAAGCAAAATGCCCGAGCGGCTGGCGGAGCTGATCCTGGCGCGGGTCCCCAACGTGCAGATGGCCGCCGTGGCGCTGGCGCTGTTTGCGGGGGTGATCTCCGCCTTTGTGGACAACGTGGCCACGGTGCTGATGATCGCGCCGGTGGCGCTGGAGATCTGCAAAAAGCTCAGGACCGATCCCGTCCCCTTCATCATTGCCATCGCCGTTTCCTCCAATCTGCAGGGCGCGGCCACGCTGGTGGGCGACACCACGGCCATCATGCTGGGCTCCTACGCCGGCATGAGCTTTCTGGACTTTTTTGTTTACAAGGGCAAGCCCGGTATGTTTTTCGCCGTGGAGCTGGGCGCGGTGATCTCCGCGCTGATCCTGATGTGGCTCTTCCGCCGGGAAAAGCAGCCCATCCCCAAAAGCGCCGCGCGGACGGAGGTCACCGACTATGTGCCCACCGTCCTGCTGGGCGGCGCGGTTTTGCTGCTGATCCTGGCCTCCTTCCTGCCCAATAAGCCGGAGATCACCAACGGCCTGATCTGCGTCGTGCTGATGGCCGTCGGCATTCTTTACAGTACCCTTCGCCACGGCCGCAGCGACGCGCTGGTCAATACCCTGAAGGCCATTGATCTTGAGACGCTGGGCCTGCTGGTGGGGCTGTTTCTGATCATCGGCGGCGTTTCCAACATGGGCGTGATCGACGCTGCGGCAGACCTGCTGGCAAAGCTGGGCGGGGGAAGGGTGTTCGTTTTGTATACGGTGGTGGTCTGGGCTTCGGTGCTGATCTCCGCCTTCATCGACAACATCCCCTATGTGGCCACCATGCTGCCGGTGATCACCGGGCTGGCCTCCAAGCTGGGCATCGATCCCACGCTGCTCTATTTTGGCCTGCTCACGGGAGCAACCCTGGGCGGCAACTGCACCCCCATCGGCGCCTCCGCCAATATCACCGGCATCGGCATCTTGCGCCGGGCGGGCTATGAGGTCAAGACGCGGGATTTCACCCGCATCGGCATCCCCTTTACGCTGGCGGCGGTGATCCCGGCCTATCTTTACCTCTGGCTGTTTTACGCATAAGCGCAGAAAACGCTGCGCGGCCCTGCCCGGGCCGCGCTGAGACTGTCGAAAAACCGCTT
>DHMK01000054.1:0-4156 GCA_002405755.1 Clostridiales bacterium UBA4644
GCGGCGGTGCGGATGCGGGAGACGGAGATGTTCTCCACGCCGATCATGGAGACCAGCCCGCAGCCCATATCCACAAAGGCCCCGAACTGCTCCAGATGGGTCACCCTGGCGCGGATGATCTCCCCGGGCTGCAGCTGCTCCAGCAGAAAGCGCTGGGCCTGCTCCTGCAGTGCCCGGCGGGAGAGCTGCCACAGGCCGTCCTTCTTCCCCGTCACCAGAAAGGCCACCGGCTTGCCCACCCGGGACAGGATTGCGATATCCCGCAGCCGGCCCTCCGCCGCCCCAAGGCCTGCTTCGCCGCGGGGGATGATCCCCCGCTCCCGTCCCATGCGCACATGGAGATTTCGCCCCTCGTCGCACAGGGTCGCGATCCCCTCCGTCCTCGTGCCCTCCCTCATGGCACGCTCCAGCGCCTCCGGCGTGACCGGTGTTTTTCCATAGCCCTCCGGCAAATAGATTCCCTGCGGCATTGCTGTTCCTCCCTTTTTGTTCTCTGCTTTCACTATATGCGCCGTTTCCTGGGATTTGCCTTGCAAATCCGGTTTTTTCCGCTATAATGAAGGTAGAAAAGGCAGGAGGTGCATGGTCATGGACATCCGCGCAGGCGATATCCTGCAGCTGAAAAAGCCGCACCCCTGCGGCGAACGCCGCTTCCGGGTGCTGAAAACGGGCATGGAGCTGCAGCTCCGGTGCCTGCGCTGCGGCCGCAGCCTGCTGACGCCCCGCCAGAAAGCGGAAAAGCATATCAAGGCCATTTTGCGGGAGGAGGAACCCCAATGTTTGTAGAAGGAAAGCAAATGCATACGGCCCTGCAGAAGGGCGATATCGGACGATATGTGATCCTGCCCGGCGACCCGGGCCGCTGCCAGCGCATCGCCCGGTATTTTGACGACGCCCGCTTTGTGGCGTCCAACCGGGAGTTTACCACCTATACGGGCACGCTGCTGGGGGAGAAGGTCAGCGTCTGCTCCACGGGCATCGGCGGGCCCAGTACGGCCATCGCCGTGGAGGAGCTGGTGGAATGCGGTGCGGATACGCTGATCCGTCTGGGGACCTGCGGCGGCATCGACCTGAAGGTCCGGGGCGGAGACATGGTCGTGGCCACCGGCGCCATCCGGCAGGACGGTACCTCCCGGGAATATCTGCCGCTGGAGTTTCCCGCGGTGCCGGATTTTGAAGTCACCCGCGCCCTGCACGACGCCGCCGTGGCGCTGGGGCGGACGGTCCACACCGGCGTGGTCCAGGCCAAGGATTCCTTCTACGGCCAGCACCGGCCCCAGGTGATGCCCACCGCCGCAAAGCTGCAGTATCAGTGGGAGGCCTGGAAGCGGGGCGGAGCGCTGGCCTCCGAGATGGAGAGCGGAACGCTGTTCACTGTCTCCTCCTTCCTGCGGGTGCGGGCCGGAGCCGTCTTTCATGTGATCTGGAACCAGGAGCGGCGGGACGCCGGTCTGGACGACATCCGCGACCCGGACATGGAGCCTCTTCTGGCCGCCGTGACCGAGGCCCTCAAGCTGCTCATCCGGCGGGACCGGGGCGAGCAGGTCTGACAAGACAGGCGTGGCTTTGCCTTGCTGTTTACAGAAAAAAGATGCCGGGAGCATATGCTCCCGGCTTTTTCATCCGTCCTGTTTCCCCGTTACTTCAAAACGCTCATGGGGTCGATGAGCTGGCCGCTTTCCCGCAGCTCCAGATGCACATGGCAGTCCTGGGCGCTCTCCCCTAAAATGCTGCCGCAGGCCCGGCCGATGGTCTGCCCGGCGGAAAGCTTCTGATCCTCCCGAAGCCCCTCCGCCACCGTCAGGCCGCAGTAAAGGCTCTTCAGGTCTGCGCCGTGGTCCAGCACCACGCAGGCCCCCAGAAGGCCGTCCTCATAGATCCGCTCCACCACGCCGTCCAGAACGGCCATCACCTCATCGCCCTCGTCGCAGGCGAAGTCTGTGCCGTTGTGGGTGCGCCAGTCGCCCATGGTCTCGTCAAAGACCAGCTGCGCGCCGGAATATTCCCGCTGCACCTCCGCGCCCCGCACGGGGAAGGTGAACACCGGGGCCTTCACCTGCGTCTCCGCGCCGGTCTCCTTTGTCTCCGGCGTTTCCCCGCCGGGCTGGGAGACAGTGGTCTGGGCCGGGGGCTGATCTGCGGGCGTGTCTGCCGTTTCTGCGGGCTGCTGCGGCGCAGGCTCCGGCTGCTTTTCCGGCTCCTTCTGCTCCGGCGCGGGGACCGTCACATCAGACGCGCTGCCGGAGACCTGCTGCCGGTCCTGCCGGTCCTCCCGGCCGGAGAGAACGGGATCCGGCTGCTCCTCTCCGCCGGTAAAAAAGAGAATATATCCGGATACCGCGATCGCCACGGCGCAGAGCCCCAAAACGATGTAGAAGCTCTTCCGCTTTGCAAACTGCAATACCCGCGCAATGAGATTTCCTTTCTGCATTGTACTGCACCTCCGGCCTTAGTATCGCCGGAGATCCTGGAATTATGCGATTTTTTCGTTTATCGGCGCTCCAGCTGCGTCCCGGGATAATAATGGGCCAGGATCTCTTCACAGCTCTGCCCCGCCAGGGCAAAATACCGTGCGCCGTATTGGCTCAGGCCAACGCCGTGGCCATAGCCCACCGTTTCGAAGATCAGATCGCCGTCCCGGACCTTTACAGTGAAATTCGCGGAGTTCAGCCCCAGCAGGCTGCGCATTTCCCGGCCGGAAAGGCGCTGTCCGCCCACCTCCAGCGAAAGAATGCTGCCCGCCGCCGACCGGCGAAGCTCCCGGAACCATTGCTCCGGCGGGCCGGAAAGCGCCGCCTGGGGATAGGCCTCCTTCAGCCGCGCGGCAAATTCCTCCTGGGAAAGCTCCACCTGCCCGTAATAGCTCCCGCACTGGTCGCCGCCGGGGCTCTCCACGCTCACCAGATAGGGCAGCGCCGCGCCCCAGATGTCCTCCGCCGTCTCCGTCTGTTGGGCGGAGGCCGCGCAGAATACGGCGGCGATGGGCTGATCCTCCCAGGTGAGGACCCAGCCGTCAGTCTGCTCCACGGCGCTGCGGATGCGGCTCTCATAGACCTCCGCGCCGCTGGGCCAAAGGGCTGCGGCCTGCAGGGAAAGATCGGCAAAGGCCTCGCAATGGCCGGCGTCGGCGCAAAGCTGCGCGCCGTGGTGGACCTCCTGGGGACTTTTTTCATAAAGAGCGATCTTATAAAGAGCATAGCTCCGGGCGGCCACTGCCTGGGCCTTCAGGGCCTCCTCCGGAAAGCCTGCCGGCATCTCCGCCGCAACGACGCCCACCAGATATTCCCCCAAGGTCATCTCCCGGATCTCCCCGTCCTGCCAGAGGGTGACGGTCTGGCTGGCGTCATAGCCCGGCTGCGCCGCAGGCTGCTCCGGCAGCCGCAGCTCGGTCTCCGCAGCGGTCTCCAGCCGGGCATCCGCCGCTCCCGCCACGGGCAGCAGCCCTTTCTCTCCCGCTTCCGCCGCACGGATGGGAAAGCCCACCGTCAGCACCGGCAGGAAAAAGGCCGTCAGGGTCAAAAGGGCCGCCAGCTGCAATAATTTCTTCATAAAATCATTTCCTTTTCTTTCAGCTTGTGCTATAGTAAAAAACAGACCTGGGGACAGACGGCTCTCGCCCTCTGTCTTAGCATACGGCCCTGCACCGGAAAATATGATAGGATGATGGATATACTATGAACTGGATGAAAAAACGATCGCTGCTGCGGGCGGCGCTGGCATTGGCTTTGGGCGCGGGACTGGCTCTGGTGCGGGCGCTGGCGCAGCCTTCCCTTCTGCTGCCCGCCGCGGCGGCGTGCGCCCTGGCGCTGGTGCTGACGGTTCTGCTTCAGGAGCGCCGCAGCGGCGGCGAGACCCAGACGCTGCCGCCGGATCGGCTGTGCTTTGGCCTTCTGGCCCTTTCCGGCTTTCTTTTTCTGATCGCGGCGGTCTGCTTTGCGCTGGACAAAGCGGGGCCGCTGACCCGTGCGGTCACGGCGCTGTTTTCTCTGCTGTGCGGCGGATGCACGCTGCTGCGTCTGCCGGCGCGGGATCAGGGCCGGCGCAGCGCGGTGTGCTCTCTGCCGCCGGTGTTTCTGGCGGCCTGCTATCTGCTGATCCTTTACCGGGCCAACGGCGACAATCCTTATCTGGAGACCTACGGCACGGAGATCGTCGT
>DHMK01000054.1:4259-8349 GCA_002405755.1 Clostridiales bacterium UBA4644
CCCCGGCTCTATGGCTGCGCCCTGACGCTGGCGCTGGCCGCCGTGGCGCAGGAGCTGATCTTTGCGCTGCTTCGCTGGACGCAGGTGATGAATATTTTGAGCTTTTCCCCCGGGTCGCTGGCGCTGTTGGCGGCCTGCAGCGGGCTGATCCTGTGCGGGATGGTCTGCGTCCCCGCGCGGCTCCCCGCGCCCCCGGCAGAAAAGGCAACAGAGGAAGAAGCGCCGGAGCAGGACGCGCCGGAGCAGTGATCCCGAAAACATAAAAAAGCGCGGCATGGAGCTTTTCCATGCCGTGTTTCTTTCACTTCAGCCTTCCTTGACGACCCAGATGGGGATGGGCGGATCGTTGACCCGGTTGGAGAAGGAGACCTCCATCACCGTAAACTGCCGGTGATCCAGCCCCCGCACCAGCTCCAGCAGCGCGTCCCGCTCCTGATAGCCGTTGTTTCGCCCATAATACAGGCAAAGAGCCAGGATCCCGCCGGGACGCAGACAGTCCAGCGCCTGCCGGACGGCGGGGACGCTGGTCTCCTTCCGGGTAAAGACCTCGTGGTCGCCGCCGGGAAGCCAGCCGAAGTTGAACACGATGCAGTCGGCGCTCTCCGGCGGGACGAGCTGCCCCAGCCGGGCATGATCCGCCAGAAGCACCTGTCCGATGTCTGCAAGGCCCTCCGCCAGAAGCCGCGCCCGGGTGTTTTCCACGGCCTGGGGCTGGATGTCCATGGCCAATACCCGGCCCTTCTCCCCCACCAGTCGGCACAGAAAGGCCGTATCGCCGCCGTTTCCCGCCGTGGCGTCTACTGCAAAGCTTCCCGGCTTTACATGCTCCGCCAGAAAACGATGGGTCACGCCAAGGGCGTTCCAATCTCTGCTCATTGCTCTCGTCTCCCCTCCCTGCCCCTATTGTAGCGGAGACGGAGCGCTTTTGCAAGAGGGGTTCAGCGCAGACAGCCCTTGATCTTGTCCAAAACGCCCTTTTCCAGCCGGGAGACCTGGGCCTGACTGATGCCCACCTCGGCGGAGACCTCCATCTGGGTCTTGCCGTCGTAAAACCGCAGGGCCAGGATGCGCTTTTCCCGGGGCGAGAGCTGCTCCATGGCCTGCTTCATGGCGATCTGATCCAGCCAGCTGTCGTCGGTGCTGCGCTCGTCCCGGACCTGATCCATGACGCAGATGGCGTCGCCGCCCTCCTGAAACACCGGGTCGTAAAGGGAGACCGGGTCTGCGATGGCGTCCAGGGCGAAGATGACCTCCTCCCGGGGCAGGTCGATCTCCCGAGCGATCTCCTCCACCGTCGGCTCCCGCTGGAGCTGGCCGGTGAGCTTTTCCTTGGCGGTCAGGGCCCGGTAGGCGTTGTCCCGCATGCTGCGGCTGATCTTGATGCGGCTGCCGTCCCGCAGATAGCGGCGGATCTCGCCGATGACCATGGGGACGCCATAGGTACTGAACCGCACCGGCTGGCTGGTGTCGAAGTGGTCGATGGCCTTCAAAAGCCCGATGACACCCACCTGAAACAGGTCGTCCATAGGCTCGCCCCGGCTGGCAAACCGCTGCACCACGGAGAGCACCAGCCGGAGATTTCCCGTGACGGCCCGGTCCCGCGCGGCGGCGTCTCCGGCCTGGGCCCTGCGAATGAGCTCCAGCGTCTCATCGCTCTTTAACACCTTCAGCTTGGCGGTATTGACGCCGCAGAGCTCCACCTTTGTCTGCATTCCAGACACATCCTTTCGCCGTTTGACCATAGGATTGCCGTCTGGGATTTTTTTCATGCAGCCTTTCGGCGGCTGTCGTTCGTCAAAAAACGGGCGGATCCGTCAAAGCGCCCGGAGCAGCTCCTTCTTCAGCCGCTGGATGATGCGCTTTTCCAGCCGGGAGATATAGGATTGGGAGATGCCCAGCCGGTCGGCCACCTCCTTCTGGGTCATTTCCTCGCCGCCGGCCAGACCGAAGCGCATGACGATGATGCCCCGCTCCCGCTCCGGCAGCTGCCGCAGCAGATTTTTCAGCAGCTGCTTTTCCACATCGTCCTCCACCGGCCGCATGACGCAATCCGGCTCTGTTCCAAGAATGTCGGAAAGGAGCAGCTCGTTGCCGTCCCAATCGGTGTTCAGCGGCTCGTCGATGGAGACCTCCGCCCGCTGATTGACGCTTTTTCGCAGATACATAAGGATCTCGTTTTCGATGCAGCGGGAGGCGTAGGTGGCCATTTTGGCGTTTTTGTCGCTGCGATAGGTATTGACGGCCTTGATCAGGCCGATGGTGCCGATGGAGATCAGATCCTCCAGGCCCACGCCGGTATTTTCAAACTTCCGGGCGATATAGACCACCAGCCGCAGGTTGCGCTCGATGAGCAGCTGACGAATGTCCATTTGCGTGCCGTCGTAATGCTCCAGCAGAGCCCGTTCCTCCTGGGCGCTCAGAGGCGGCGGCAGAACATCCGATCCGCCGATGTAGTAAATTTCATTGCTGTAAAGCAGTCTGATTTTACAGAGTAACGTTTGAAGAAATGCCAAGATCCTTTTCATATTTCACACTCCGATCAATGCCCTGCAGTCGCCGCCGAGCTCCATAGGCTCCATGGTCAGGCCCAGAACATAGCCTTTTTCTTCTCTGCCGTCCAGAAAGACCCTGTCCGGGCGAAAAAGCAGCAGCAGAGCGCTCTGCCCTGCCGTTTTTGCAGGCAGCAGCCAGAGGGGTGCGGCGCACAGGGCCTTCAGCTCCGGCAGCAGCTGCTGGGGGTCGCCGCCCCGGCGCAGCAGCTCTGCCGCCTTTTCCGGAAACAGCGCCGCCGCTTCCCCCGCTGACAAGACGATCACCCGGCTGCCGCTGAAGGGATCCCGCAGCAGGTTGCCGCTGTCGTTCAGCGCCCGGAGGGAAAGGCTCCGTTCTCCAAAAACAAAGCGCAGCTCCCGGGTACTGCGGTCCAGATATGCTCTTCCCCGGCCCAAAACATAGGCGGAAAGCAGATATACTGCCGGAAAGCTGATCAGCATTACAGGTGCTGATATTTCAGAATAAAGAAAGCCATTTTGCAGCATTCCCTCCCGCCGCAGCGCCAGGCTCAGCGCCAGCATGCAGCCGCCCAGCACCAGCGTCGTCCCGGTGAACAGACCGCAGAGCTTCCAGAGCTGCCGCCCGGGTCTCTGTCCGAAGGCCGTCAGCGCCACGCAGAAACAAACGCCACACCGCACCGGCAGACTCAAAGCCGCAGGAAGCCGGGGAAAATAAAGCATCACCGCCAACACCGCCCCCACGGCGCTGCCCGCCAGCAGCCGCAGCCGTCGGGGATAAACGCCGCCCAGCCGGGTCGTCAGCAGCAAAAGAAAATAATCCGCCGCAAGATTCAGCAGAAACAGCCGGTCGATATAAACCACCCGCATTTCATCGCCCCCTGTTCATCATAAGCCATTTTGCGCGCGAAGCCTGTCTTTTTCGGGGTCGGAGGAAAAAAGCGGCTGATAATCTCCCTCCCCTTTTCTGCAAAATACGCCCCAGCAGCCATCGGCGGTCTCCAGGACCTCCGTCAGGCAGAAATACGGCGCAAAGGGGCATGCTCCGCCCAGCTTCAGCGGAAAGCGCACATAGTGCGTATCCAGAAAGTCCGCGCTCTCCAGCTCTCCCGCCCCGGCACAGGTCAGCAGCAGCGGTTCCTCCGCCGATGCAGGAGAAAAGGCGGAAGCCGCCAGCGGGAGCCCCGGCAGATGGCTCTCCCCCGGACGGGACCGGTCCAGAACGGCGCGCAGCGGCGCTTCTCCTGCCGGCAACTCCCGGCGCAGCACAAAAAGGCCGTTTTCCGGCAGCATCACGCCCAGCGGGCGGAGCCCCGTTTCCGTCTCCACCACCAGCCGGTAGATCTGCTCCGGCACATAGGGGCAGCTCGCCTCCAGCCAGAGCCTGCTCTGCCGCCGCTCCCACCGGAGCCGGCCCACCTCCTGCCTGCCGAGATACAGGCCGCATTCTTCCATTCTGTCCACCTCTTTTCCGCTTGACTATGGATATGCCCCGCCCCGGAAAAATAGAACCGCGCAGCAAAAAAGGCCGCCCGAAGGCGGCCATTAGGGAGATTGGGAAGCTTCAATTTTGATAAGGG
>DHMK01000061.1:0-10235 GCA_002405755.1 Clostridiales bacterium UBA4644
CCATTTCGAACACGGTAGTTAAGCTCATTTGTGCTGACAATACTTGGCTGGAGACGGCCCGGGAAGATAAGTAACGCCTACACAGGCAAACGGCAAGCGAATGCTTGCCGTTTGTTTTTTGCGTTGTAGTGAAACAGGGGATGATCTCGCCAGCGCCGCAGCAGCAGAGGAAGTCTTCCGCAGAACTGTGGCTAATTGAAATAGGATCAATCGAGGATATCTGCTGTATTTCTTGTTAATTACTCGATAGAACTATATCAATAAAATTGAAAATAACTGCCTACTTGTCTTGCATGAGAGCTGATTCAAATTGAGACAGGATCAATCATAAAATTTGTTAATAATTCTTCTCTTCTCTTCTCTTCTCTGCTATTGAGTTATATCATTTAATACATCTGCCTTGGTGTAAAATTAAAAGGCTTAAAGGCAATGAAACAGGATCAATGATGAAATTATGCAGCAATTTTTGAATTTCCAGATATAGAACTATATCAATGGAACGGTAACCGCAAAGCTGGCCGGTTTGCCTTGCGCTTTGCAAAGGAACATAAAGCAGGCATCTTTGAAGGATTAACCTGGAGCTGCGGTCAAATGAATCAGGATCAATCAAGGAGATCGGTCGCTTTTTTGATTTCGGCATGATAGAACGATATCAATGCGCTGCAGAACCGAAATGATGCTATATCAATACGGGAATTTCCCGCTTGCTTTTCTCTTCGCGTCGCCAATCAAGATATATCGACAGAAATGATATGGTTCATTTGCGCAAAGCGGTCACAAGGGCGAAAGGGCTTGCAAAGTCGAAGCGGGTTTGCTATAGTGACGACGGGAATGATTTCCTGGGAAAGGTGAGAGAGGAATGAACAAAAAGCTTGCGCCGGTGTTTGTGATCCTTGCGGGCTGCTTTTGGGGCAGCATCGGGATCTTTGTGCGGCGGCTCAATGCATTGGGCCTGGGCTCCATGGAGATCGTGGAGAGCCGCTCGGCCATTACCGGCGTTTTTTTGTTGCTGGTGCTGCTGGTGTTTCGGCGGGATCTGCTGCGGATCCGGCTGCGGGATCTCTGGTGCTTTGCCGGTGGCGGCCTGCTCAGCGTGGTGTTTTTCAATTATTGCTATTTCCGCGCCATCCAGCTTTCGTCCCTGTCCACGGCGGTGATCCTGCTTTACACCTCGCCGCTGTTCGTAACGCTGTTTTCCGTCTTGCTGTTTCGGGAAAGGCTCACCGGGAAAAAGGTGTTTTGCCTGCTGATGGCGGTGGGCGGCTGTGCGCTGGCCTCCGGGCTGGCCTCCGGCGGGGGCGGTGTGACGCTGCCCGTGCTGCTTTTGGGCCTTGGCTCCGGCATCGGCTATGCGCTTTACAGCATTTTCAGCCGCTTCGCCCTGCAAAAGGGCTATCACCCTCTGACGGTGACTACCTATATCTTCCTTTTCGCCGGGCTGGGCGGGGCCTTTCTGGCGGATGTGCCAAAGATCCTTGCCCTTGCGGGGCAGGGGCCGGATAAGCTGGGTTTTTTGCTGCTGACCGCGCTGGTGACCACCATTCTCCCCTTCCTGCTTTACACCACCGGCCTTTCCGCCATGGAAAACAGCGTGGCGGCGGTGCTGGTCTCCATCGAACCCGCCGTGGCCACGGTGATCGGCGTCCTCTGCTTTGACGAGCTGCCGGACGCCCTGGGCTGGCTGGGGGTGGCGCTGGTGCTGACGGCGCTGGTGCTGCTGAATCTGCCGGAGCGCAGGCGGGAGAAGGCCCCAAAATGATCCGATGCGTTTCAAGCCGGGAAAATCACGGAGGTATCCATGCCGTAACAGGCGTTGGAATATAAATTTAGCATGAGAAAGGGTGGTTTTTATGAAACTGGATCGTGTATGGAGGGTTCACGCTTCCTAACCCTCCGAATCAACTGTTTGGAGGACGAAAATGGAAAACAAGATCACCATCCGGGAGGCTGGCGCGGAAAACGATGCACCCATCGCCGTGGAGATCCTCTCCGATCCGGAGGACTGGCAGCTGAAAAAGCTGGAAAACAGTTACCTTCTGGAGATCGGAGAATCACCGTTGACGGAGAAAAAACAGGCGCAGCTGGCCCGGGCGATCCGGGCGGGGAGGATCTCTACATCGAGCCAGCGTTCCGCAAAAAGAGGATCGCCAGGATGCTGGCGCGGGCCGCACAGAGCTGGAGCAGGGAAAACGGCCTTGCCAGCCTGACGGTCACCTGCGCACCCTGCGATGCGGGAATGTATCAGGCGCTTGGCTTTGATGTTCCGTTAAGACAGACCTTTGCTTATCTGTGTTAAAAGTCAAAACAAAACGGGGCTGCCACACTTCAGTTCGGTGTGGCAGCCCCGCTGCAGTTATTGGGCCGTTTCATGGCGGGCAGCCCCGGCTCAGGCCAATCCGTCCTCCAGCGCCTGATCCAGAAGGAGCAGCAGCTTCTGCTCCTGCCGGGTCAGCGTCAGGGCGGAAAACAGATCGGGACGGCGCTCCCGGGTGAGATAAAGGGACTGCAGCCGCCGCCATTTTTCAATGTTGCCGTGGTGACCGGAGAGCAATACCGCCGGGACGGGACGGTCCCGCCAGACCTCCGGGCGGGTATATTGGGGATATTCCAAAACGCCGCTGAAATGGCTCTCGTCCTCAAAGCTGGCCCGCTCCGCCAAAACGCCGGGCACCATGCGGCAGACGGCGTCGGAGATCACCATGGCCGCCAGCTCGCCGCCGGTGAGCACAAAATCGCCGATGGAGAGCTGCTCGTCCACGCATTCGTCCACGAAGCGCTGGTCGACGCCCTCATAGTGGCCGCAGACCAGAATGATATGCTCCCGCGCCAGAAGCTCCCGGGCCTTCTGCTGGGTAAAGACCGTGCCCGCGGGGCTCATGAGGATTGTATGCACATGGCCGCCCGCCTGCCGCTGCACCTCGTCCAGACAGCGGGCCAGCGGCTCGCACTGCATCACCATGCCCTGCCCGCCGCCGTAAGGGTAATCGTCGGTGCGGCGGCGCTTGTCGGGGGAATAGTCCCGGATGTTGTGGCAGCGGATGTCCAGCAGACCGGCCTCCCGGCCCCGGCCGATGATGCTGGCGGAAAGCGCCTGGCCCACCATCTCCGGGAACAGGGTCAGAATATCAATTCTCATGGGGCAGCATTCCTTCAATGGTGCGCACCTGCAGCTGGCGCGCTTCAAAGTCTACGCCCACATGGAAGGGCGGCACCGCCGGGATCAGCACCTCGCCTGCCGGCCCCTCCACCCGATACAGCATGGAGGCCGGCCGCTCCAGCACCTCCGCCAGCCGGCCGACGACCTGGCTGGTGCGCAGATCCAGCACGGAAAAGCCGTAAAGATCCTGATAAAGATATTGTCCCTTTTTCAGATGGATGGCCGACCGGGGGACGGTGATGACCTTGCCCTTCAGGGGCATGGCCTGCTCCACGGAGTCGATCCCCTCCAGCGTCAGCAGCAGAAACGCGCCGTGCTGCCGGCGGGAAAGCAGCCGATAGGGCCTGCCGCCCAACAGAAGCTCCCGCCCGGGAGAAAAAATATCGCTGTCGCAGTAGAGCTCCGCCTTCACCTCGCCGCGGACGCCGTGAGTGTTGACGATCCTGCCGCATTCCACAAACTGTTCCATAGTCGGCTCCTTTTCTGTTTTTAGCGGACCAGCCGTTCCATCAGGCTGCAGGCCTGGGGCAGAAGCAGCCCGGTCGCTTTGGCCTGGGCCTCCGTAAAGCTGGCGCCGGGATGCGACTGAAGGGCGCGGCTGTCCAGCAGCGCAAAGGGAACAGGATCGCTCACATGGGTGCGGATGGAGAGGGGCGTGGGATGATCGGGCATCACCAGCGCCGTAAAGGGCTCACCGGTGGAGCGGAGATAGTCCAGCACGGGCGTGATGACCTTCCGGTCGATCTCCTCAATGGAGAAGAGCTTTTCCTTCACCTGGCCGTGGTGGCCGCATTCATCCGGGGCCTCCATGTGCAGATAGACGAAGGAATAGCCCTGCTGGAAGGCGCGGATGGCGGACCGGCCCTTGGCGGCGAAGTCCGTCTCATAGGTGCCGGTGATCCGGCCGTCCACGGGCAAAACATCCAGCCCGGCGCAGCGGCCGATGCCGCGGATCAGATCCACGGCGGAGATCACGCCGCCCTTTTCCACGCCGTAAAGCTCCCAGAAGGGCCGCAGGGCGGGCTTGCGCCCCTCGCCCCAGAACCACAGGCAGTTGGCGGGATTTTTACCAGCCCGGACCCGGGCCTGATTCACCGGATGCTCCCGCAGCAGCGCGAAGGAGCGCTCCATCATCTCCCGCAGCAGCGCGCTGTTTTCGCCCCGGGGAAGAAACTCCCGGACGGGACGGCCGGAGATATCGTGGGGCGGCGTGAGCTGCGCGCCGGTCTCCGCCTGACGCAGCACAAGGCAGTGCCGGTAGCTGACGCCGGGATAAAGCTCCACCCGGTCGGTGCGGAACAGGGCGTCCATGGCGGAGATCAGCTGGGCGGCCTCCTCCGTGGAGATCTCGCCGGCGCTGTAGTCGGTCATGACGCAGTCCTCCAGCCGGTCGGAGCCGGTGAGCGTTACCAGATTGCAACGGAAGGCCACGTCCTCCGGAGCCAGCTGGATGCCCATGTTCACCGCCTCCAGCGGAGAGCGGCCGGTATAATAAATTTTCGGATCATAGCCAAAAACGGAAAGGTTGGCGGTGTCGCTGCCCGGGGGCATCCCCTCCGGGACCGTCTGCGCCAGACCAAACAGGCCCCTTTGGGCCATCAGATCCATGGACGGGTGAGCGGAAGCCTCCAGCGGCGTTTTGCCGCCCAGGGCGTCGACCGGCCAATCGGCCATGCCGTCACAAAGAAAAACGATGGATCGCATCATGCTTTCCCTCCTTCCAGCCACTGGACCACAGCGGCGCGCATCTCCTGCCGGGGGATCACCCGGTCAAAGCGCACGGGCAGCTCCTTCAGGCGCTTCAGCGGTGCGGGCGCGGTGCGGCCGCTGACAATCTCCATGACCTCCAGCTGCTGGAACTCGTCGCCGCTGAAGTCCAGATCCATGGCGGGGAGCATGGCGGAGGCGAATTTGAAGGGGGAGGCGGTGGAAACGATCACGGCGGGCGTCTTGTCGCCGGTGAGGGCGGAATATTGCCGCAGGGCGTTGGCGGCCACGCCGGTATGGGGATCGCAGAGATAGCCCCGGTCGAACCACAGCTCCCGGATGGAGCTGGCGGCGTGGGCGTCGTCACACCAGAAGGCCTCGAAGCCCTCCTCATGAAGCTTCTGCAGCAGCGTCTCGCCGACGGCGTAGCGGCCCTCCCGCCGCAGGTCCTCCATCCAGCCGGCCACGGTCTTGTCGTCCTCGCACAGGAGATAGAGCAGCCGCTCCAGATTGGAGGAGATCAGAATGTCCATGCTGGGGGACTGGGTCAGGTGGAAGGGGCGGTTTTTGTTGTAAACGCCGGTGTTGAGAAACTCCGTCAGCACATTGTTGGCGTTGGAGGCGCAGATCAGCTTGCCCACGGGCAGACCGGCCTTTTTGGCCAGATAGCCCGCCAGAATGTCGCCGAAGTTGCCGGTGGGCACCACGAAGTTGACCCTCTGGCCCATTTCCACGCCGCCGGTCTTGAGCAGCTGGGCATAGGCCCAGAAATAATAGACCACCTGGGGCGCCAGCCGGCCCCAGTTGATGGAATTGGCGCTGGACAGCAGAAAGCCCTTGTCCGCAAGCTCCTGCCGCAGGGAAGCGTCGGTAAAAAGCTGCTTGACGCCGGACTGGGCGTCGTCAAAATTGCCCTCCACCGCCAGCACATTGACGTTTTCGCCCTGCTGGGTGGCCATCTGCAGCTGCTGCATCCGGGAGACGCCGCCCGCCGGATAAAAGACGCAGATATGCGTGCCGGGCACGTCGGCAAAGCCCTCCATGGCGGCCTTGCCCGTGTCGCCGGAGGTGGCCGTCAGGATGGCGATATCCCGGGGCTCGCCGCATTTTTCCGCCGCCGCCTTCAGCAGCCGGGGCAGCAGCTGCAGGGCAAAATCCTTAAAGGCGCAGGTCGGCCCATGCCAGAGCTCCAGCGCATAGACGCCGGGGCGGACGGGCTGCAGCGGCGCGATCTGGGGCGTGTCGAACTGCTTGCCGTAGGCCGCGGTCACAAAGCTGCGCAGCTCCTCCCGGGTGTAATCCGGCAAAAAGGCGGAAAGCACGGTCTCCGCCGTCTTCTGATAATTCATGGCGGCCATCATCATGATCTCCGGCTCGGTGAACCGGGGGAGCTGCGCGGGGACGAAAAGGCCGCCGTCCTCCGCCAGACCCTGCAGGATGGCCCGGGCGGAAGAGACCCGCAGGGCGCTGTTCCTGGTGCTGCAAAAATCCATAAAATACCTCCGTTCCAGGGAAAAACAATTGATGTCAGTCCCTATCATAGCAAAGGAAAAACCGTTTGTCCACGGTTTCCCGCGGGATTTTCCGGAAATCTTCCCTGGGTGGACAGCAAAACCGAAAGTCCGCAACAGAAAGACAACTGTCCGCCAAAACCGCAGGTTGCTTTTCTTTATTCTTGTGTTATAATCGTAATCAAGGGCCTTTTCCGGCCCGAAAAATACAAAGCTTCCCGCAGAATGAGGAGGAAGACAACATGGTCAAGAACCTGACGATGCTCACGGATTTTTATGAGTTTACCATGGCGAACGGCTATCTGAAAAACGGCCTTGGCAATACGGTGGCCTATTTCGATATGTTTTTCCGGAAGATCCCGGACAAGGGCGGCTATGCCATCATGGCCGGCGTGGAGCAGCTGGTGGATTATCTGGAAAACCTCCACTTCACCCAGCGGGACATCGAATACCTCCGGGGCAAGGGCTGCTTCTGCGAGGAGTTTCTGGATTATCTGAAGAACTTCAAATTTGAATGCGATGTGTGGGCCATCCCCGAGGGCGAGATCATCTTCCCCCGGGAGCCCATCGTCACCGTTCGCGGCCCGGTGATGCAGGCGCAGTTTATCGAGACCATGCTGCTGCTCACCGTCAACCACCAGAGCCTCATCGCCACCAAGGCCAGCCGGATGGTCCGGGCGGCGGCCGGCAGAGCGGTGATGGAGTTCGGCTCCCGCCGGGCCCAGGGCAGCGACGGCGCCATCATGGGCGCACGGGCGGCTTATATCGCCGGCGCCGCGGGAACGGCCTGCACCATCTGCGAGCGGGATTTCCATGTGCCCGCTCTGGGCACCATGGCCCACAGCTGGGTGCAGATGTTTGACAACGAATTCGAGGCCTTCAAGGCCTATGCCCTCACCTATCCCAACGCCTGCACCGTGCTGGTGGACACCTATAACGTGCTCAAGTCCGGCATTCCAAACGCCATCCGGGTGGCGAAGGAGGTCTTGGAGCCCATGGGCTGCCGGATGCAGGGCGTCCGCATCGATTCCGGCGATATCACCTATTTGAGCCGCAAGGCCCGGGAGCTGCTGGACGCGGCGGACATGAAGGACTGCAGGATCGTGGTGTCCAATTCGCTGGATGAGTTTCTGGTGCGGGATCTGCTGGCCCAGGGGGCCTGCATCGATTCCTTCGGTATCGGCGAGCGGCTGATCACCTCCTCCAGCGAGCCGGTGTTCGGCGGCGTCTATAAGCTGGCGGCCATCGAGGACGGCAGCGGCGCGATCATCCCCAAGATCAAGATCTCGGAAAATGTGGAAAAGATCACCAACCCCCATTTCAAGCAGGTCTGGCGGCTGACGGACAAGACCGACGGAAAATACCGGGCGGATGTGCTCACCCTGCGGGACGAGGTCATCCCGGAGGATCAGCCCTATGTGCTGTTTGACCCGGAGCACACCTGGAAAAAATATACCGCCACCAACTTTACCGCCCGGCCCCTGCAGGCGCAGCTGTTTGACAAGGGCGTCTGCGTCCATAAAAAGCGGGATATCGAGGAGATCCGCAGCTATTGCCGGGAGTGCATGGGCCGGATCTGGGACGCGGTGGCCCGGTTTGAAAACCCCCATCCCTATTATGTGGATCTGTCTCAGAAGCTCTGGGACATCAAATACGCCCTGCTGGAGCGCAACGGAAAGTAAGCGCCCGGGGAAGATAAGGAGCGAGACAAATGGATCTGAGATATCAGGAATATGCAAGGCTTTTGGTAGAGGTGGGCGTCAATGTGCAGCCGGGGCAGGAGCTGGTGCTGGCCTGTCCGGTGGAATGCGCCTGGTTCGGGCGGCTGTGCGCTCAGGCGGCCTATGATGCCGGTGCGCGGGAGGTCATCCTCAACTGGCGGGACGACGCGCTGACCCGGATGCGCTATCTCTGCGCCGCCGACGAGGTCTTCGACAGCGTGCCCCAGTGGCAGCAGGCGATGTATAACGGCTATGCCCAGGCGGGAGCGGCCTATCTTTCCATCTCCGCCAGCGACCCGGAGAATCTCAAGGGCGTTTTGCCGGAGCGGATCGTCCGCAATCAGCGGGCCGCCGCCCGCGGGCTGGAGCCCTTTTACCGGCTGCAGATGGCCAACGGCTTCCCCTGGTGCATCGGCTCCATCCCCATCCCCTCCTGGGCGAAGAAGGTCTTCCCCGGCGCTTCGGAGGAGCAGGCCATGGAAAAGCTCTGGGACGCCATCTTCAAGGCGGTGCGCATCACCGGCCGGGGCAACGCCGTGGCGCTCTGGCGCAAGCACGACGCCATGCTCAAGGCGCGGGTGGAGACGCTCAACGAGCTGCGGCTGGAATCGCTGCATTACCATAACAGCCTGGGCACCGATCTGACCGTCCATCTGCCCCGGGGCCATGTCTGGGCCGGCGGCGGCGGGGTCTGCGCCCGGGGACAGAGCTTCATGCCAAACATCCCCACGGAGGAGATCTTTACCGCGCCCCGGCGAGACGGCGTGGAGGGCGTGGTCTATGCGTCGCTGCCCCTGTGCCACGACGGCAACCTGATCGAGGATTTTCACTTTGTCATCGAAAAGGGCCGCATCGTGGAGGCCCACGCCCGGGTGGGAGAGGAGATCCTGCAGGCGGCCATCGCCGTGGACGAGGGCGCAAGCCATTTCGGCGAGGTGGCGCTGGTCCCCTACGACAGCCCCATCCGCAATCAGGAGATCCTCTTTTATAACACGCTGTTTGACGAAAACGCCGCCTGTCACCTGGCCTTCGGTCAGGCCTACAGCGAGAGCATCCAGGGCGGCGAGCGCATGACGGAGGAGGAGCTGGAGGCCCACGGCCTGAACCGGTCGGATACCCATGTGGACTTTATGGTGGGGACGGAGGACCTGTCCATCACCGGCCGCACCTGGGACGGCCAGGAGGCGGCCATCTTCCGGGATGGCAATTTTGCCCTGTAAAAGGAAAGGAGCAAGACGATGGAATTCAGAGATGTTCTGCTTCGGCGGCAGTCCTGCCGGAGCTATCAGAAAACGCCGGTGGAGGCCCGGGCGCTGGGCACGGTGCTTGAGGCGGGCAACGCCGCCCCCGTGGGGCGCAGGCTTTATGAAAACCTCCAGCTCACCGTTGTTCGGGATCCGGCGCTGCTGGCAGATATCACGGAAAACTTTCAAAAGCGCACCGGCGAGACCGGAAGGGATCCCCTTTACGGCGCGCCCTGCCTGATCCTGGTCTCCGTTCGGGAGCAGCAGGGACAGCTCCGACCGGTGGATGTGGCAAACGCCGCCTGCGTGGTGGAAAATATGCACCTGCAGGCCACGGAGCTTGGGCTGGGCAGCTGTTATCTCTGGGGCTTTATCGAGACGCTGGACCAGAGCCTGGAGCTGCTTTACCGGCTGAAGCTCCAGGACGGCTTCTGGCCCGTGTCCGCCCTGGCGCTGGGCTATCCCACGGAGGAGGCCCAGCTCCGCACGCCCACCGTCAGCCGCATCCATACGGAGCTGATCGGCTGAGCCGGACGGAGGAAGCACAATGAAGAAAAAGCCGAGCCTGATCCTGCTGCTCCTGTGCCCCTTCTGTGCCGTGGTCTGGACGGCCGGCGTCCTCTGGCGGCTCATCCGCGGGGCCTATCGCGGCTCGCTGGCGGGGCTGGGAGCCGACGGCCTCTGCGCCCTGCTGCTGATCGCTGCTTTCCTCCTGCAGATGAAGCGCTATCGCGCCTGGAACACAAAATAAAAACGGAGAAAACAGAAAAACAAGGCGCGGCGAAATGCCGCGCCTTGAGACTGTCGAAAAACCGCTTCGCTGGGTTTTTCTCGACAGTTAAGTCCCGGCCTGCGGGCCGGTTTCGCCAAATTTTTTGCGAAAATTTGGCGGGTT
>DHMK01000061.1:10362-15258 GCA_002405755.1 Clostridiales bacterium UBA4644
GCAGACTTTTTCGACAAACTGAGGAGCGGGACCTTCGTCCCGCTCCGTTTTCTTTTCCGCTTTTTTGCTTTATTCAAAGACGGCTTCGCTGGTGTCGATGACGGCCGCCGTCTGGTTGTCGACATCCGTCCCGTTGTTCCGGAAGCGGCAGTCCTTCATGCTGATGCCCATATCGCTGGGGATATGGATAAACTCCGCCGCCGTCTCATTGTCTGCAAACTCGTTGTTCCAGAGGTTTCCCTCGTCTCCGCGGGTGTGCTTGGAATCGAAGCGCAGGCCCACGCCGTTTTCGGAAAAGCTGCAGTTCACCGGCGCGGCCCAGCCGCCCTCGTCTGCCAGCATGCCCACATCCCAGCCGCGAAATACGCAGCCCTCGGCGCCGGTATAGGTAACGGCCCGCAGACCAATGCCGCCCTGCCCTTCAAAGCAGATATTCTCTACCGTGGTGAAATGATAGAAATTGCTGATGGTGACGGTATCGGTAAAGGTGGTCTGGGCATTCTCCTCCTGCCGGCCATGGAGATTGATCCGCATATCCTCAACGGTCACGCCGCCCGCATAGACGCTGGCGGGAAGATACAGGTCGATGACGGTATCCTCGTCATATTCCGTTTTCAGCCGGTCCAGATAAGCCTGCAGCTCCTCCACCGTCCGCATGGGCGCGTCATACCAGAAAAGGCTCACCTGCTGCAGCGCTTTGCAGGTAAAGCTCTGCCGAAGGACGATCTCATCGCCGTTTTTCATGCGGATCGTCCAGCAGATCTCGTTGGCGCCGTCGCCGCCCTTCGCCTGGATATAGCTCATCCGCGCCGCCAGCTGAAATCTTGGATCCTTCTCCGGCTCTGTAGGCTCCATTTTCCGGCTGCCCTCGGCGGGAACGGTCTCCACGGAGCAGCCTTCCACCAGCGCAAAAAAGCGCTCGGAAAGGTCCTCGTCCGTTTCCGGATCGTAGACCGTCAGCTGCGAGGGCTTATTGACCGGTTCGCCCTCGTCGCATGCAAACGCGGCTTCCTCCTGGGGCAGGCGCTCTGTGATGCGGGGCGTATCAAAACACAAAAACAGATCGTAGCTTTGCCCGGCTTCATCGGTATAAATCACCTCTGCGCCGCCCTCCCAGGGCGTGGTCTGTCCGACGGAATCGGCATTTGCCGCGACATCCGCGCCGGGCTGCTTCGTCTCCGGATCAGGCTCTGTCTGCGCCGTTCGGCCGGCAAAGCGCCAAAGGATCCCGCCTGTAACGATGGCCGCCGCGAGAATGGCCGCCGCCCAGCGCAGGCCCTTTTTCCGCCGGACCCGCGGCATATCTGTCGGTCTCTTTTCCTCCTGCGCAGTCTCGCAGTAGGGGCAGAAGGCCGCGTCCTCCGCCAGCTCCGCCCCGCAGCTGATACATTTCTTGCTCATGCTTTACCCTCTTTTCCTTTATTCCAGCGCCTCCAGCAGCCGCTCTACCGTCTGATACCGCTGCTCCGGATTGGTCATGGTGCATTTCTGCACCACCCGGCCCAGCCGGCCCGGCGCAAGGGTCTTGACAGGGTGCTGCCCGGTGCGCAGGATATTCAGCAGAATGCCCATGGAATAAATATCCGCCCGGCGGTCAGACTGGGAAAGGCCATACTGCTCCGGCGCGGCATAGCCCGTAGTACCCAGGATCTGCGTGTCGCTCTCCAGCTCCTGCTGAAAGATCCGGGACGCGTCAAAATCAATGAGCACCGCCTCCTGCCCCCGCAGGATGATGTTTTCCGGCTTCACATCCCGATGGACCGCGCCCAGGGAATGGATCACCCAGAGAGCGGAGCAGAGCTGCCGCAGGATGGAGATCGTCTCCGCCTCCGTCGGCAGGCCTCTTGACAGCAGATCGGCCAGCGTGTCGCCCTGGATATATTCCTCCAGCACCACGGTGTGGCCGTCCTTCTCCCCCACCTCAAAGATCTGCGGCAGATTGGCGCAGCGGATGGGCAGCAGCTTTCGGTAGACCGTTCCGCTGCCCGAATACCGATGGAGCACATAGCGCGTGCCGCTTTTCCTGTGGCGCACCACGGCGGCGCTGCTCCGGGCGGTTTCCTTCAGCTGCCTTGTAATATCATAATCTGTTTCGATCGCGCCCAGAAGCGCATCATAGACATCCATAATTATTCTCCGACCCTATGCAGCCAGCATATTGTTTTTTGCTTTCGCGTCCTGTAAAATAAACAGGTGATTTTGCTTCGACCACATTTTTATTGAGTATACCAGAAAATCTTTCATTTGTAAAGGCAGGAATATCTTATGAAGGACAAAAACACAGGCGATCTGCGGCAGGAGCTGATGGAATCGCCGGATCTGGAGCAGTATCTTGCAGAAAACGAGGCCTTTTTCAGCAACAGGGACGCCGCTGCCATGCTCAGCGATCTGTTCAAAAAAAGCGGCATTTCCAAGGCCACGCTGGCCAAGCGCTCCGGCATGAGCGAAATTTATCTGCATCAGATCTTTTCCGGGCGGCGCAATCCCTCCCGCAGCCGGCTGCTCTGCCTTTGCTTCGGTCTGGGCGTTTCGCTGGAGGAAGCGCAGGAGCTTTTGAAGCGCTGCGGTCTGGCGCAGCTTTATCCCAGATCCCGGCGGGACGCCATCATTATCTATGGTCTTGCCCATCACCTCCCGCTGTTTTCCGTCAACGACGCTCTTTTTTCAGCGGATGAGGAGACGCTCTTTTGATCGCTCCCGCCGCACCCCCGAAATGCAAAACCGCTTCCCTCTCCGGGAAGCGGTTTTATTGCTTCTGATCGCTTTTACACGCCGGCAGCTTTAGCGCAGGGAAAGGCCACGCAGAGCTGCAGCATTCCGTTTTTATACTCTGCCGCGATGGTTCCGCCCAGCTTTTCCGTCAGCAGTTTTGCGATAGACAGCCCAAGGCCGGTGGAGCTGCGTGCCGTCTCCACGGTGTAAAAGCGGTCGAACAGGCGCTCTGCCTGCACCCGGCTGAGGGATGGGGCGCGGTTGGAAAATGTGACGGAACCGTTCGGAGCCAGCGTGACGGAGAGGTCGCCGTCGGAATATTTGACGGCGTTGCTGAGAATATTGTCAAAAATGCGGCGCAGCGCGGCGGCGTCCAGCTGCCGCATGACCTTTCCTTTGGGCATCTGCACCTCCGGCGTGATGCCCCGGGCAGAAAGCGCGCCGTAAAGCCCCGCAAGGCTCTGCTCCAGAATGCCGTTCAGGCAGACATTTTCCATATGTAGCTCATCCGTCGTTGCGGTGATCACGGAGTAGCGGAACAGCTCCTCCGTCAGGCTGCGCATGGCGTCTGTCCGCTCCCGCAGGATGGCCAGATAGCGCCTGGCATTTTCCGACTGCGGCTCCTGCTCCAAAAGATCAAGATACCCGCAGATGGCCGTCAGCGGCGTGCGCAGGTCGTGGGAGATGCTCGTGACCGCGTTTTTAAGCTCCATATCGCCGTGCTGCAGGGTCATGCGCTCCCTGCGGAGCGAGCGAAGCTGCCCGTTGATTTTAGATGCAAGCTGCCGCACGCTGCGGTCGCCGGTGGAGATGGAAATCAGGGTGTTCGTATCCGTCCGCAGCTTTTCCTCCAGCTCCTCCGCCACCTCTCGGATGGAGCGGCGCAGCAAAAGCAGATATGCCAGTAAAAACAGGACGCAGAGGAAAAGCGCACAGGCCAGAACGATCCACTGAAATTCCATAAAAGCTCCTTACTTCAAATCCTTGCGCCGGAAGGCCGCCATGCCTGCCGCCGCGCACAGCAGCGCCAGCCCCGCAGAGGCCGCCATGGACAGCGCCGGGCGCGTCAGCTCCCGGTTGGCCAGCTGAATGGCCTGCCCCGTGGGCAGCGCATCCACGGCAAACTGGTAGACCGCCCGCCGGCTGCCGGAGATATAATAGGGATTTGGGGTCAGGTCGCCGTATTCAAAGCCGTTGACCGTCATTACGGCAGACTGTGTCAGCTCCGGCTCGCTCAGCGCATTGTAGAAGGCGCTTCCGGCAAGGATCAGCAGAAATGCCAGCACGATAGACACCACCGCGGCGGCAGCCCGGTTTGGCAGGAGCAGTCCCACCAGCGTGAAGATGGCCGTCAGCGCAGCCGTCAGCAGCAGGGCCACCGCCAGCACCAGCAGCATGGTCTGCACCGGCATGGTGAACCAGCCGAAGCGCAGCGCCCCCACCGCGCAGCCCGCCAGCCACCCAGCCGCAATGACAAAGCAGCCCGCAGCGGCGGTGATCAGATATGCTCCGTAGACCTTCCAGCGGGGATGGCCTGCAATGAGCTTGTTGCGCAGGGTGCCGTCCTGATATTCCGCACCCAGAAACAGGCTGGTAAAGGCAGCGTGGAGGATGGCAAGGAAGGGAAATACCTGCAGGAACATATTGTCCAGCGTGGCGGAGTCATCCTCGCCCGCATGGACGCCCAGCAGGAACACGGCGGAAAGGACAAATGCGCCTGCAGCGCACAGCCACAGGGCCTGGCTTCGCCAGAGCCGGTAGAAATTCGCCCGCAGCAGCTTAAGCATGGCGCACACCTCCGATCAGATCCATATAGAAGCTCTCAAGGCTTTCATCCCGCTCCTTCATGCTGTAGATCACGCAGTTTTCCTGCAAAGCCTCAACGGCCAGCCTTGTGACCTGCACATCGGCGAAAACATCCGTCTTGCTGTCGTCCACAACGCGATATTCCGCGCCGAGACGGTCCAGCACTCTTGCCAGGACCTTGCTGTTGGTCGCCTCCACGCGGGTGCATTTGCGGCAGCGCATTTCCAGCTCCTCCGCGCTCATCTCTTTTACCATGTGTCCGCCGTCGATGAAGCCGTAATGGGTGGCGAGCCGCGAAAGCTCGTCGAGAATGTGGCTGGAGATCAGCACCGTGATTCCATGCTCCCGGTTGAGCTTCAAAATCAGTTCACGCATTTC
>DHMK01000023.1 GCA_002405755.1 Clostridiales bacterium UBA4644
CACACAGCGGCTCCCTGCGGCATGACGGCGGCACTGGCCGCCGGGAAGCCGCCCCGCGCCTTTCCCTCTTTTATTTCTGCAGATAATACCCCGCGCCCCGCTTCGTCATGAAATACTGCGGGTTCGCCGGGTCGGCTTCGAGCTTTTCGCGGAGACGGCGCATGGCCACATCCACCGCCCGCAGGTCGCCGTAGTAATCATAGCCCCAGACCTTTTCCATCAGTTCCTCCCGGGAGACCACTCTCCCGGCAGACGCCAGAAAATAACACACCAGATCATATTCCCGCTGCGTCAGCTCCACGGGCTTTCCGTCCCGCAGAATGGCCTGCAGTCCCGTATCCACCGTATAAGGCCCGAAAGTCTGCCGGTCGCCCTGGCTGCGGCCCTCTCCGTCCTTGCGGCGGGTATTGGCCCGGATGCGGGCCACCAGCTCCTTAACGGAAAAGGGCTTGGTCACATAATCGTCCGCGCCGGTCTCCAGGCCGAACACCTTGTCCCGCTCCTCCTCCCGGGCGGTGACCATGATCACCGGGACGTTGCTCTGCTTGCGCAGCTCCCGCAATACGTCAAAGCCGTTCATCCCCGGCAGCATCACATCCAGCAGGATCAGATCCGCGTCGCCCTTCAGGGCCTTGTTCAGTCCGTCCACGCCGTCATAGGCCGCCTCCACCGTAAAGCCCTCCCGCTTCAGATTGAAAGAAATCAGGTCCACGATGGTGGCTTCGTCTTCAATAATCAGGATCTTGCTCATTGGTCTTCCTCCTTCGGACAGGTTTTTTCGCCGGAAAGGCGCTTTTCCTCGCGGTTCATTCCCGTTCCAGCACCTCCCGCCGCACCAGATCCAGCGCGTGGCTGGCGGCAGAACGGCGGACCTGCTCCCGGGAGCGCATATAGCGCCGTTCCGGGCAGACCACCCGTTCTCCGCCCGCCCAGCTGAGTCCGATGAAGACCGTTCCCACCGGGTGCTCCTCCGTGCCGCCGCCGGGGCCGGCATAGCCGGTAACGCTGAGACCGATATCCGCGCCGCTGAGGGCCCGGACGCCTCTTGCCATCTCCAGCGCCGTCTGCTCGCTGACAGCGGTGCAGCGCTCCAGCGTCTCCGCCGAGACGCCCAGCAGCCGCTGCTTTGCCGCATTGCTGTAGGTGACGCAGCCGAAGCCGAACACCTCCGAGGCCCCCGCGATATCCGTGATGCGCTTGGCGATCAGACCGCCGGTGCAGCTCTCCGCCAGCGCGATCGTGAGGCCCTGCTGCCGCAGGCCCTGCACCACCCGTTCCTCCAGCGAGGAAACATCCACGCCGTAAACATGCTTTCCGAGAATTTCCCGCACCTGCGCCACCACCGGATCGCAGAGGGCCAGCGCGGCCTCCTTTGTCTCTGCCCGGGCAGTGATGCGCAGCTCGCATTCCCCCTCCTTGGCATAGGGGGCCATGGTAACGCCCTCCAGCCGGTCCATCAGGGGCTTGACCTGCGTCTCCATGGCGCTTTCCCCCACGCCGAAGATCTTTACATACCGGCTCCCGATAACGCCGCCCTGAAGCTTTTCCAGATAGGGCGCCGCCCGGTAAAGAAACATGGGCCGGCACTCCCGGGGCGGGCCGGGCAGCATGATCACATGGACGCCGTCCGCCTCAAAGGCGCAGCCCGGGGCCGTGCCCCAGTCGTTTTCTAAAACGGTGCAGCCCTCGGGCAGTTCCGCCTGCTTCAGGTTGTTTGGTGTCATCCGCGGGCCCATGCGCTCCTTCAGTCGGGCCAGCTGGCCCGGATCGGTATAGAGCCTTTTGCCGAAGGCCGCGGCCACGGTCTCCTTGGTAAGGTCGTCTGCCGTGGGTCCCAGCCCGCCGGTGGTGATGATGATATCCGCCCGGCTCCGGGCGATGTCCAGCGCCTGCCGCAGACGGCCCGGGTTGTCTCCCACCACCGTCTGCCAGTAAACATTGATGCCGTGCTCGCTGAGCCCCTGGGCGATCATCTGACCGTCGGTATTGGCGATCTCGCCCAGCAGCAGCTCCGTCCCCACGGCCAGCAGCTCACAATTCATGGTTTTCCGCCTCCCGTTCGTTTTTCGCGCGGAGAAAGGCCTCCGGTCATCCAATGACCAGGGTCTCCGCGCCGGCCAGCGCTTCCGCCACCAGCGCCTCCACCTCCAGCTTCCGTTCTTCCTCCTCCACGCATTCCAGCTTTGGCTTGGTCTGGGGATGCTTGGGAGTGAAGACGGTGCAGCAGTCCTCATAGGGCAGGATGGAGATATCCATAGTGCCGACTCTGCGGGCCACGGTGATGATCTCCTCCTTGTCCATGCCGATCACCGGCCGCAGCACCGGCAGGGTGCAGACGGCGTTGGTGGTGTGGATGGCCTGCACCGTCTGGCTGGCCACCTGGGCCAGGCTCTCGCCGGTGATCAGGCACTGGCAGTCCTGCTTCTTCGCGGCCTGTTCCGCCAGCCGCATCATAAAGCGGCGCATCACCAGCGTAAAATAGTCCTCCTTGCACTTGTCCCGGATCTCCGTCTGGATATGGGTGAAGGGGATAACGGTGACGCTGATCCTGCCGCACCAGCCCGCCAGCACCTCCGCCAGATCCAACACCTTCTGCTTGGCCTCCGGAGAGGTATAGGGATAGCTGAAGAAATGCACGCCGCAAAGCTCCATGCCCCGCTTTGCCATCATCCAGCCCGCCACGGGGGAATCGATCCCGCCGCTGAGCAGCAGCATCCCCCGCCCGGAGGTGCCCACCGGCAGGCCGCCCGCGCCGGGAATGGTCCCCGCGCTGACAAAGGCGTGCTCCTCCCGGACCTCCACCTTGACGGTGATCTGGGGATCCTCCATCTGCGCCTGCAGATGATCGTAAAGGTCGCTGAGATAACCGCCCACCTCCCGGCTGATCTCCGGAGAGGTCAGGGGGAAGCGCTTGTCCGCCCGGCGGGTCTCCACCTTATAGGTGCGGACGCCCGCCAGCGTCTCCCTGAGATATTCTCCGGCCTTCTGCTTGATATCCTCAATATTCTTTTCGCAGACCACCGCCCGGCATACGCCCACCACGCCAAACACCTTCCGGCAGACCTCCAGCGCCCGATCCATGGAGATGTTTTCGTCCTGGGGCTCCACATAAATGGTGGACTGGCAGCTGCGGATCTTGAAATCGCCCACCTTTTTCAGCCGCCAGTAGAGCGTCCGGTTGAGCCGCTCCTCAAATTTATGGCGATTCAGGCCCTTGAGCACCAGCTCGCCGCACTTACAAAGCAAAATTTCTCTCATATGGGGTCAACCACCTCAAACTCTTCAAATACCACGGTCCTGTCCGGCGGAAAGGCATAGCCCCGCTGCGCCCTCTCCGCCGTTCCATCAAAACATCCCTTCCGCCTCCCGCAGCGCATCCAGAAAGGCGTCTACCGCCGCTTCCGGCGTCTCCGGGCAAAAGCTCACCCGCAGGGCCGCGTCCACATTGTTCCCCGGCAGGCGCATGGCCGTCAGCACATGGGATTTTTTGCCCCGGGCGCAGGCGCTGCCGCCGGAGACGTAGATGCCCCGGTCGGAAAGGATGCGGATATAGACCTCGCTGCGGCCCCTGCAGGGGGAAAGATTCACCACATGGGGCGCGCCGTCCTTCGGCGTGTTCACCGCGCAGCCCAGCGCCGCAGCGCCCTGCAGCAGCCGCTGCCGCAGGGATGCCATATGGGCGGTATCCTCCGCGAAATGCGCGCTTCTCTGCTGCGCGGCGGCGGCAAAGGCCGCGATCTGGGGCATGGCCTCCGTGCCGGAGCGCAGACCGTTCTCCTGCCCGCCGCCAAACAACAGGGGCGGCAGCGTCAGTCCCCGGCGGACATACAGCGCTCCGCTGCCCTTGAGCCCGCCGATCTTATGGGCGGAAAGGCTCAGCAGGTCGATGCAGTCCATGGGCAGGGGGATCTTGCAGAAGGCCTGAACGCCGTCCACATGGAGCAGCGCCCGGGGGCAGAGCTTCCCCATGGCCTCCTTCAGCGCCCGGATGGGCAGGATGGCCCCTGTCTCGTTGCAGACGCCCATGACGGAGACCAACGCCGTATCCGGCCGCAGCGCCGCCTGCAGCGCCGAAAGCGTCACCCGGCCGTCCCGCTCCGGCGGGACCAGCGTCACCTCCCAGCCCTGCTGCCGCAGGTCCTTCAGAGTGTTCAGGGTGGCGTCGTGCTCGATCTGGGTGGAGACCAGCTGCCGGCCCAGATGATGATTTTTCCGCGCGCCGCAGCGGATGGCGGTGTTGATGCTCTCCGTGCCGCCGGAGGTAAAGGTGATGCAGGCAGGCTCCGTTCCCAGCGCCGCCGCCACCGCCGCCCGGCTCTCCTCCAGCAGGACGCGGGCCCTGCGGCCCGGCGCATGGAGCGAGCCGGGATTGCCGAAATCGTCCATGGCCCGCTCCGCCGCCGCCCGGGCGGCGGGGATGGGAGCCGTGGTGGCGGCGTTGTCCAGATAATATTCCATTATTTCTTAAAGCTGTCCTTCAGTGTCACCGACCGGTTGAACACCAGATGATCCTTGGAGCAATCCCTGTTGTCCAGGCAGAAATACCCCAGACGCATGAACTGGAAGCTCGGCGCGGTCTTGCCCTTCTTCTCGGTCTTGTCGTACTCCGCGGCGATGTCGCGCATGCGCGGCTCGACCTTGCAGCCGGTCAGCACCTCGAGCGAATCGGGGTTCATGCAGGCAAGNNTATTTCTTAAAGCTGTCCTTCAGCGCCACGGCCCGGTTGAACACCAGCCGGCCGGGACGGCTGTCCTGATTGTCCACGGCGAAATAGCCCAGCCGCATGAACTGGAAGTCTGCCGGGGCCTGCGCGTTTTCCAGGCTCTTTTCCACCTTGCAGCCGGTAAGGACCTCCAGCGAATCCGGATTCAGGCAGGCCAGGAAGCCGCCCTCGAAGGCGTCGGGGCTGGCATCGCTGAACAGGTTGTCATAGAGGCGCACCTCCGCGTCCACCGCAGTGGCGGCGTCCACCCAATGGAGCGTGGCGCCCTTGACCTTGCGGCCGTCTGCCGGGTCGCCGCCCCGGGAATCGGGATCATATTCCGCATAGATCTCCGCGATGCTGCCGTCGTCGTTCTTTTTGCAGCCGGTGCAGGTGATGAGATAAGCGCCCTTTAGGCGGCACTCCGGGCCGCCGGGGAACAGACGCTTATACTTGGGCACCGGCGTCTCCAGAAAGTCCTCGCGCTCCACATAAAGCTCCCGGGAGAAGGTGACGGTATGGGCGCCGTCCTCGGGGCGGTTGGGGGTGTTTTCCACCTCGAAGGTCTCGCTCTTCCCCTCGGGATAGTTGGTAATGATCAGCTTCACGGGCCGCAGCACCGCCATCACCCGGCGGGCGTGCTCGTTCAGATCCTCCCGCAGGCAGTGCTCCAGGAAGGCGTATTCCACCGTGCTGGAAACCTTGGCCACGCCGATGCGCTCGCAGAAATTGCGGATGGCGGCGGCGGTATAGCCTCTCCGGCGCAGGCCGCAGAGGGTTGGCATCCGGGGATCGTCCCAGCCGGAGACCTTCTTTTCCTCCACCAGCTGACGGAGCTTGCGCTTGGACATGACGGTGTGGTCGATGCCCAGCCGGGCAAACTCGATCTGCCGGGGCTTGGAGGGGACGGAAACATTGTTGATGACCCAATCATACAGGGGGCGATGGTCCTCATATTCCAGCGAGCAGAGGGAGTGGGTGATGTGCTCCAGCGCGTCCTGAATAGGATGGGCAAAATCATACATGGGGAAGATGCACCATTTGGTGCCCTGCCGGTGGTGCTCGATGTAGCGGATCCGATAGATCACCGGATCCCGCATATTGAAGTTGCCGGAGGCCAGGTCGATCTTGGCCCGCAGGGTATATTTTCCCTCGGGAAACTCGCCGTTTTTCATCCGTTCAAACAGCTCCAGGCTCTCCTCCACCGGCCGGTCCCGCCAGGGGCTGACGGCAGGATGCTGGGTGTCGCCGCGGTATTTGGAAAACTCCTCCGGCGTCAGCTCGCAGACATAGGCCAGACCCTTTCGGATCAGCTCCACGGCGTATTCATAGTCCTTCTCGAAATAATCGGAGCCGTAAAACAGCCGGTCGCCCCAGTCGAAGCCCAGCCAGTGGATATCCTCCTGAATGGCCTCTACAAACTCGGTGTCCTCCTTGGCGGGGTTGGTGTCGTCAAAGCGCAGATTGCACAGGCCGCCGAACTTTTCCGCCGTGCCGAAGTCGATGCACAGGGCCTTGCAGTGGCCGATGTGCAGATAGCCGTTGGGCTCCGGCGGGAACCGGGTGTGGACCTTTTTGCCTGCAAAGCGTCCGCCGGGGGCGATATCTTCCTTGATGAACTCCTCGATAAAATTGCCGGCGGCGCCGGTGGTCTTGATCTCTTCTTCCATATTTGAACTCTCCTTGATGATGTTTTTTGATTTTTAAGCCCTTTGCTGCTTTACAGGCTGTCCCGGTATTCCCGGATGCGCCGGGCGCAGGTCTCCTGTCCCAGAAGGGCCATGATCGCGTGGAGATCGGGGGTGTTTTTCCGTCCGGCAACGGCCATGCGCACCACGGCGCTCACATCGCCCACATGGCCCCGGAACTGCTCCGGCGCGGCCTTATAGGCCTTCACATCGGGGGAAAGGCCCAGCGCCGGGCAAAGCTCCTTCATCTTACCGAACCAGGCGTCCTTGTCGTCGCCGCAGTCCATCACCGGCAGATAAGCGTCCAGCACCTGCTTCTGCAGGGCGGGGTCCAGCTCCAGCGTCTCCTCCCGGCAGAACAGCGGATCGTAGAAATAAGCGGCATAGCTGCGGACGTCGCTCCAACGGACGATATCCTTCCGGGGCTTTTTGCCGCCCCGGTCGATGGCAAACAGACCTTTGGCGTAGTCCGCGTCCTGCTGCAGCAGCCCGGCCAGCTGCTCATCGAAGCGCTGGGCCCAGGCCAGCGCCTGGACATACACCTCCTCCGCCGTCATCCGGGAGATGACCTCCGCCGAGACACTCTGCAGCTTCTTCAGGTCAAACAGCGCGCCGGAGGCGCTCATCCTGTTCAGCTTGAAGGGGAACTGGGTGTAGTGGGCGTCCTTGTTCTGCCGCCGCCAGTCCTCAAAATTGGAATTGGCGATGGTGAGCAGATATTCCATCACGGCCTCCGCCGGATAACCCTCCTGGGTAAAATAGCTGACGGCCGCCTCCGGATCCTTCCGCTTGGAAAGCTTGCGCCGGGAGCCGTCCTCCTCCTTCATGATGGGGGCGATATGGGCGTATTTCGGGGCCTTCAGGCCGCACAGCCAGAACAGCTGCAGATGGATGGGCGCGGAGGCGATCCACTCGTCGCCCCGGACCACCTGGGTCACCCGCATCAGCGTATCGTCCACCACATGGGCAAAGTGATAGGTGGGGATGCCGTCGCTCTTGAGCAGCACCACGTCCACGAAGTTTTCCTCCATCTCGATGTCGCCGCGGATGGCGTCCCGGAACTTCACTCTTCCGCCGGGCTTCCCCGGGGAGCGCAGCCGCAGCACATAGGGCATGCCCGCCTGCAGCCGTTCCTCCACCTGCTCCAGCGTCAGCTCCCGGCAGCGGGCGTGCTCGCCCCAATAGCCCGGCGTAACGCCCTGGGCCTCCTGGGCCTGACGGATGGCGTCGATCTCCTCCGCCGTGCAGAAGCAGGGATAGGCAAGGCCCTTCTCCACCAGCGCCTTGCAGAACACATGGTAATATTCCGCCCGGCGGCTCTGGGTGTAGGGGCCGTAAGCGCCGGTCTCCGTCTCATCGTCCACAGCGCCCTCGTCAAAGGCGATGCCGAAATCCCGCAGGCCCTGGGCGATGAGCCGAACGCCGCCCTCCACCTCGCGCTTTTTATCGGTGTCCTCGATGCGCAGGATGGCCCTGCCGCCGGTGGTATGGGCCACCCGCTCGGAGATCATGGCGGAAAAGACGCCGCCGATGTGCAGAAAGCCTGTGGGGCTGGGGGCGAAGCGGGTCACCTGTGCGCCCTCCTTCAGGTCTCTGGGGGGAAATCGCTCCGCCAGCAGCTGGTCGGGCGTTTGGGTCACATGGGGAAACAGAAGCTGGGCAAGACGGATGGGATCGGTCATCTCTATGTCACTCCTAAATAAAATTACATGATATCACTTTATTATAGCTTCTTCCGCCGCCTGTTGCAAGAGAAAGGCAAACAAAAAAGCGCATTTCCCGAAGGAAATGCGCCGGAAGCCGCCGAACTGCCGCTTTGCGGAGCTGTTTTCGGCGGAAAAGCGCCGGCCCGCCTTACTGCGCCGCCGGCTGACGGCTCTTCTGCCAATGGGGGACCAGAAGACCGTTTTCCGCCTGCAGACAGACGCTCCCATCTCCGCCGCCCTGCAGAAGCGCCAGCGCCAGCGGCTCCTCCGCCAGCGTCTCCACCGCCCGGCGCAGCGGTCTGGCCCCCTGGGCCGGATCCGTCCCCCGCTCCAGCAGAAGCGTCTCGCAGTCCTCCGTCCAGCAAAGGCGCACGCCCCGGTCCAGACAGCCCTGCCGCAGCCGCTCCAGCTCCAGCCGGAGGATGGCCCGCAGCTGCTCCCGCTCCAGCGGACGGAACATGACCACGCCGTCCAGCCTGCCCAGAAGCTCCGGCCGCAGGGTCTGGCGCAGCTCCCTCCGGATCTGCTCCTCGCAGGCCTGGGCGCGCTCCTCCCGCACAAAGCCCGCCTGCTGCCGTCCCATCCAATGCTCCGCCCCCAGGTTGGAGGTGAGCACCAGCACCGTCTCCCGAAAGCTGACGCTTTGTCCGGTGCCGTCGGTAAGACAGCCCTCCTCCAGGATCTGCAGCAGCAGATTGAGCACGTCCGGATGGGCCTTTTCCACCTCGTCCAGCAGCACCACGCTGCAGGGTCTGGCCCGCACCCGCTCGGTGAGCTGGCCGCCCTCGCCATAGCCTGCATAGCCCGGCGGCGCGCCGATTAGCCGGGCCGCGGAATGCTTTTCCATATACTCGCTCATGTCCAGCCGGATCAGCCCGCCGCTCTGTCCAGGATAAAGCTCCCGCGCCAGCGCCCGGGCCAGGCTGGTCTTTCCCACGCCGCTGGGCCCGCAGAGCAGAAAGCCCGCCCGGGGCCGCCGCTCCTCCGGAAAGGCGCTCCGCCGCACCATGGCCCGGGCCACGGCGGCCACGGCGCTCTCCTGCCCCAATACCGCCTGCTTCAGCCGCGTCTCCAGCTCCAGAAGCCGCTGGGTCTGCTGCTCCTCCGTCTGCCAGTCCTCTCCCTGCAGCTGACGGGCCACCTGGACCACATGGCGGCGCTCCGCCTTTCTGTCCCGCTGCAGGGCGGCGCAGGCCGCAGCCTCGTCCAGCAGATCCACCGACCGGTCAGGATCGTATCTGCCGGGCATACAGCGGGGCGAGAGCCGCACCGCGCTCTGCAGGGCGCTCTCCGTGATGAGCACCCCGTGATACCGCTCATATCTCGGCCGCAGGGCCCGGAGGATCAGCTCGGTCTCCCGGGGCGTTGGCTCCGCCACGGGCACCGGCTGGAACCGGCGGGAAAGAGCCGCGTCCCGGCTGATGTATTTCTTGAACTCCGCGCCGGTGGTGGCTCCGATGACCTGCAGGCCGCCCCGGGCCAGCGCAGGCTTCAGCAGATTGCTCAGATCAATGGCGCCCTCCGCCGCGCCGGCGCCGCAGATGGTGTGCAGCTCGTCCAGAAACAGGATCACATTGCCTGCGGCGCGCACCTCCGAAAGGATCGCGCCCACCCGTTCTTCAAACTCGCCCCTATATTTCGTCCCCGCCACCATGGAAGCCAGCTGCAGAGCGATCACTCTTCGCTCCAGCAGGCAGGCGGGCGCTTCGCCAAAGGCGATGCGCTGGGCCAGGCCCTCCACCACCGCCGTCTTGCCCACGCCGGCCTCCCCCAGCAAAACGGGGTTGCTCTTCTGCCGCCGGGCCAGGATCTGCATGGCCCGGGCCAGCTCCCTGTCCCGGCAGGCCACCGGATCATAGCCGTGGGCCAGCGCCCGGGCGGTCATATCCTCGCCGAACTGCAGGGTCAGCTTCAGCTCGCAGCGCCTGGCGGCGGCTCTGGGCGCGGCGGGCCGCAGCCGCAGGCGGCGGCGCAGGGTCTCTCCATCGCAGCCGCACTGCTGCAAAAGGGCGGAAACGGCAGGATCGCCGCACTCCAGCAGCGCCAAAAGCACATCCCGCGCGCCCACGCTCCCCTCCGCCAGCTGTGCCGCCCGCTGGATGACGTCGGCCGCCGCCTGGCTCAGCACCACCGGCAGGGAGACGCTTTTCCCCCGGCCAAGCTGCTGCGCCAGCTGCTCCGCCTTTTTTCCAAGCTCCTCCGGATGCTCCAGCAGCCGCCCCGGTCCGCATTCCTCCAGCATGGCCCCCAGCAGCAGATGCTCCGGCCCCACCCAGCTGTGGCAGGCGTTTCGGGCCAGCTGATAGGCCCGAAGCAGCGCGCTGCGCCCGCTCTGGGAAAATCGCGGCTCCGTCATGCGTTCACCCCGGAGCCGAATCGCCCCTCATGGGAAACAGACATTTCCAGCGTGTTTCCGTCCTCCAGCGTGACCTTTCTCCGTGTTTTTTTCATACCATCGCCTCCGCTTGCTATCTTTTCCAAAATAAAGCGGATTATTTATCCCCCGATTTGTTGAATTAGGCATTGCATTTTTCAGATTATCTGTTAAAATAGAAGGAGAATTTACAGGAGGTGCTTATTATGGCCTACAAAATTTCTGACGCTTGCATCGCTTGCGGTTCCTGTGCCAGCGCTTGCCCCATGAGCGCGATCAAGGACGCCGGCGGTAAGTACGAGATCGACGAAAACACCTGCGTGAGCTGCGGCGCCTGTGCCGGCGCTTGCCCCGTTGGCGCCATCTCCGAATAATTACAGACAAGCAAGAGCGGCTCCCGCGAAAAGCGGGAGCCGTTTTCTTTTCCGCGACTTTTTCTTGCTTTTTTCTCCCGCTTTCGCTATAGTGATTAGTTGTGAGAATATTCTGAAGGAGAGCCTGCATATGAAAAAGACCATTGGTATTCTGGGCGGCATGGGCCCGCTGGCCACGGCCGATCTGTTCCGCAAGATCGTTTTGATGACCCGCGCCAGCTGCGACAACGAGCATATCCGCATTTATATCGACAACAACTGCCGGATCCCGGACCGGACGGCGGCCATCCTGCAGGGCGGACCCGATCCCGTCCCCGAAATGTCCGATGCGCTGCGCCATCTGGAGGCCTGCGGGGCGGACTGCATCATCATGCCCTGCAACACGGCCCACTATTTCCTCCCCCGGCTCCAGAGCCAGACGAGGATCCCCTTCCTCAGCATGCTGGAGGCCACCGCCAAGGCCTGCGCCGCCCGCTTCCCCGGGAAGACCGCCTGCGTTTTGGCCACCCGGGGCACGCTGGCCTCCGGCCTTTATGAAAAGGCGCTGGAGAAGGAAGGCGTCGCCTGCATCCTGCCCGACGAGCCCCAGCGGGACGTGCTCATGACCGCCATCTACGACTGCGTCAAGGGCGGGAAACCGCTGGAGCTGGTGCGCCGCCCCATGGAGCAGCTGATGGACGCGCTGACCCGCCGCGGCGCGGATTATTTCATCCTGGGCTGCACGGAGCTGCCCATCGTCCAGCAGGAGCTGGCCCTGCCGGGCAGCTTTATCGACCCCACCGCCGAGCTTGCAAGGGCCGCCATCCTGTTCTGCGGCTATCCGCTGAAAGACTGAGCCCGTGTTTCATTCCTGCCACCCCTTCCGTCCCCTGCGCCGTCCGCCGCCTGCCCTTCGCCCGTTTTCCGATCCTTTTTAATTTTTCAGAAAGCCGGTGAATGTTATGTGGTTTTGGCTGGCGCTGGCGGCGCTGCTCTGCTGGAGCGGTTCCGACCTGTTCTCCAAGATCGGCTGCTCCGACCCCGACGACCGGGACAGTCATTTGAAAATGGTCATGATGGTGGGCCTTGTGATGGGGCTGCACGCGGCATATGAGATCTTGATCGGCGGCGTGCGCATCTCCCTGGGCGTGATCTGGACCTATCTCCCCGTCTCCCTGCTCTATATCAGCTCCATGGTGCTGGGCTATGTGGGCCTGCGCTATATCGAGCTTTCCATCTCCTCTCCCATCTGCAATTCCTCCGGCGCGTTGGCGGCGATCCTTTATCTGATCTCCGGCGAGCGGCTGGAAAGGATGCAGTATGTGGGCGTTTTGTGCGTGTGTCTGGGCGTGATCTCCCTGGCCGTTGTAGACGCCCGGGAGGACGAGACGCTCCGCGCCCGGCGGCAGGAGGCCTCCAACCGGAAATATGCCAAGAGCCTGCTGGCGCTGGCGCTGCCGGTGCTGTACTGCGTTTTGGACGCAGCCGGCTCCTTCTGCGACGGTCTGGTGCTGAACAAGCTCTCCCTGACCATCGAAAACTACGAGGCCACCGCCAATGTGGCCTACGAGCTGACCTTCCTGTTCGCAGGCGTAATGTGCTTCCTTTACGTTTGCCTGTGGAAGAAAAAGCGGCTGTCCGTGCGCAGCGAAGGCCCCAAGCTCATCGGCGCCTGCTTCGAGACGGCCGGTCAGTTCGCCTATATCTTTGCCCTTTCCGCCAATCCGGCGGCGGCGGCTCCCATGATCTCCTCCTACTGCGCGGTCTCCGTCCTCTGGAGTCATATCTTTCTGAAGGAAAAGCTCAGCTGGAAGCATTATCTCACCATCGCCGCGGTGGTGCTGGGCATCGTGATCCTGGGCGTTTACGACGCATGACGCAGCCCGCCGAGCCCTGCCCCAGGCAGATATAAGTCCTATGAAAACGCCGCCCGGAGCTTTTCCGGGCGGCGCATTTTTGTCGGTCTGGCTTTATTCCACGGTTACGCTTTTTGCCAGGTTGCGGGGCTTATCCACATCGCAGCCCCGGATGACGGCGGTATAATAGGCCAGCAGCTGCATGGGCAGGATGGAAAGGCTGGCGCTGAGCTGCGGGTTGACTGCCGGGATGCGCACCAGATGGTCGCAGATCTCCGGATCCTCCTGCAGATGCTGGTCACTGGTGACCAGCACCACGCTGGCCCCCCGGGCCTTCACAGATTTCACATTGGAGACGGTCTTTTCCGTCAGCGCCGGATCGCAGGCCAGTGCCACCACCATGGTCCCCTCCTCGATGAGGGAGATGGTGCCATGCTTCAGCTCGCCGGCGGCGTAGGCCTCGCTGTGGATATAGGAGATCTCCTTGAGCTTCAGGGAGGCCTCCTGTCCGGCGGCATAGTCCATGCCCCGGCCGATGAAAAAGACGCTCTGGCGGTTGGCGTAAAGGCTGGCAAGATGCTGCATCTGGCTGCGGCATTCCAGCGTTTTTTCGATCTGCTCCGGCAGGGCGGCCACCTCCCGGCAAAGCGCCCGGGCCTGCTCCTCCGAAAGGGTCCCCCGCACATAAGCTGCCCGGACGGCCACCAGATACAGCGCCGCCAGCTGGGCGGAATAGGCCTTGGTGGTGGCCACGGCGATCTCCGGCCCGGCCCAGGTGTAAAGCACCGCGTCCGCCTCCCGGGCGATGCTGGATGACACCACATTGACGATGGCCACCGTCCGTGCGCCCTTGCGTTTGGCCTCCCGCATGGCAGCCAGCGTGTCGGCGGTCTCGCCGGACTGGCTGATCACCAGGCACAGGTCTCCCGGCCCGATGATGGGATCCTCATACCGGAACTCCGAGGCGATATGGGTGGTCACCGGCACCCGGGCCAGCCGCTCAAGGACGGCTTTTCCCACAAGACCCGCGTGCAGCGCGCTGCCGCAGGCGGTGATATGGATGCTTTTGACCTCCCGCAGCAGCGCGTCGGAAAGCCCGTCGCTGTCCAGCGCGGGCAGACCGTCCTTCAGCCGGGGCAGGACGGTATCCCGCACGGCCTTGGGCTGCTCAAAGATCTCCTTGATCATGAAATGCTCATAGCCGCCCTTCTCCGCGGCGGAAAGATCCCAGGTGACCGTTTCGATCTTCGGCTGGAGCCGGTTGCCCACGCCATCGTAAAGCTCCACGCCGTCTGCCGTGACCCGGGCCGTCTGGCCGTCGGCCAGGACGATATAACGCTTCGTCAGCGCCAGGATCGCGGGGATGTCTGAGGCGATCATGTTTTCGCCCTCTCCCACGCCCAGGATCAGCGGATTATCCCGCCGGGCGCAGATCAGCTCCCCCGGGGCGTCGGCATTGATGACCGCCAGCGCATAGGATCCCCGCAGCTGGCGGGTGGTCTCCCGCAGGGCCGCAAGGGCGTCGCCGCGGTAATGGAGCTGAAACAGATGGGCCGCCAGCTCGCTGTCCGTTTCCGTCCGAATGGAAAAGCCCGCCTTTTTCAGCATCTCCCGCAGCTCCATATAGTTTTCGATGATGCCGTTGTGCACCAGCGCGATGCGTCCGTTTTCGCTCACATGGGGATGGGCGTTGATGTCCGAGGGCTCGCCGTGGGTGGCCCAGCGGGTATGGCCGATGCCGCAGGTGGCCGTAAAGGGGCCCTGCGCCTGCAGCAGCTCCTCCATGTTCCGGATGCGGCCCCGGGCCTTGACCACCTTCAGCGCCCCCTGCTCCAGCAGCGCCACGCCGGAGGAATCATAGCCCCGATATTCCAGCTTGTGCAGGCCCTGCAGCAGCACCGGGACGGCCTGCCGCTTGCCCACATATCCAACAATTCCGCACATATATAATAACGCTCCTTGATATTTCTACAAAAAATGACAAAACGTATTCGTTTTTCCGTGGAGATCGCCCTTTGTCCCGCAGGTCGCCCTGCGGTTTTTCTGCGATCCTTACGCCCCACGGCAGACGGGAGGCATCCGCCGAACCCTTCGATTTTCGCGCTTTTGCGCAACCTCCATCCTCGTCAGCCGGTGCATCCCGCCCGGCTCCGGCGCTTGCTTTGCTCCTCCTTTCCTGCTTTGGCTTATCAAAACCGGCTCCCGCCGGAGAATCGGAAAGGCCTTTACAGCGCTTCCACCGCAGCCTTTACCACCTGGGCCGCCCGCTGCGCCTGCTGCTGCACCTGGGCAAGCTCCCGGCCCTCTACCATGACCCGGACCTTCGGCTCCGTTCCGGAGGGACGGATCACCACCCGGCCCTGACCGCCGAAATAATCCGCGATCTCCCGGCCCACCTGCTCCACTGCGGGCAGCGCCGCCACCTGGTGCTTCCGGTCGTTGGCAACCGGCACGTTGATGGACACCTGGGGAAAGCTCTCGATGCGCCGGTTCAGCTGGCTGGCGGTAGCGCCGGAGGCCTTCAGGGCGCACAGAAACTGTACGGCGGTGAGCTGGCCATCGCCGGTGGTGGCATAATCGGAGAGGATCACATGGCCCGACTGCTCGCCGCCGATGTTCCAGCCCTTTTCCCGCATGGCCTCCAGTACATACCGGTCGCCCACCTTGGTGGACCAGACGGGGATCTGCCGCTCCTCCAGAAAGGCATGGAGCCCCAGATTGGTGAGGATGGTCCCCACCACGCCGCCCTTCAGGCGTCCGCGGCGCTTCATGTCCTCCGCCAGCAGGCCGATCAGATGGTCGCCGTCGATAAGCTCGCCGGTCTCGTCCACCATCAGGCAGCGGTCGGCGTCGCCGTCGAAGGCCGCGCCGGCGGCAAAGCTGCCGCTGCGCACCAGCTCCTGCAGGCCCTCGATATGGGTGCTGCCGCAGCCGGCATTGATGTTGATGCCGTCGGGCGACTGATGGAGGATGACGGCGTCCGCCCCCATCACGCGGAACAGGGCCTCCGCCGTTGCGGAGGAGGCGCCGTTGGCGCAGTCCACGGCGATGCGCATGCCGTTGAGCCGGCAGGGCGCGGTGGATGCCACATGGCGCACATAGGCCTCCACCGGATCTCCCTCGAAGGGACGGACGGCGCCCAGCTGCCCGCCGGTCATGTTCAGCGCGGGCGGCGCGTCGATATAGGCCTCGATCTGCGCCTCCTCCCGGTCCGTGAGCTTATAGCCCCGGCTGCCGAAGATCTTGATGCCGTTGTCTTCAAAGGGATTGTGGCTGGCGGAGATGACGATGCCCGCATCAGCGGCAGGGGTGTTTGCCGTCAGATAGGCCACGGCAGGCGTCGGCATAACGCCCAGCCCGGTCACATCCGTCCCGGCGGTGCAAAGGCCCGCCGTCAGCGCCGCCTCCAGCATGCCGCCGGAGATGCGGGTATCTCTGCCGATCAGGACCCGCGGCTTGCGGCCCAGCTCCTTCAGCAGCACCGCGCCCAGCGCCAGCCCGGCGCGATATGCCAGCGCCGCGTCCAGCTCCACATTGGCCTTGCCGCGAATACCGTCTGTTCCAAAATATTTCATAATGATCCTTCCTCTTCTCCTGAATCAAAGCTCCAGCTGCCCGTTGAACGGGATGCCCAGATGCTCATAGGCCCGGGGCGTGACGCAGCGGCCCCGGGGCGTGCGGTTCAAAAATCCGATCTGCAGCAGATACGGCTCGTAAACATCCTCCAGTGTGACGCTCTCCTCGCCGATGGTGGCGGCAAGGGTCTCCAGTCCCACGGGGCCGCCCCGAAAATTGGTGATGATGCTCTCCAGCATCCGCCGGTCGGTGCGGTCCAGTCCAAGCCCGTCGATCTCCAGCGCCCGCAGGGCCAGATCCGCCGTGGCGGCGTCCACCCGTCCGTCGCTCTTCACCTGGGCAAAATCCCGCACCCGCTTCAAAATGCGGTTGGCGATGCGTGGCGTCCCCCGGGAGCGGCGCGCGATCTCCAGCGCGCCGGAGGGGACGATATCCACGCCCAGAATGGCCGCCGTCCGGGTGACGATGGCCTGCAGCTCCTCCGGTGTGTAAAGCTCCAGCCGCAGCTGCACGCCGAACCGGTCCCGCAGGGGGGAGGAAAGCTGGCCCGCCCGGGTGGTGGCGCCGATCAGCGTGAATCGGGGCAGATCCAGCCGGATGGACCGGGCCGCCGGCCCCTTGCCGATGATGATATCCAGCGCATAATCCTCCATGGCGGGGTAGAGCACCTCCTCCACGCTGCGGTTGAGCCGGTGGATCTCGTCGATGAAGAGCACATCGTTTTCATTCAGATTGGTGAGCAGCGCCGCCAGATCTCCGGCCTTTTCGATGGCGGGGCCGGAGGTGATGCGGATATTGACTCCCATCTCGTTGGCGATGATGCCCGCCAGCGTGGTCTTGCCCAGGCCCGGCGGGCCGTAAAGCAGCACATGGTCCAGCGGCTCCCCCCGGAGCCGGGCCGCCTGGATATAGATCCGAAGGTTCTCCTTGGCCTTTTCCTGGCCGGTATATTCCGTTAAAGCATGGGGCCGCAGCGCCGGCTCCTGCGCATCCTCCGTGCGGAGCGTGGAGGAGACGATGCGCTCCTCTGCTTCCATTTGCTGTCCGAATTCGATCGCCACAGGCGCACCCCCTTAAAATAGCCGCTTCAGCGCGGCCCGGACCAACTCGTCCGTGCCCATGCCCTCTGTCTTCACGCCGGCCAGCGCCGCCATGGCCGCCGCGCGGGGATAACCCAAAACGGCCAGCGCCGCCAGCGCATCCTCCATGGCAGAGGCCCCGGTCCCGGTCTGGGGCAGCTCCACGCCGCTCCCCTGGGCGGCGGATTCCAGCTGATCCCGGGACATTTTGTCCTTCAGCTCCAGCAGGATCCGCTGGGCCAGCTTTTTGCCCACGCCCGGCGCCGCCGTCAGCGCCTTTTCATCGCCGGAGATCACACAGAGGGCCAGCTTTTCCGGCGTCACCGTGCCCAGAATGGCCAGCGCCGCCCGGGGGCCCACCCCGGAGATGGCCACCAGCTGCTTGAAGCAGTCCAGCTCCTCCCGCCGGATAAAGCCATACAGCTCAAAGATATTCTCCGCCACCCGCAGGAAGGTATAAAACAGCGCCTGCTCGCCCACCTTTACCGAGCGGGCGGAAAGATAGGAGGTATTGATGGCATAGCCCACGCCGCCGGCGTCGATGACCACCAGTCCGGCCTCTGCCGCCGCGACTTTTCCGGAAATATAATAAAACATAGCTCCACCCCGCGTTCCCTTTTTCAGGGTCAAAGTTTCTATTGCGCTTCATTATATCATTCTTTTGCCCGGCGCACAACCACAATCGTCTGCGGCGGCCCGTTTTCAGAAACCCTTCACAAATTCGCGCCCCATACGGCGGCCGGCCCGGCGCTCTGCAATTTTTCTGAAAAAGCATGAAACTTTTTTCTTTTTTCGGCGTCTAATAAAATCAGACGGATTTTTCAAGAGAAAGGTCGTGCTTTCCATGATGAAAAAGCTGGTGCTGCCGCTGACGGGGCTGCTGCTCTGCCTGTGTGTTTTGCTGGTGGCCTGCGGCAAGGTGCTTTCCCAGGGGCTTGGCGACGCCTACGCCACCCGCGCAGGCCAGCTGACCCCGGCCGGCTCCTATGAGGATGTGCTTTCCAAGCTGCTCTCCGCCCGAAACGGCCGGGAGCCGGGCTCCGTCCTGCGGGACGAGCTGCTGGTCTCCGACAGCGCCGTCCCGGAGGCTTCCCTGACGGAAGCGCCCATGGCAGAGGACGCCCAGTATTCCGCCGCAGCGGACAGCGCTCCCGGGGCGGACTATTCCACCGCCTCCCAGGTGGAGGGCGTGGACGAGGCGGACATCGTCAAGACCGACGGACAGTATATCTACGCCGCCTCCGGCTCTCAGCTGCGGATCTATGAAGCCGCCGGCGCAGACAGCCGCCTGATCGGCCGGGCGGAGCTCTCCGGTAAGGACGGCGACGGCTCTCTGGAGATCGCGGAGCTGTATCTCTCAGGAAGCACGCTGGCCGTTTTATGCAGCGACTATCGCTGGGACGAGGAAACGGGAAGCTCCGCCCGGGCCATCGTGCAGCTGCTGGACGTTTCCGAGCCGGCGGATGTGCGCTTCGGCGAATGCCTGGGGCAGGACGGCAATTATCACGATTCCCGCCTGATGGACGGCGTTTTGTATCTGATCTCAGACTACTATCTCTGGGATTATGGGGAGGACGACGCGCCGGAGCGCTATATCCCCGCGCTTTACACCAACGAGGTCTCCCGCCTGCCGGAACCGGGCTGCATCCTGCTGCCGGAAACGCTGCCCCAGGGGGCGGGCTATACCGTGGTCTCTGCCATAGACCTGGCCTCCGGCCGGCGGCTGGACTCCTATACGGTGCTGGACAGCGTCTCCACCGTCTATATGAGCAGGACCAGCCTGTATCTCTGCGCCGACCGCTATGCGGAGACGGAGAGCGACCCCCGCACGGAAAACCAGTATACGGTGGTGGACTATTCCTCCGGCGCGGTCACCGGCATCACCGCCTTCGAGCTGGAGGGCGGGCTGGCCCTGCGGGCCTCCGGCGAGCTTCCGGGTCGGCTGCTGGATCAGTTTTCGCTGGATGAGAAGGACGGCTATCTCCGCCTTGCCGTCACGGAAAGCGCCGATCAATGGAGCGTTTATACCGATCCCGCCTATGATTTCGTCAATTACCGCTGGGGCGAGACCCGGCAGTCCAGCAGCCTGTATATTCTGGACGGCGCGCTGAACATCGTGGGCAGCCTTACCGGTCTGGGCCAGGACGAGCAGATCTATTCCGTCCGGTTCGATGGGGATCTGTGCTACTTCGTCACCTTCCGTCAGACGGATCCCCTGTTTGCCGCCGATCTCAGCGACCCGGCCCGGCCGGAGCTTCTTTCCGCTCTGAAGCTGCCCGGCTTCTCCTCCTATCTCCATGTCTACGGCGACGGCCTGCTCTTCGGCCTTGGCCAATGGGCCGACGAAGAGACCGGCTTTGCCCAGGCGCTGAAGCTGGCCATGTATGATTCCTCCGATCCGGCGGAACTGCGGGAGCTGGATATGCTTCTTTTGGAGGACTGCTGGTATTCTCCCGCACTGTATGACCACAAGGCCCTGCTGATCCTGCCGGAGCAGAACCGCATCGGCTTTGCCGCCGACACGGAATATCTGGTGTTTTCCTATCAGGACGGCGCTTTCGTCCAGCTGGCGGCGCTGCCGCTGCCGGAGGCGCTTTCCGACGTCTATCACCTGCGGGGCCTGCTGATCCGGGGCGACCTGTATCTGGTCTCCGGCTGGGGCCTGCAGGTCTACGACGGCGAAGCCTTCCGCCTGCTGCAGGAGCTGGCGGACTGACGGTCATCGCGCTTCTCCCATCGAAACAGAAGGGCCGGCAAGCCTTGCTTGCCGGCCTCTTTATGCCATCAAATGCGGATCACAGCGCTGCGAAGCGGGCGCTGCCACGCTTCCTGAGCCAGCACCAGAGCAGGCCGGAGAGCAGCAGCTCCGCCGCCAGAAAGCAGCCCATATAGCCTGCATAGCCCAGCTTCCAGCCAGACAGCAGCAGATAGCCGCCGCACAGCAGCAGAGGATGCACAAAGCTCAGCAGGCTGACCAGCAGCACGCAGGCATTCTGCTTGATGGCCGTGATCTCGGAGGACCAGGTCATCACAGGCAGCCGCACCCCCAGCGCCAGCGCCGCCAGCCCATAAAACAGCGTGTAGGTCAGCGTCACCAGCGCAGTCAGCGCAAGCTCCGCCGCAGAGAAGGGATATACGGTCATGGCGCACAGCAGACAGAAGGCCGCGGGGACGGCCGTCAGCAGCAGCTGCAGCTGCAGCTTGGCCCGCAGCGCCTGCCAGGGCGTCACCGGCAGCGCGTGCAGCTGCCAGATGTATTTGCCCTCCAGCGAGACGGAGGGAGCTGCGGGGAAGCAAAGCCCCGCCAGCATGCAGATACCGGCGCAGAGCAGCAGCGGCATGCAGCCCTCACGCTCCGCAAAGATCTCGTTCATCACGGCCACCAGCGCGCCGCCCTTGAGCAGCAGGCCAACGCCTGCCGCCAGCAGCAGCAAAACGCCCAGACCGCAGTTGAGCATATAGGTGGGGCTGGCGGTGAAGCGGCCCAGCTCCTTCCGCAGCAGCGCGGCAGCGGGACTGGCCTTTTTTGCGGTCCGCTCCCGATAGACCCGTTTCCCAACGGCGCCCGAGGTCGTGGCGAGCTTCACAAAGCTCCGGGCGATGACATACCACACCAGCGCCAGCACCGCCAGCGTCACCGCGGAGAGGATGGCCATAGACGCGCCATCGCCCGTGCCGGCCTGCCCGAAAACATAGAGCGGATAGGCCGCGCTTTTGATCCTCGCGCCGTATTCCGCCGCGTGCAGCAGCAGCTCCCGGAGCAGGCTCTGGGCCTTGAAATAGAAGAAATAGTAAGCGCCGAAGAAGACCAGCGACACCAATACCGTGATGAAGCTCTTGTTTTTCAGCTTCAGGCTGATCCTTGCCACCACCCAGCCCAGCGCGCAGGACAGCGTCAGCACCAGCAGCGAGATCATCAGCGTCAAAACCAGCCCGCCGGCCACCGCGCCGGGCGACGCCGAGACGGTGCACCAATAGACGATCACGGCAGGAAGGATCACCACGCCGGAATACATCAGGCCCATGAGATAAACGCCCAGCAGCCGGGCCGTCATGATGGCCCGCACCGGGATGGGCAGGGAGAGCAGCAGATCGTTGTCCCGGGCAAGATACAATCCGGAATAGGTGTTGAACACGCTGCCGAAGGTCCCCAGCAGGATCGCCATCAGCCCCATCAGGGTGAAATACAGCCAGTCCATGCCGGCCTCTGCCAGCGCGCCGCAAAGGCTCTTGGCCAGGAAGGTAAAGATACCGCCGATGACGCCCAGCATCAAAAGGGCAAAGAGCAGAAGGTAGACGATCGTCCCCAACCGGGAGCGGGCTTTGTTCTTTTTTGCATCATAAAAGTAGCTGCGGAAGATCTCCCACAGCTGCTTTTTTACCAACAGCTTGATCATTTATGCATCCTCCTCCAGCTCCAGGAACACTTCCTCCAGCGAATCGTCGCCCTTGACCTCCTCCATGGTGCCGGAGCGGATCAGCGCGCCCGCCTTGATGATGGCAACCTTGTCGCAGAGCTTTTCCGCCACCTCCAGCACATGGGTGGAGAAGAAGATGGCGCCGCCCCCGTCGCAGTGCTCCCGCATCATGCCCTTCAGCAGATGGGCCGCCTTGGGGTCCAGGCCCACGAAGGGCTCATCCATGAGAATGAGCTTGGGCTGGTGGAGCCAGGCGGAGATGATGGCCAGCTTCTGCTTCATGCCGTGGGAGTAGGCGGCGATGGGCTGGGCCAGGTCGCCGGTGATCTCGAAGCGGCCGGCGTACTCCCGGATGCGTTCCTGCCGGACGTCCGCCGGGACGGCGAAGATGTCCGCGATGAAGTTCAGGAACTGGATGCCGGTCATGAAGTCGTAGAGGTCCGGGTTATCCGGGATGTAGGCCATCTGGCGCTTGCAGATCAGGGGGTCGCGCTTCAGGGAGAGGCCGCCGATGGTGATCTCGCCCTGGTCGAAGGGCAGGATGCCCGCCACGGACTTGAGGGTGGTGGTCTTGCCGGCGCCGTTGTGGCCGATGAAGCC
>DHMK01000015.1 GCA_002405755.1 Clostridiales bacterium UBA4644
AACTAAAGCAAAATAAGCGCAAAAGTCCCCCGCAAGACGAGCTTGCGGGGGGACTTCCTCTTCCCATTGGCCGATCTTCATGCAAAAAGCGCGTCCCGCACAGGGGACGCGCTTTGCTTTGTTTTTGCTTTGCCTTGCTTCAGCCCAAAACGACCTCTACGGCTTCCTCCGGAAGGAAGACGCCCTGCATATCGTATTTGTTGAAGCCGCCATAGTCCTTCAGGGCCCGGCCCTCCAGGAAATAGCTGCGGATGAAGCGCTTGCCGTCCACGCAGGTCCAGTTTTCCCCGTCCCAGACATGGCCGTCTTCATCGGCGGTCTTTGCCTTGAGCTTCAGATCCACCTGGCGGTTGTGGTTGGCCATCAGGTCGATCAGCTCCGCCGTGGAGAGATCCTTCTCCACCTTTTCCACCCGGTCATAAACCTTCATGGCGCGCCCTCCTCAGCCGATATAGCCCGCCGCCTTCAGCAGCTGGCTGGCCTTTTCCAGATTGGCCTCGCTCATCATGACCAGCGGGCCGGTGCAGCCCATGCCGGTCTCGGCATAGATCCCATTTTTCCAGAGCACCTTGGCGGCGTCCTCCAGATCCATGACCTCGATGCCGGGGATGCTGGCGGTGCAGGGCTCTGCCGGCGGGCACTTCACTTCCTCCTCCGCCTCGGCGGGCTTGGAAGCGGCCTTGCGGGCGGCCAGGAGCTTGCTCAGACCGGCCTTTTCCGCCGCAGCAAACTCCCGCTTCGCCACCTCGAAGATCTTGCCCCGCACCAGCTGCGCCGCATATTCCAGCGCATTGGCGATCAGCGGCGCGCCGGAGGCCCGGGAGATGATCAGGATCAGCTTGTCATAATCCATGCCGATGCCGGGGCCATAGCCGTAGCCGGTGGCCTCAAAGCTGCCGCCGGTGGTATAGGCGCTCATCATTTTGATCATCACGTTTCCGGTCAGGCTGTCCATGACCATCACGTCGGGCGTGCCCTGCAGCACATCGTTGCCGCGCATGACTGCGCCGCCGTCGGCCCGGGCGGAGGTGGCCCAATGCAGGTCATAGCCGCCCTCCCGCAGCTGATTCAGCGCCATTTCCGTCTGCCGCGCGCCGTCCACATTCAAAATGCCCACGGTGGGCTGTGCGACGCCGCAGGCCTTGGCAGCGATCACGCCGTAGATGGCGTTTTTGATCATGCCCTCGATGCGGTCGGCACTGGAGGTGCCGGTGGTGGTGGCCACAAACATTTCCTTGCCGCGGGCAGGCGTAATGACCCGGCCCACGGTGGAGACCCCGATGGGGAAGGGGAAATGCATGGTGACGGCGCCGTCCACCTCTCCCTTCTCCACCATTTCCTCCATCTTCTTATGGCCCTCATCGTCGTTGGCCACATGGATAGTGGTAACGCCCTCTGCCTCCAGAGAGCCGATATAATAGACCTCCACGCCCCGCTTTGCGGCCATCAGCGCGGCCTGCATGGCGTTTTCCTCGCCGTGCTCGCTGCCCATGCCCGTCAGAGCGATCTTCGGGCGGACGCCGAAGCTGCCGGATTCCAGCCCCTCGGCCATCTGCAGGAAGGTCTTTGCAATGGTTTTTTCCAGATTACTCATGATGCGGCCTCCCGATCATTCCGCCTGCGCCATCAGCATGGCGGCAAAGTCCTTCATGGCCTTGGCGATCATGCCCTTCACTTCTTCCTCGCTGACGCCGGTCTCCGCCTTCTCCGCGCCGGAATTGGTCTGCAGCACGAAGGAAACGCCGTCGAACAGGTTGGTCATGCGGCCCAGGAACAGGGAGCCCTTGCCGATGATCATGGCGCGATGCACCTTGCCCGCCAGAATATCCTCCCGGGCAAAGCCCAGATAAGGCACGCCGGAGGGGATATGGCCCTGGGTGGGCGCCCAGCCGGTGAGACCGTGCTTCACGGGGAAGGTGGCCAGATCGGCCTTCTGCAGATCGCCCCGCTTGACGGCCAGCGCCGCGATCATTTTATAGTTTGCCAGCGGCACATCGCCTGCGCCGGCGGGCTTGGTGATGTCGGGGTTCTGCATCTCGGGAGAGAACTTGTCGATATCGGTGACCTTCAATCCGGCGCGATCCAGCGGATCGGTGACCAGAGAGCCGATGACGTTCTGCGGCGCGGAGCCGGTGCCCACGGTGTGGCGGCCCAGGATGCTCAGGTTGAACTCGGGGCTGACGCCGTCGTCCTGAGTTATGACCACGGCAAAGCCGCCGATCATATCCTCCAGCGCGGGCAGGCCCTTCTTCACATGGTCCTTGCCGTTCATGCCCAGCTTGGCGGTGCAGCCGCCGGCGGTGACCATAACGGTCTTATAAGCGCCTGCCGCAACCAGAGAGGCCGCCTCCACGATGGCGTGGGCGGGGCCGGCGCAGAAGCCGCGGGTATCGGAGCCGGTAGCGCCGGTAAGGCCGGCGATCTCCGCCGCCGCCTTGGCAAAGTTGCCGCCGCCGCGCTGGTTCATGTCGCCGCAGGCCTCCTCGGCGCAGTCGATGACATATTCCACATCAGACTTCTGGATGCCGGTGTTCTTGACGGCGTGGAGCATGGCCAGCACGGAAGACGCCTTGGACACCATATTCTCCAGCATCACATGGGCGGACAGGTTGATATCGATATCATGGGCGCGGTTGACGCAGCCCACCAGCTTGCCGTTGTGATACAGCGGCTCGGCGTGCTCTTCCCTGACGAAATGCTCCACGGCGGAAAGCTCCACGCCCTCGGTAACGCGGGCAAGGATGCTCTCGTCCAGGATCTCGTTCTGCGCCAGGGCGGGCTTGTGGGCGGCCACGAAGTCCCGATCCAGCTTGACCAGATCAAACACGTCGCAGGCCTGCATCAGCAGCAGGAACTCTTCCTGGGGCATCATCTGGCCGAACTTGCCGTAGCGGGCGTTGACCTCGCAGGTCTTGTCGTACCAGGGCTGGGGGATCTGTGCCAGCTCGTCGGGGGTCTTGTTGCCGATGTAGACCTGGTTGGGCCAATAGGCCAGCGCCTGGTCAAAGGTGCGGAGATGAGCGGGCAGCTCCTTCAGATATTCGCTCTCCGGGTTCACGATGCGCTCCGTGGTCTGGGTGGTGCCGTTCCACAGGACCATATCGGGGGTGTGGGCCAGAATATAGCTGGCGCCCTTGATTACACTTTTCAATTCGTCCACGACCTTTCGTTTATCAGTTGATCAATTTTGCTCAGACAGCTTGAAGAAGGGATCTTCCGGAAAAATCAACGGCGGGGCGGCGGAAACCCGCCGCCCCGGAGCTTGGTCATTCGCCCAAGTACTTGCAGTATTGCTCGCGGATGCTGCTCATTTCGTTGATGATATCATCAACATCCAGAACCATCTCCATCATGGAGACCTGCTCGTCGTAGACAGCCTCATCGAACTCAGCCTTTACTTCAGGCTCGCACACGTGGTAAACCGTGAGTCCCAACTGGACTCCTGTCAACGGACCGGCAAAGGTGGGGTCACCGTTGGTGACCGTCTCAGCAGCGAGACCGGCCGCTTCGCCCTCAGCCGCGCCCAGCAGAACGACAACGTTCTCGGGACCGTACTGTTCGGCAAAGTCCTTGACTCTCTTCTGATTTTCCAGATCCATTGCACCAGCGGCAGTTCAGACGAAGCACTCCGTCGAGGAGAAAACAACTTCGGCTCCGGCAGACTCGGCGCACGCCGCAATAGCGGGACCGGGGATGCCGTCACGGTCGCCGATGATGACGACCTTCTTGCCCTTCAAGATGCTCATGTCTTATCCTCCTTCTTCAAGATTTATAGCAAGGCTCGCGCCTGACTATATGAAATAATGGGAGTCCTGCCGCTCAGCAGTACTTCTTGATCATGGCCTCCACGTTCTCCGGCGTGGCATCGTCCTTGACGCAGCTGTCGATCATAGCGCCGTTTTCATAGATGGCGATGACGGGCAGACCCATGATCTTCTGGCCGATGGCCAGGCGGCGGGCTTTGGTGGTGTTCAGCGCGCAGAACTTGATCTTGTCGCCGTAGGTCTCGGCAAAGGCATGCACATGGGGCATCAGCGCGGCGCAGGGAACGCAGCCGTCGCCATAGAAATCCACCAGGATCTTGCCCGGGGCCTGCAGCACTTCCGCCTCAAAGGTATTCTTGTCCAGTTCCAGCATAATACGTATCTCCTTTTACATCTGATTTATTTTTGTGTTTATTTTTTCTCAGAGATAAACTTTTCCGCCTGCATGGCGGCGATGGCGCCGTCGGCGCAGGCCGTGACCACCTGCCGCAGGGACTTGACGCGGATATCGCCGGCGGCATAAACGCCCTCCAGGTTGGTATGCATATCGGCGTCGGTGACGATATAGCCTCGATCCATGTCCAGCATACCCTCAAACAGAGCGGAATTGGGATTGTAGCCAATGAAGCCAAACAGGCCGAAGATGCCATCGTCGGGATCGGCGTCGATGCGGGTCAGCTCGCCGGTCTTGACATTTTTGACCACCATATAGCTCATGAGCTCGTCGCCGCCCACTTCGTCCACAACGGTGTCCCACATAAAGTGCAGCTTGGGGTTCTTGAAGGCCTTCTCCTGGATGGACTTGGCCGCCCGCAGCTCGTTGCGGCGATGGATGATGGTGACCTTGCGGGCAAACTTGGTGAGATACATGGCCTCCTCCACGGCAGAATCGCCGCCGCCAACCACATAGACCTCAAAGTCCTCAAAAAACGCTGCATCGCAGGTGGCGCAGAAGGAGATGCCCTTGCCGATATACTTGCCTTCGTTCTTGCAGCCGATGGGCTTGGGGAAGGCGCCGGTGGCGATGATCACCGCGCGGGCCAGATATTCGCCCTTCAGGCCGATGAGCTTCTTCACCTCGCCGGAAAGCTCCACGCTCTTGATGGTGTCGCTGGCCCGCTGCGCGCCGAAATGCTCCGTCTGCTTGGTCATGCGTTCGATCAGGCTGCGGCCGGAATCGCCCTCCACGCCGCCGGGATAGTTTTCGATCTCATCGGTAATGGCGATCTGGCCGCCGTCCTGGCCCTTTTCGATGATCAGGGTGTCCAGGCGGGCGCGGCCGGCATAAAGCCCGGCAGTCAGGCCGGCAGGACCTGCGCCCAGAACGATCACGTCATAAATCTTGTCCATGCAACTTCGCTCCTTACTATCACGATAAAAAATGATCATGGTTCATTACAGCTTTCCTTTTCGTCCGCCGCAAAGCAGACCGGGAAGACCCGGAGCCTTGTCCCAGCCTTCCCCGTCCGCTTTTTGCTTCGCAAGGGTCCGCTTTTTCGGAGGGTCCTCCCGGAGACCGCAGTCTCCGGGAGGGATGAATCGCTTATCCGCCTGAGAATCAAGCCTCGAAAATGGTCTGCTCCTTGATGGGAGTGGCCAGGGCTTCCAGAGCGCGGCTGACCAGCTTCTTCCGCAGGGCATATTCTTCCTCATGAGACAGGGCAGGGTTGCCCAGGGGATGAGGAATGGCGATGGTGGGAACGATCCGGTTGGCGCCCACCGTCATGGAGATCGGGGTGACCGTGCACATATGCACCACGGGGATGCCGGCACGCTCGATTTCTTTGACCATCGTTGCACCGCAACGCGTGCAGGTGCCTCAAGTGGAGGTCATGATAACGGCATCGACGCCGGCTGCCAGCAGCTTCTTCGCGTAATCCGCAGCGAAGGCCTTGGCAGAAGCAACGGCGGTTCCATTACCAACAGTGGAGTAGAAGAAATCATAAAGCTTGCCGATCTTCCCCTCCCGCTCAAACTCGCGGAGCACGTCCACGGGCAGGACGCGGTTGGGATCCTCATTGGCATAGACAGGGTCATAGCCGCCGTGGGCGGTCTCATACTTGTCAGAGGTCAGGCTCTGCACGCCGGCGATGTTGTATTCGCCATAGTGAGAGGCAGAAGAGGATTCAATGTGATCCGGGTTGCCCTTGGGGACGATACCGCCGGAGGTGCACAGGGCGATGGTTGCCTTGGACAGATCCTTAACGGGGGGATTGGGGGGAACGCGGTCAAAGGACGGCATGGGATATTCGGTAACGAAGGGCTTGCCGGCCAGCTTCTTCACCAGCATATCCACGGCGCGCTTTGCGCCCCGCTCCTTCTCGAAGAAGTTCACGCGGACGCCCATGTTCATATAGCCTTCCTCGCAGGAAGCGCCGATCTTCTCGCCCTTCATGATCTTCAGGGCCAGCTTAGCCATCACAGGAACGGCCTTGCGCATGCCAGCGGCGGAGTTGGCGGTGGCGACGATCATGACCTTGTTCTTCAGGTCTGCGCCGGGATTCTCTTCATACATACCGGTGAGCACGGGGATGCCCAGCTCTTCCTTGACAGCCGCGCAGATGTTGGCGCAGGCATAGCCGTAACGGCCGGCGTTGAAGGCGGGACCCGCGATGAACAGATCGGGCTTTTCGGCCTTGACCCATTCCAGGATCTGCGCCTTGGCGTCCTTCTCATGCTCTGCGAAGTAGGAGTCGCCGCAGATAATGGTCTTAACGATCTCCGCCTCGCCCTTCCAGGCCTGATTCAGGGCCATACCGGGGCCGACGAAGCCCTCCCGAAGCTCGGGAGCGATATGAGCCATTTCCTCGCCGCCGATCTGGGCGAAGAACTGGTTGATATAGTGTACGACACGATAGCTCATGGTGTTTCCTCCTTTCCTTTCGTTATCTGGCGCTGTAGCAGTTGAAGCCCATCTCGTTGGTGGCGCCGGTGATGACCTGAAGCTCCGCCTCGATGGAGCCATCGGGCTGCAGGGAGCCTGCATGGCCGCCGGCGATCACATCAACATAATCCAGCGTGCCGATGACCTTGTCCAGCTTGGGCAGATGGATCACCTCGTTGGCGTTGCCGCCGGTGACCACAGCGTCGGCCAGAGGATCGGCATCGGCCAGAGACTGGGACTTGCCATCCTGACCGGCATATTCATCGGTGATGATGGTGGTCTTAACGCCCTGAAGCTCGATCTTCTTGGTGTTCATGATCAGGTCGGTATCGGGGTTGCCGAAGCCCTCCTGCGAAACGATGGCGCCGTCCAGATCCAGCAGGCGGCAGAGCTTCGCGGTCCAGTCAGAGGAGCGCTGCTTGTCGGCCAGATAGACGTTTTCGTTGGTGATGATGTTGCAGACATAGTTCAGGGTCTTGCCGTGGGCAGCAAACAGCTCGGCCACCACAGGATTGTTCTGATGATGGTAGGTGGTGTTCTTGTCGCAGGCAGACACGCAGTTACCGGACAGGATCGCGCCGTCCATGGTCTCGGTGGGGTAGATGATGGTGGTCAGCGTGCGCTTGGCGTCCACGCCGTAGACATAGGTGTCGTGCAGCAGGCCCTGGGACTGCAGCATATGCACATAGCCCACGCGGGGCAGGCCGGGCAGCTTCTCGATGCCCTCCTTGACGCCATAGGTCTCGAAGGTCTGGACCTCGTCTGGGGTCAGCTCCCGGGCCAGCTCGCCCAGGAAGGTAGCGGCGCGCAGACCGGCGATGCGGACGGCGTGCTCATACTCATGGCGATGCTCCATATAGTCCGCCACGGGCTCGGCCACCACCACAAAGTTCTGCAGCTTGCTGAAGGGCGTATACTGGGCGCCGGGGCCGGTCATGTCGATGATGCCCTCCTGGAAGCCAACGATCTTGCCGGCAGTGACCACGGCCATGCCGCGGAGCACATGGGTGCGGCCGGAGCCAACGGTATCCACCTTGGAAATGACGCCGGGGAACTCGCCGCCGGGACCCTCCACCTTCACACGGGGCTCGATCACGTCCTTGACCGGGGTGATGCGAACGCTTTCGCCGGGTCTGGCAATGTCAAAGCTGAACTCCTTGACCCACTGCCGGACATCGTCGTCCTGGTACAGGAAAGCCTTGACGGCTTCCGCGTCCACGAAGAGCGTTCCGTTTTCTACCTTGCATTCGTTTGAAAATTGAATGTCGTTAATCTGGATAAAACCCAGTTCCAACTTCAAAGCGAACACCTCCTTCTTCCGTTTTTAGAAATTCCTTCTATTACTAAGACCCGAGAGGGCGTCCAGATCCAGGGCGCCGCAGATCAGGGTATAGTCCACCAGCTGAAAATCCTTCAGGATCTTCTCCGTCAGCTCCCGCCTGTGGGGCGTAAACTTGTCATAGGTCTCGATGGCGGAGGAGATCAGCGCGGCCTCCATTTCGTCCATGCCGCGGGCTTTTCTGGAGACGGCGATGGTCTTGTAGGGCGTCTCCTTGGGCTTGACGCTGCCGGACAGGGGATGGGTATACATCCGATGCCCCGCATAGACCAGATCCCGCACCTTCACCAGGATCTCCCGGTAGCCGGTCTCCTCATAATCCACCTCATACCGCTCCGGCAGGCACTGCCTGACCAGCGGGTTGTTCGTCACGATCCGGAACTCTGCTGCGCTTTCCATGGGTACCTCCCCGGGCATTCTGAAAAGAAAAAGGCGGACCGGCATAGCAAAAAAACTGTGCCGCTCCGCTCTGTTCTGAAACCTGAGAGATTCCCTGTTCGTGCGGCAGGTTGCTCCTTTGGTGCTTTCGCTCTCCAGAGTGTCGTCCGCTTCCGGTCTGTTTACCTGAGATGTTCGCCAGCGGCGGGCGGCCGCTGGTTTATTCCGTCGGTCCCGCCCCGCAGGGCAGATTTCCCGGAAGTTTCCTCCAACTGATATTCATATTTCCGATCGTTTGGCGGCAGACCCACCAAACCAGTGATATTATACCGAATTTTTTTCCGCTTGTAAAGCCCCCAGCCCTCGGAAAATACCGTTTCTTTGCCGGAAAAGCGAAGGTTTTCTTGCTTTTTTTGGGCAGAAAAATACCGCGGCAGGTCGCGCCTGCCGCGGCACATGGCGGGAACATGTGGGAATCGAACCCACCTAGGCAGCTCTTCACCACCCTCACTGGTTTTGAAGACCAGGGGGCACACCAGCACCCATCTGCTCCCGGATGCGAAAGTCAGTATACCATAGCTTTTCCAAAAAAACAATGGAAAAAATCATTTTTTCCTGCGCCTTCGCCTTTTCCTTCGCTTTTTCAGAAGCCCTGGCCCATCCGGCGGATGTTGCCTTCCTTTTTCAGTATTTTGTTTTTGTCAAAATACTCCAGCACCGCCAGCGCATATTTCCGGGAGGTATCCAGCATATCCCGGAACTCCGCCAGCGTCAGCTCATCCTTTTCGGCAAAGTAGGCCCGGGTCTTTTCCGCGATCTCGTCATAGACCTGCCGGTGGATGCAGATCTGGGGCGTGAGCATCACCAGCTCGCCGCCGGAGACCAGGCTCTCCACCACCTGTTTGCAGTCCGTAAGCTCGTTTGGCGCGAAGCCGGCATAGACCTCGTCCAGGCCCGGCGTCTCCAGCCCGGCCTTCCGATAGATCTGCAGCAGCCTTTCCTTCAGGGCGCTCTGCCGCTTGGTGAGGCGGACGGAAAACTCCGCCAGCGCGAACCGATCCCGCTCCGCCCGCAGCTTGCCCTCCCGGACCAGCTCCCGCAGCACCGCGTCGCAAACGGCCTGATCGGTGTTCTTAAAGAGCTTCTGCCGCAGCTCCGCCACCCGCATGCCCGCATGGAGCGGGTTTTGCCGGTGATACTGCTCCAAAATGCTCCGGCAGCTCTCCCAGCGGGCGTCCAGCACGGAGGACGCCAAAAACCGTCCGGGCAGCGGCTCCGTGACCTTGCCCGCCGTGCAGAGATCCTGCAGCTGCCGGGCCAGCTCCTCCGGCTCCTGATGGAGCTTGGCGGCCAGCTGCTCCGCCGTGGGCAGGGCCAGCCCCTGCTCCGCCACCGTCTGCAGCAGCTTCTGGTCGCCGGAGCCGTTTTCCTTAACGGCCAGCGCCTCCAGCACCCGGGGGTCATTGCGCTTATGCTTCATGGGGCTGTCGTCCAGGATCACGCCGCCGCCGATGGTCTCCAGCGGCGAATAAAACCGCACCACGAACCGATCGCCCGGCCGGGCGGAGATCTCCTCCGTCATGCGCAGCTGGGCATAGCAGCTCTCACCGGGGCGCAGCGCGTCCCGATCCAGCAGCACCACCTTGCAAAGGCGCACGGAGGAGCCGTGGAAAAAATGCACCTGCGAGCCGTTGAGGATGGTGCGGCGGCTCTCCCGCAGGTTCTGCAGGCGCACGTCCAGCATCAGCGCCGTGCGCACAGAGCCGGGGCAGGCAATGGTATCGCCCCGGGCCAGGTCGCTCTTTTTCACGCCCGCCAGATTGACGGCCACCCGCTGGCCCGCATAGGCCGTCTCCACATCCTTCCCGTGGACCTGCAGGTTCCGCACCCGGCAGACCGTCCCGCCGGGCAGGATCTCCGCCCCGTCGCCCACCGTCACCGCGCCCTCGATGAGCGTCCCCGTGACCACGGTGCCGAAGCCGTCTACGGAAAAGACCCGGTCGATGGGCAGTCGGTAGGGCGCCCGCAGGCTCTTTTCCGCCGCGCCGGCCACAAGGCCCTTCAGCGCCGCCTTCAGCTCCGGGATGCCCTCGCCCGTGGCGGCAGACACGCGAAACACCGGCTTGCCCTCCAAAAAGGTCCCCTTGACCCGCTGGGCAATGTCCTCCTGCACCATGTCGATCCAGTCCGGATCTGCCATATCGCACTTGGTGACGACCACCACGCCGTCCCGGATGCCCAAAAGCTGCAGGATGCCCAGATGCTCCACCGTCTGAGGCATGAAGCCCTCGTCGGCGGCCACCACCAGCATGGCCAGATCGATGCCGCCGGCCCCCGCCAGCATATTGCGGATGAGCTTTTCGTGGCCGGGAACGTCCACGATGCCCGCCTGGGTGCCGTCGTCAAAATCCAGATGGGCAAAGCCCAGCTCGATGGTAATGCCCCGCTTTTTTTCCTCCAGCAGGCGGTCGGTGTCGATGCCGGTCAGTGCCTTGACCAGCATGGTCTTGCCATGATCCACATGGCCCGCCGTACCGATGATCACATGCTTCATTTCAGTGCCTCCGCCGCCGCACGGGCGATCTCCTCAAAGTCTTCCTCCCGCAGGGTGCGGACGTCCAGCAGATACTGCTCCCTGTGGATGCGCCCCACCACGGGCAGCGCCCGGCGGCGCATCCGCGTCTCCAGTCCGTCTACGGAAAGGCCGCCGGTCTCCACCTGAACGGCCCAGCCGGGCAGCAGCTGCATGGGGACGGAGCCGCCGCCCACCTGCTCCTGGGTCTCCACCGTCCGGCAGGCGACGCCCTCCCTCTCCAGCCGCAGGGCCAGCGCCTCCGCGCGCGCCCGCAGGGTCTCCTCCGATGCAGACAGCATGGCCAGCGTCGGCACCTCCGCCAGCGCCCTTTCCGGCTCCAGATAGGCGCAGAGCGTCTCCCGCAGGGCGGCCAGCGTCATTTTATCCACCCGCACGGCCCGGGCCAGGGGATGCTTTTTCAGCGCTTCGATATACTGCTTTTTCCCCAGGATGATGCCGGCCTGGGGGCCGCCCAGCAGCTTATCGCCGCTGAAGGAGATCACATCCACCCCCGCCCGGACGCTCTGCTGCACGGCAGGCTCGCCCCGGATCCCCAGGGGCAGCAGCTCCACCAGCGAGCCGGAGCCCAGGTCCTGGATCACCGGCAGGCCGTATTTCCGCCCCAGCGCCACCATATCCTCCAGCGGCACCGACTCGGTAAAGCCCACGATGCGGAAATTGCTGGTGTGGACCTTCAAAAGCGCCCGGGTGCTTTCCCCGATGGCCGCCTCATAATCCCGCAGATGGGTCTTGTTGGTGGCGCCCACCTCCCGCAGGACGCAGCCGCACTGCATCATGATGTCCGGGATGCGGAAGGAGCCGCCGATCTCCACCAGCTCCCCCCGGGAGGCCACCACCTCCCCGCCCTTGCCCATGGCGGAAAGGATCAGCAAAACGGCGGCGGCGTTGTTGTTGACCACCATGGCGCTCTCCGCGCCGGTGATGCGGCAGAGCAGAGCCTCGGCGTGGCTGTGGCGGGAGCCGCGGCAGCCCTCCTCCACATTGTACTCCAGCGTGGAATAGCCCCGGGCCACTCCATAGGCCGCCTGGGCCGCCCTTTCGGAAAGGCAGGCCCGGCCCAGATTGGTATGCAGCACCACGCCGGTGGCGTTGATCACCGGGCGCAGGGAAGGCCGCGCTTCCTCCTCCGCCCGCTCCAGCGCCTCCCGACAGAGCGTCTCCCGGCTGGGGAGCGTCTCCGGCGCGCGCCCCTCCAGAATATCCTGCCGCAGCTCCTCCAAAACAGTCCGCAGCGTCTCCCGCAGCAGCGGCGCAGGCACCTCCTGTGCCTGCAGCAAAGGCTCCCGCAGCAGCTCGTCCATCTTGGGAATGGCCCGCAGTAACAGATTTCTTTCCATATCGGCATTCGCCCCTTCAAACGAAAAAATGTCCGGCCCTCTGCAAAAAGGGTATAGCTTCCTGTTTATAAAGGTAACAAAAGCCCCCGCCCTTTGTCAAGGGGCAGGGGCAGAGAAATGCGCCGGCCCGGCAAGAGCCGGAGGCTGTGCCGCAGAAGGCCGAAGGGCCGCGCCATGGCCCAGCGCCGCAGAAAGCTCCGCCGCCGTCAGCACGATGGCGGCGGCAGTCAGCGCAAAAAGCAGCGCCAACAGCAGAAAAAAGCCCCGCGGTCTGCGGGCCTGCGCTCCCCGTTTTCTTTTTTGCCGCCGCGCCCATTTCCTGTTCATTTTCGCCCATCCGTAATAACATCTTTTCTGTGATAAATAATAACATAGTTATCACAGCTTTTCAACCATAAAATAATGTTATGAGGTGATCCCATGGAAAAGGAAGAAAAGCTGATCCTGCGCCCAAAGCGTCCCAAGGGCGACGACGGCTACCGCACCTTCTCCATCCGCATCCGGGAGGAGCTGGTGGAGCAGATCAACGGCATTTCGGCCCGCTCCGGCTACAGCCGCAACGAGCTGATCGCCCGCTTTCTGGAATACGCCGTGGACCGCTGCGTCATAGAAGAAAAATAAGCTCCGCAAAGCAAAGGCAGGCCCCGAAAAGGGAGCCTGCTCTTTCTTGTTTATTCCCGTTCCAGCGCGCGGACCCGGCCTGCGCCGGTATGGGCGATGGGCTTCCAGCTGCGGGTGCGGTGCACCAGCGAGATCATCTGCAGCGGCAGCCATTCCGCCATAAACAGCGGAAACAGCGCCACCGTTTTCCAGATCCGCCTGTCCCGATAGCCGCCCAGCCAGGCCAGAAACCCTCCTGCGGCGCAGCTCAGCAGCCATGCGGCGGCGGCAGCGCCCAGCAGCGGCAGATACCCGGCCTGTCCGCCGGGGCTGAAGAGCCGTTCTGCCAGCGCGACTCCGCTGACCAGCGCGCCAAGCACCCGAAACAGCGGCGTATGCAGCGTCAAAAGCGAATCCAGCGCCTTTCTCCCGCCGGGCCGCCCCAGCCGATGCAGCAGCGCGGGCCGAAGCCTGCCGCCCACATCCATCACGCCGCTGCACCAGCGCAGCCGCTGCCGCAGAGAAACCGCCATGGACTGAGGCCCCTCGTCCCAGGTGACGGCCTCCGGCACGAACCAGATCCGGATGTTCCGGCTGGCGCACAGGGCGGAAAACTCCGCGTCCTCCGCGATGGTCTCCGTGGGCCAGCCGCCCAGCTGGCAAAGCACCTCCCGACGGACTGCAAAGCCCGTCCCCACCAGCTTGGCGGAAAGGCCGCAGTTCATCCGCGCCCGGGAGAAAAACCAGTCGAAGCTGGTAAAATACAGGCCGTAGCAGCCTGCGATCCAGGATTCATAGGCGTTTTTTGCCCGCAGCGCCCCCTTGCAGACGCCGGCCCCGGCGCACATGGCGTCGTTCATCCGGGCCAGAAAGGCGGGATCCACAAAGTTATCCGCGTCAAAGACGCAGAAGGCATCGTAGTTCTGGGGCAGCAGCCAGCCGATGACCTGCTGCAGGGCGTCGCCCTTGCAGCGCACCGGCCCCTGACAGCGGAAGATCCGCGCACCGGCCCTGCGCGCCGCCCGCTCGGTGCCGTCGGTGCAGTTGTTGGGGATGACCCAGATGTCAAACAGCGCCCGGGGATACTGCTGCGCCAGCAGCGCTGCCACGATATCTCCGATGACTGCCTCCTCATTTCGCGCGGCGATGAGGCAGGCGAAGCGAGTCCTTGGCGCGCAGCGGGCAAAGGGCTTCGGCTTTTTCAGGGCAAACAGCGCGATCACCGCGAAATAGACCGTGGTCAGCCTGAGCAGCAGGCTCAGCGCCCCGGTGATATTTTGAACTGTCATACCGTACATCTCCCTTTCCGATCATTCTGCCGCCATTCTATCAGAAGACCTTTAAGCCCTCCGCCGGGTTTTCCTTAAGATTTTCGAAAGGCGCTTCCGCCCGGGGCAGCAGCACCTCCGCCTTGAACAGGTCGCCGTCCACGGAGATGCGCAGTGCGCCGCCCTGCAGCTCCGCCAGGTTCTGGGCAATGTTCAGGCCCAGCCCGCTGCCCTCGGTGGTCCGGGCGCTGTCGCCCCGGACAAAGCGCTCCATCAGCTCCTCTGCGCTGATGTTCAGCGGATCCCGGGAGATATTGCGGAAAAGAAAGCCCACCTGCGTCCCCGCCGCCGCCACGGTGAGATAGAGCCGCGTCCCCGCCTGGGCATATTTGCAGGCGTTGGAAAGCAGGTTGTCCATGATGCGCCAGATCAGCGCCCCGTCTGCCATGCAGAAAAGCTCCTCCTCGGGAAGCGTTACCACCGGCGCAAGGCCGGCCTTTTCCAGCCGCTCCTCATATTCCCCCAGCACCTGCTCCACCAGCTCCCGGGCCGAACGCCGGGCAGGATGGCAGGGCAGATTGCCGGTAGATGCCTTGGACATCTCCACCAGGTCCTCCGTGAGCTTCTTCAGCCGCCGGGCCTGCCGGGCCAGGATCTCCAGATATTCCCGCCGCTGCTCCGGCGAAGGGTCCTTCTGCAGCAGATCGATATAATTGATGATGGAGGTCAGCGGCGTTTTGATATCGTGGGAAACGTTGGTGATCAGTTCCGCCTTCATCCGCTCGCTGCGGGTCTGCTGCTCCACGGCGATGCGCATGCCGCGGCTGATGGCGTTGAGATCCTCGCCGTGCTTGCGGAAGTCCCAATACATATGGTCGGTATCCATCCGCGCCTCCAGATCGCCCCGCGCCAGCGCCTGACCGCCCTTTTGCAGCTTGCGCAGCTGCAGCGCCGCCCAGCACAGGCCGATGGCGGCCGCAGCCAGCACCGCCAGCAGGCTTCCCCAGCGCCGCTGCCCGGCATAATAGAAGATCATCGTGCCGAACAGGCCGCAGGCCAGCGCCGTCCGCCAGAACAGGGGCACGCCCCGGATCAGCGCCGCCGTCCCCCGCCAGAGCCACCGCAGGCTCCGCGCGCAAAGCTGCAGCACCCGGAAGATCACCGTATTGCGCCACCATTTTCCCAGCTTGATCCGGGTGCAGAGCGTCATCCAGCTGCCCAGCAGCAGCAGGGCCAGCCCGGCGCACAGGGCAAAGGCGGAAAGCAGCGAAACAGGGTCGCTCCACCGCCGCCAGCGCCAAAGCTCCGCCGCCAGCGCCGCCATCCCCATCCCCAGCCCCAGCGCGGCCAGCAGATACAGATCCAGCGGGAGCCTTTCCTGCCAGCCGGGACGCACCTGTCCGTCGCCGTGCCGGCCGGCCATCCGGGCAAGCATCACCAGCAGCAAAAGCTCCAGCACGGCAAAGCCCGCCAGCAGCCCTACCGCCCGGCGGTAATGGCCAAGGCCGGTGTTATAGGCCCGCGCCGTCCAGAAGATCGCGTCCTGCGCCTGCATGGGCACGGCCACATAAAGCTCCGCCATGCCGTCGTACAGGCTGGTGCAGTAGCCGTCGGCGGCGGAGACATTGCTGTAGACCTCCTGCCCTTCTCCGTCCTTCAGGACGAAGCGCAGATTGGTAAAGGTATCCTGCGCGGGGTACTCCCGGCTCAGCCGCTCCTGCAGCTCCGCCCGGGCCGACGCATCTCCTGCCAGCAGCGTCTCCACGCTTTCCCGGCTATACAGCTCCGAGGGCAGCGCGTCCAGCAGGGCGCTGCGGCAGAGGTCGCTGCGGTAAAAATCCGGCTGACTGACGCTGTACCACCCCTGATCATAGGCCAGCATGGCGCACCCCGCGTAAAACAGCATCACCGGCGCCAGCGCCGCCGCCAGAAAAAAGGCCGCCGCCTTGGTCCAGAAGGCATAGAGCCAGCTTCGTCTTCCTTCATCCATTGCGCCGGTCCTCCATTTTATATCCCAGTCCCCAAACTACCTTCAGATATCGCGGCTCTGAGGGATCGATCTCGATCTTCTGCCGCAGATGGCGGATATGAACGGCCACGGAGGTCTCCGTCCCCAGGGAATCCTCGTTCCAGACCAGCTCATAGATCTGGGCGCTGGAATAGATCCGGCCGGGGTTTTTGATCAGCAGCCGCAGAATGTTGAACTCCAGCGGCGTCAGCGCCACCGGCTCGCCGTCCACGGTAACGGACTTGGTCTGGTCGTTGAGACAGACGCCGCCCACCGTATAGCTCTCCCCCTCATCGCCGCCGGGCCGCGCCCCCAGCATGGTATAGCGCCGCAGCTGAGAGCGGACTCTGGCCTGGACCTCCACCGGGTCAAAGGGCTTGGTGACATAATCGTCCGCGCCGATGTTCAGCCCCAGGACCTTGTCGGAGCTTTCGCTCTTGGCCGTTAGCAGGATGATGGGCACGTTGCTCTCCTTCCGCAGGGCCGCCGTGGCGGTGATGCCGTCCATTTTTGGCATCATGATGTCCATGAGGATCAGATGGATCTTGTTTTGCCGGACGATCCGGATGGCCTCCTCGCCGTTGTAGGCTTCAAACAGCCGGTAATCCTCGCCGGAGAGATAAATTTTCAGCGCCGCCACGATGTCCCGGTCGTCGTCGCAGATCAAAAGATTATACATTCGCGCCATCCCCTTTTCCGCCCCTGACGGAGCCCTTGAGCCTCTTTTGCTATTATCACTCTATCACCCGCCCCTTAAAAGCGAAAGTGGAAAATCCTTAAAAGTTTCTTAAAATAAAAAAGCCGCCGGAGGGCGGCTTTATCGAAGCTCCTGCTCTGTTCCCTGGCTCCCGCAGAGCAGCTGTCCCGCAGGGAATATCCCAGCCCCCTTGGCTCCCTCTGACGAGGGAGCTGTCGCCGCAGGCGACTGAGGGAGAGAATTCGCAATCCGTCTGCTCTGGGCATTCCGCTTTGCGCCTACGCGGCGGGAAAAGGTTCCGCGCCTGCGGGCGCAACAGCCCTTCTGGGCCGCGCCGCGAGTGCGGCGTAGGGCGGCGGGAGTCCGCAAAGGCGGGCGACCAGAGCCTATCCAATGGCCCGGGCCCCTGCAGCGCTTCGCTGCGGGGCATTCGTCCACTTTCCACCGGCGGAAAGTGGACAGAAAGGCCGCCGGGGGGCCTTTGTACCAAAGGCGAAATGCCCCCCGGACCCCCCGTTCGCGCACACAGAGGATGATTTCTGCTGCGCGCTAATCCCCGACCCCCGCAGGGCTTGGCTCCCCTGTGTAAGGGGAGCTGGCAGGGCCGCAGGCCCTGACTGAGGGGTTGTAGGTATCGTATAGGAACGAGCTGACGGTTACAGGCCGCCTTCTCCTGCGCCTTCCCCACAATCCCTCCGGCTCACATTCGTTCGCCACCTCCCCTTACACAGGGGAGACAAGGGACTGTGGGACGCAGCCCAATCTCCTGCTCCGCGCCGCTGTGGATATCGTAAGGATCGACGGGGAATAACGCCCTTCCCTGCTGGGATCCAAGGAAAAGGAAAAAGACCGCCCAAAGCGGTCTTTTGTCTTTGTGGAGCAGGGTACGGGAGTCGAACCCGCCTTAACGGCTTGGGAAGCCGCTGTAATACCGATATACCAACCCTGCGAACAAATTAATTATAGCAGAGCCTGCGCGCAAAAGCAAGAGAAAATTGCGTTTTGCCCCGGTTGGGCGGTCTTTTTTCCCTTTTTCTTTACAACCGGCCCGGTTTGCGCTATGATAAGAGCATCCGGCGCTGCGCGCAAGGGAGGAACGGAAGATGGCAAAGCTTTATTTCAAATACGGCGCTATGGGCAGCTCCAAATCCGCCCAGGCCCTGATCACGAAATTCAACTATGAGGAGCTGGGCATGCGGGTCTGGCTCATCAAGCCCGCCGCCGACACCCGGGACGGCAAAAGCGTCATCCAGTCCCGCATCGGTCTGCGGCAGGAGGCCGACGCCATCCCGCCGGAGGCGGATCTGACGGAGCTTTACCGGCAGCGGGGCCGCCACGATGTGATCATCGCAGACGAATGTCAGTTTTTCACGCCGGAGCAGATCGACCAGCTGCGGGAGCTGGTGGACGAGGAGCATCTGCCCGTGCTGTGCTTCGGCCTGCGGACGGACTTTCTGACCCATCTTTTCCCCGGCAGCCGCCGGCTTCTGGAGCTGGCGGATTCCATCACGGAGATCAAGACCGTCTGCGCCTGCGGCGTCAAGGCCACCGTCAACGCCCGCATCGACGAAAACGGCTATGTGGTCACCGCCGGACAGCAGGTCTTTCTGGGCGGCAACGATAGCTATGTGGCCATGTGCCACCGCTGCTGGATGCGCGCCATCCGCGACCATAAAAAGGTCTCCCGTCCCTGACGCTCCAAAAAATGAAGCAGCCCGGAAGCACAAGGCTTCCGGGCTTTGTTTTGCTTTTTGGCTCAGCCGATGACTTCCTTCACGATGCGCAGGGCGTTTTCGTGGCAGATCTTATCGATCTGGCGCTCGGTGAAGCCGGCCTTGCCCAGGGCGTCCACGATGAGGGGCATCCCGGCATAGTCCTTCCACTCCAGCTGATCGTCGATGCCGTCGAAATCAGAGCCGAAGGCGGGGGCGTCCTCGCCGGCCACGTCCAGCATATGCTTCAGGTGCCGCACCACGTCGTCGATGCGGGACATGGGCGCGCCGCCGTCCACCAGGAAGTTGGTGCAGAAGTTTACGCCGATGACGCCGCCCTTTTCCGCCAGGGCGCGGAGCATCTCATCGGAAAGATCCCGGGGATGGCCCGCCAGGGCGCGGCAGCAGGAATGGCTGGCCACGAAGGGCTTGGTGCTGTATTTCACCACGTCCCAGAAGCCGCCGTCAGACAGGTGAGAAACGTCCACCACGATGCCCAGCTCGTTCATCCGGCGGACCGCGTCGATGCCGAAGGGCTTCAGGCCCTTATCCATCAGGTCGGGCCGGTCCTTGGAGCAGGGGAAGCCGATGCAGTTTTCATAAAACCAGGTGAGCGTGATCAGGCGGACGCCCTTCTGATAGGCCTCCTCCAGCCGCTCCATCTTGCCCTCGAAGACAGAGCCGCCGTCTTCAATGGTCAGGATGGAAGAGATCTTGCCCTCGGCCAGATTCTTCTGGATATCCCCATAGCACAGCGCGGGCGCGATGACCGCCTTGTTCAGCTCCATCTCCCGCACATAGGCCTCATAGGTGTGCTGGAAATAGGGATAGGGTCCCTCATGGACGCCGTGGCGCTCCGCGCTGGGGCCCGTGGGGATCCAGATGGCGAAGAACTGCGCCAGCGCGCCGCCCTTCTGAAGCTTTTCCAGATCGATGTGGCCGTCGTTTTTGGCCAGGGGCATCCCCCGGTAGCAGCCCATCAGCGTATCACAGTGCAGATCGACGATATTGAATTTCTTCATAGCGCTTTCCTCCCAAAATCACGATCGTAATTTACCTTATCATATTGCGCCCATCCGGGCAAAATGTCAAGCAAAACCGGCGTCAGAGCCGCACGACCTCCACCACGGTGAGCCTTCCCTCCGCCACGGTAAAGCGCACGTCAAAGCCCGCGTAGGGAAAGCCGTAGCGCCGGGCGGGGTCGTCCTGATAGCCCGGGCGGGCGTCCAGCGCCAGCACCTGCAGCAGCGCCGCCCGCTTGTCCTCCGGGATCATATCCAGCCAGCGCGCCGGGAAGTCCACCTGCAAAAGCCCGCCCCGGCGTCTGTCCGCAAAGGCGTCTGCCGCGTCCGGAACGCTGTCCGCATAGGGCAGATAGGGCTTGATGTCAAAAATCGGCGTCCCGTCCGCCAGATCCGCGCCGGAAACGTGGAGCACCGGACCCCGGGGCGTATGCTCCTCCACCCGCTCCAGCCGGACGCAGGAAAGCCCCATGAAATTGGGCCGGAAGGGCGACCTTGTGGCAAAAACGCCAACGCGCTCCTTTCCGCCCAGCTTTGGCGGCGCCACCGTGGGGGCCCAGCCGGAGGCGACGGCCCGGTCAAACTGCCAGATCAGCCACAGGTGGGACCAGCCCCCGATGCCCCGGACGCAGCTTGCGTCCCGAAAGGGCGGCTCAAAAACGATCTCCGCCGGCAGCGCCGCCAATCCCGCCTGCCGCGGCAGGCCAAATTTGGTGGGAAAATCCGTATGCACCCGGGCAATGATCTCCAGCTCCATTCCGCAGGACCTCCGTCAGCTCATGTTCCAAAGCATTATACCACGGCCCGCGCCAAAAGAAAAGCCCGCCTTTTACGCCAGTCTTCCGAAGGCCGCCAGCTCCTCGCCCCGGCTGACGCCCAAAATGCGGGTGTGATAGAGCATCCGCCCGTGGAAGGGCGCTTCCACCCGCTGAAGCGTCTCCCCTTCCAGAGAGGTGAGCGTGCCCAGCAGCTGTCCCCGGCAGAAGGACTGTCCCGCCCAGACCTGCGGCTGCCAGAGACCCGCCTGCTCCGCCTGCACATAAACGGTCTCCAGGCTCTCCCGCTGGCAGGGGTTTTCCGCCGCAGCGCCCGCAATACCCAGAAAGCCCATGGCCGCCCGGATCCCCTCCAGCAGCAGGCTCACCGCCTCCTCCCGGCAGTCGCCGCCGTCTCCCGCCTCCAGCAGCAGCGCCGGAACGCCCTGCTGCACCGCGCAGCTGTAAAGCCCGTTTTTGGAAACAGACCCCACCCGGATGGGCAGCGGCATGACCCGGGCCGCCGCCAGCGAACGCCGGTTGACCTCCTCGCTCCCCGCCCGGGGATAAAAGAGCAGCGGCGTCAGGCGCTCATGAATGTCGCCGCCATGCAGATCCAGCAGCAGGTCCGCCTGGGGATAGACCGTCTGCCGGATGGCCGCCGCGATCCGCGCCGCCGTGTCGCCGGCAGGGTCGCCGGGAAAGGCCCGGTTCAGGTTGCGTCCGCAGTCCGGCACCAGCTGCCGCGCGCCGGCATAAAAGCCGCCGGGATTTGCCAGCGGGAGCAGCAGCAGTCTGCCCCGCAGCGTGCCGGGCTCCACGCCTTCATACAGACGGCGCACCGCCTGGATCCCCGCATATTCACAGCCGTGGACGCCGGCCGTCACCGCCAGCGTCGGTCCTTCTTCTCCGCCGCGCACCAGCCAGAGGGGCAGCTCCGGTCCGCCCTCCACCGGCAGGCTCCGCCGGGCCTTGCTTCCCGGCAAAAGCGTTTCCCACATCGTCATGCGCTCCGCCTCCTTCAGTTTGATTTCTCTAACCGCAGTGTAGCAGACCGCGCCCGTCCTGTCAACCAAAAAACGCCGCGGGACCTTCGTCCCGCGGCAAAAGCCGGCTCCTGCTCAGGCGTTGACCTGAATGCCGTGTTCATACTGCAGCATATAGAGCTTATAATACATCCCGCCCTTGCGCAGCAGCTCCTGATGGGTGCCCTCCTCCCGGATCTCGCCCTTGTGCATGACAATGATCCGGTCGGCGTTCTGGATGGTGGAAAGCCGGTGGGCCACGATCAGGGTGGTGCGGCCCTCCATAAGCTTGCCCAGCGCGTCCTGAATGAGGGCCTCCGTCTCGGTGTCGATGTTGGCGGTGGCCTCGTCCAGGATCAGCACAGAGGGCTGGAAGGCCAGCGTCCGTGCAAAGGACAGCAGCTGCCGCTGTCCGGCGGAGAAGGCCGCGCCCCGCTCGATGACCTTACTGTCGTAGCCGTTTTCCAGATGAGAGATAAAGGGATCGGCGTTGACATATTTGGCCGCCGCCACGATCTGCTGATCGGTGATGCGCTCCTCGTTCAGCCGGATGTTGCTCTTCACATCGCCGGTAAACAGGAACACGTCCTGCAGCATCTGTCCCACGCCGGAGCGCAGGTCTGCCAGCCGGATCCTCCGCACATCTACGCCGTCGATGAGGATCTGTCCCTTCTGAATGTCGAAATACCGGCAGATCAGGTTCTGGATGGTGGTCTTTCCCGCGCCGGTGGCGCCCACAAAGGCCACCCGCTGCCCGGGCTGCACCTCAAAGGAAACATCCTTCAGCACCCAGTCCTCCCTGCCGTTTTCGTCGGTCTCATAGGCGAACCAGACATGCTTGAACTCGATATGCCCCTGAATATGCTTCATCTCCACGGCGTCCGGCGCGTCCTCGATGGTAGACTGGGTGTCCATCAGCCAGAAGATGCGCTCCGCCGCCGCCGCGGCAGACTGGATCACGTTGAAGTTTTCCGCCAGCTCCTGGATGGGGTCGAAGAAGCGGGTGATATACCGCTGGAAGGTCACCAGCGTGCCGATGGTGACGGCGCCGTTGATCATCAGCTTCATATTGCCCGTGCCGGANNGACGGCGCCGGCAATGGCCAGCCGCCCGCCGTAAGCCAGCAGGATGGCCATGGAGGCGATGTTCAGCAGGTAAGAGGTGGGGCTGTAAAGAGCGAAGCACATGAGCTGCCGGATATTGGCCTTACGCAGCTCCTCGCTCTGATGTTCAAAATCCCGCTTCATGTCCTCCTCCGCCGTGAAGATCTGCACCACCTTCATGCCGGAAACGTGCTCCGCCACAAAGGCGTTCAGCTCGGAGATCCGGGCGCGGATGGCCCGGTAAAGCTTGCGCGTGACCCGGGTGAACAGGAAGGTGAACACCACGATGAAGGGGATGGAGATAAACAGCATCAGCGCCAGCCTTGCGTGCTCCCGCAGCATGACGATCATCACGCCCACCAGCGTAAACACCGAGCCCACGATATTGACGATGACGGAGGTGAACATCTCGTTCACCGTTTCGCAGTCGTTGGTGACGCGGGTCACCAGCCGGCCGATGGGATTGTCGTTGAAGAAGGCCATGTCCAGCGTTGTCAGATGGCGGAAGATATCCGTGCGCAGGTTATAGATGATCTTCTGTCCCACGGTGGCCAGGATCGCCGCCTGCACATAGCTGAGCGCCATGATGAGCGCCACGGTGATGAAATATTTCAGGCCCAGCAGCAGAACGCCCTGCAGATCCTCCCCCCGCAGCTGCTTCAGCTGCGCCAGCGAAAAGCCCTCTGCGGAAACGGTCTGATATTTGTTGACGAACTCGTCGGTGGCCAGGCCCAAAAGCTTGGGCTGGTAAAGCTCCAGCAGCACCATGGCCACGCACATGGCCAGCACTAGCACGAACCACCAGAAATAGGGCTTGCCGTAGCGGAGGAGCCGCCGCACCGTATGGCGGTTGACGGTGGCGTTATCCTGTCTTTTTACGCTCATAACGCATACTCCTCCTTCTTCATTTTTTCCAGCAGCTGCCGGTGATACAGATCGGCATAGATGCCGCCCCGGGCCAGCAGGCTCTCATGGTCGCCCCGCTCCGCGATGCGGCCCTCGTCGATGACGATGATCTGGTCCGCGTCCTGCAGGGTGGAGATCCGGTGGGCCACGATGATATTGGTCTTGCCCTTCCGGTGCTCCCGCAGGTGCTGGAGGATCTTTTCCTCCGTGTCGGTATCCACGGCGGAGACGGAATCGTCCAGGATCAGGATCTCCGGATCCAGGATCAGCGCCCGGGCGATGGCGATGCGCTGCTTCTGTCCGCCGGAAAGAGAAACGCCCCGCTCGCCCACCATGGTCTCATAGCCCTGGGGAAAATCAATGATGTTCTCGTGGACGCAGGCCTGCCTTGCCGCCTCCTCCACGTCTGCCCGGGTCTTGCTCCGGTCGCCGAAGGCGATGTTTGCCGCCACGGTATCGGAAAACAGAAAGTTATCCTGGGGCACATAGCCGCAGGCGGCGCGCAGATCGTGTAGCGGGATGGTGTGGATCTCCCGCCCGCCCACATAGAGCATGTCCTCCGCCGGGTCGAAGACCCGCATCAGCAGGTTCACCAGCGTGGTCTTGCCGGAGCCTGTGCGGCCAACGATGCCCAGCGTCTGGCCCTTTTCCAGCCGGAAGCTCACATCCTCCAGCACGGGCTTGTCCTCGCCGGGATAGGCAAAGGTCAGGTGCCGGGCCTCCACGGTGCCCTCCGGCGTGCCCAGAGAAACGGCCTGGGGGCCGTCGCAGATGTCGGCCTTTGCGTTGAGGATGGTCTCCAGACGGGTCATGGAGGCGCTGCCCCGGGTCATGATATTGATGATCCGGCCGATGGCCGCCATGGGCCACACCAGGCTGTTCAAAAACATGATAAAGCTGGAGAACTGGCCCGCGTCGATGCGGCCCAGAATGGCGATATAGCCGCCGTAAGCGATGGCCAGCGCCATGGAGATGCCCGCCACCATGCGCATAAAGGGCCACATGAATGCCTGCAGCTTGGCCTCCTTGATATTGGCCTGCTTGGTGTCCTGATTGACTTTTTCAAAGGCGGCCCATTCCTTCTGCTCCTGCACGAAGGCCTTGATGACCTTGATGCCGCCCAGCTTTTCCTGAACGAAGTCGGAAAGATCGGAAAAGGCCTCCTGCTTCCGGGTAAAGCGCCGGTGCATCTCGTTGCCGAGAATGGTAGTTGTCACGGCAACTAAAATCATCGGAATAAACGCCACGATGCTCAGGCGAAGATCGATCCTTGTGATCATCTTGTAAAGGGTGCTGACGCCGATGACCAGCGTGTCCAGCCCCATCATCACCGTCACGGCAAACACCATGCGCACCGCCTCGATATCCGAGGTCATATATGCCATGACCTCGCCGGCCTTGTGCTCCTGGAAAAAGCTGGCCGAAAGGGTCTGCAGATGGGAATACAGGTCGTTGCGCATATCCCGCTCGATCTTGCGGGCCGAGCCGAAGATGAACCAGCGCCAGCCGATCCGTCCTACGAAGACCAGCGCCGCGATGCCGGCCAGACGGAGCACCTGCCGGGTGATCTCGCCCATGGGATCTGCCAGCGTGCCCGTTCCCAGGACCACCTCGTTGATGATATTGATGCTGTCGCCCATGATCAGGGGCACGTCCGTCTGCACCAGATCGATGACGATCAGGATCAGGATGCCCACCAGATAGCTCCACTTATACTTGCCCAGAAAGCGCCGCGCATAAGGACTTTTGAAGATCCCCAGCGCGCTGCCCTTGGGCTTTTTTTCCTGCGGCTCCATGCATCGTTCCCTCCTTTCGCTGTTTCGCGTTTTTTCATTATACGACCTGAAGTCAGGTTCATGTCAAGTCTTTTTTCGGCAGACAGGGACAAAGGACGGGGCCGCGCCAAGCGGCGCGCTTCCCCGTCCCCGGCGCTCCGCGCAGGCCGTTGCCTGCCGTCGGACGGCGCTTATTCCTTGTCGAACAGATAATCCCGGTAGGCGACCTCTTTGCCGTTTTCAAAATACACCTTGGGCACGCGGCGGGCCAGGGCGGCCTGCAGACCGTTGCGGTTAAAGTTGGTGATCCTTGCGCCCTCGGGATAGGTCATGGCGTTGTGCTGCTGGCTGAAGACCACCACCTCGTCGCCGATCTGCACATCAGGCACGTCGGAAACGTCGATCATGGCCTGATCCATGCACATCAGGCCCACGATGGGGCACTTCACATCCTTCACGGCGCACCAGCCCTGATAGTGGGAAAGGGCCCGGGGCGCGCCGTCCACATAGCCGAAGGGCAGCGTGGCGATGACCCGGTCATGATCCGCCTTGTCGTCCAGCCCGTAGCCGATGCCCTCGCCCGCCGGCAGCACCTGGAGATGAACGATCTCGCTCTTCAGCTCCATCACGGGCCGCAGCGTGGGGATATGGGGATTGAAGCCATAGAAGAAGGAGCCGGGACGGACCATGTTATAGCGCATCTCCGGATAGCGGATGGCGCCGATGCCGTCGTCGATGCTCTTCAGGGGGAAGGTGACGCCCCGCTTCTCGCAGCCCTCGATAAACCGCTGGAAGCGCTCCCACTGCCGGTAATCGTCGTCGTGGGTCTCCAGCGCCAGGTGGCTGAAGATGCCGTCCAGCTTCAGGTTGGGCAGCTTGGCGATCTCCGCCACGACGTCCATGCTCTCCTCCGTGGGGGCAAAGCCCAGCCGGTGCATGCCGGTATCCACCTTGATCTTGATCCGTCCGGTGATGCCCAGCCGGCCGCAGTCCTCGGAAAGGCGCTTGGCCTGCCGCAGGGAGCAGATGGTCTGGATGATATTGTTTTCCGCGCCGTAATGGAGCAGATGATCGGGGGAAAGGCCCAGCACCAGGATCTCCCCGTCCTTGTGGGCCCGGCGCAGCTCCAGCGCCTCGTTCAGCGACGCCACGCCGAAATAGCGCAGGCCGTATTTCATCATATACCCCATCATCATCACGGCGCCGTGGCCGTAAGCGTCGGCCTTGATGATGGCCATGGGCTCCACATCGGGGCCAAGCTCCTGCCGCAGCACGCCGATGTTATATTTCAGGTTGTCCAGATTGATCTCCGCACGGGTGGTCCGCAGATGTTCCATAAGTCGTTCGCTCCTTTGTTTCAATATCTGACTGCTGTATCATACTCCTTTTTTGGCCTTTCTGGAAGAGGAAACGCAAAAAATTTTGAATCTTCTTGAATCTTTTTTCGATCTGTGATAGAGTGGCAGAGGATAAAAGGATCGATTTGCTTTTTATTTTATCTATATTGGGAGGGAACTGCAATGTTTCAGAAACTGATCGAAAAAGTCAAGGCCGAGCCCAAGACCATCGTCTTCACCGAAGGCGTGGACGCCCGCATCCTCAGCGCCGCTTCCCGTCTGCTCCAGGAAAAGCTCATGAGCGTGATCCTGGTGGGTCCCGTGGACGAGGTGAAGGCCGCCGCCGCCAAGGATGGCTTCAACATCGATGGCGCGGAGATCCTGGACCCTGCCGCCTACGAGGGCATGGACGAGATGGTCCAGACCATGGTGGAGCTGCGCAAGGGCAAGATGAGCCCCGAGGAATGCCGCGCCAATCTGCTGAAGGGCAATTATTTCGGCACCATGCTGGTCAAGCTGGGCAAGGCCGACTGCCTGCTGGGCGGCGCCACCTATTCCACCGCGGATACCATCCGTCCCGCACTGCAGCTGGTCAAAACCAAGAAGGGCGCGCATCTGGTGTCCTCCTGCTTCATCCTGAACCGGGACTGCGGCCCCGAGGAGCTGCGCACCATCTGCATGGGCGACTGCGCCGTCAATATCGACTATCAGGATACCGTGGATAAAGAGGGCAACGTGACCTTCACCGCCGCCCAGAAGCTGGCGGAGGTGGCCGTGGAATGCGCCCACTGCGCCAAGGTCTTCGACATCGACCCCAAGGTCGCCATGCTGAGCTTCTCCACCAAGGGCTCCGGCAAGGGCGGCACCGTCCAGCTGAGCCGCGACGCCACGGCCATCGCCAAGGAGCAGGCCCCCGAGCTGGCCATCGACGGCGAGATGCAGTTTGACGCCGCCGTCTCCCCCACGGTGGGCCAGCTGAAGTTCCCGGGCAGCAAGGTGGCCGGCTATGCCAACACCTTTATCTTCCCCCTGATCGAGGCCGGCAATATCGGCTATAAGATCGCCCAGCGTCTGGGCGGCTACGATGCCTACGGCCCCATCCTGCTGGGCCTGAACGCCCCCATCAACGACCTGTCCCGCGGCTGCAACGCCGACGAGGTTTACAAGATGGCCATCATCACCGCCGGTATGGCATAATCCAAAGCA
>DHMK01000024.1 GCA_002405755.1 Clostridiales bacterium UBA4644
GTCCGGCCACTAGCTCCACCAAACCGGTGAAAATCGAGAGATTTTCACCGGTTTTCTCTTAAATTCTCAAAAAACCGGGGAGAAATCATGACATTTGCTGAAAAACTGACGTGGGCGGAGGCTGCTGCGGGGCTGGGCGTTTCCCGGCAGATCGGCCAGGATTTATGATGAGCGGCGGCGGCATTGCCGGGCTGCTGATCCGGCAGGCCCGGCTCCGGCTCGATTGGAGTCAGGAGGGCCTGTGCCGGGGCATCTGTGCGCCCTCCTACCTATCCAAGATCGAGCAGGGCAAGGCAGCGCCTTCTCCGGAGGTGACGGAGCTTCTGCTGCGCCGGTTGGGCCTGGTCTGGACGCCGGAACCGGAGCGTCTGGAACCATGCTGGAAGGCCCTGCTCTCCGGCAGCCCGGACTTTGCCGCCTGCTATGAGCGGCTGGTGCAGCCCCGGCAGGAGGTCCTCGCCTGCAGTCCGCTGGCGGCGGACGCCCTGCTGTTGGCGGCCTTTTATGAAGATGAACTGCGTCCTCTGCCGGAGGAATGGGAACCTTTTCTCTCCACCCGGCAGCTGGCGCTGCAGCGCGGTCTGCAGGGCCGATGGGAGGAGGCGGTGCGGCTGGAGCCGCTGCTGGCTGCGCTCCGCGGAAAGGCCCTTTACGTTGGTGGTGAGTACACCGTCGCCATCGAGGTACTGCGGGATGCCTGCCGCTCGGCGGCAGACGCCGGGTATCCCCCACCTGATGCTGTCCTGCCGCCTGTGGATGGGAACTACTACTCGGATCTGGGCCGCATGGAGGAGATGCTGGCCCACTTCGCCGTGGCGGAGCGTCTGGCAGAGGCCCTGGGTAACGCTGACAGTCTGGCCTCCCTCCGCTACAACGTTGCTGCCACCCAACTGGAACTGGGCCACCCCGAAAAGGCACTGCCTTACTTTTCTTCCCTCCCGCACCCCGGCTCGCTGGACCTGCACAAGCTTGCCATTTGCCGCGAGCAGCTGGGGCAACAGGAGCAGGCGCTGGCGGCTGTCCAGCAGGCAGCGCCGCTGGCCTCCGGGGAGACGGAACGGCAAATGCTGGCGCTGGTGCGCCATCGACTGGAGCACCCGGACTACCTCCACGACAGCGCCTATGGCGCGCAGCTTCTGGACTGCTTCCAGCGCCTGCGGGACACGTACCCCATGGGCTTTACCCGGTTCCACCTGCCGTGGGTGCTGGCGTGGTACAAGGCCAACCGCCAGTACCGGCAGGCGTGCCGCCTGTTGGAGGAGTTTCCTGCAAAATAGCAATTTTACCGATTTAAGCGGGTCATCACGGGAAGATCTTTCCCATGATGACCCACTTTTCTTTTGTAAGCGGCTATGCGATAATCATGGCAGTGAGGTGGATGTCATGAAACAAACGCTCTGGACGCGGGACTTTACCCGCATCACCGCCGCCACGACGCTGGGCGCTGCCGGCGGCATCATCAGCCAGTTTGCCCTGTCCTTTCTGGTCTTTGACGAGACGGGCAGCACGCTGGCCGCGGCACTGGCGGCTGCCATTCAGCTGGTTCCCATGGCGCTGCTGCCGCTGCTCATCGCCCCCATGATGGACCGTCTGCCGCGCAAGCCGTTTCTGGTGTGGGGCGATCTGCTCAACGGCGTGTGCTACGCCGGAGCGGGGCTGTTTTTGCTGCACCGCGCTTTCTCCTATACCGCCTATCTGGGCTTTTCTCTGCTGGTTTCGTGCCTCGGCGCCTTCGACGAGCTGGCCTACAACAGCTTTTACCCTCTGCTGCTGCCGGAGGGGCAGGAGGAACGGGCCTACACCGTCTCCGCCATGCTCTACCCCATTTTGAAGGTTTTGATGATGCCGCTGGCAGCGCTGCTGTATGATACGCTGGGCGTGGGGCGGCTGCTGCTGATCCAGGCTATGCTGTCGGTGCTGGCCGCCCTCATCGAAAACCGCATCCGGGTTCAGGAGCGCTGCCGGGAGCAGGGAGCGCAGCTTTCCCCGAAGACCTGGTGGCGGGACGTGCGGGAGGCCGCCGCTTATCTGGGGCAGGAACGCGGCCTGCACAGCCTCTACGTGTATATGGCCGTCACCAACGGCATGGGCATGGGCTACTCTCCCCTGCTCATTGCCTTCTTCCGCGCGGCGCAGGGGTTCACCACCGCGATGTATTCCCTTTTCTCCGTGGTGGAGTTTGCCGGGCGCACCATCGGCAGCGCCGTCCGTTACCGCTTCTCCCTGCCGGAGCGAAAGCGGTTCGGCTTCCTGTTCGGGGTGTATCAGACCTATGAGCTGATGGGCGCCTGTCTTCTGTGGCTGCCGTATCCCCTGATGCTGGTGAACCGGGCCGCCTGCGGCTTTCTGGGGATCCAGAGCGCCACCATCCGCCAGGCGGCCGTGCAGCGCTATATCCCCGACCGGCTGCGGGCCCGGCTCAACGCCTATGAATCCGTGCTCTGCACGGCGGCGGGCGCGATGCTGTCGCTGGCCATCGGCGCTCTGGGGGAGGTCCTGGACTACCGGCTCTGCATGACCATCTGCGGCCTGACCTCCATGCTCGTGTGCTGGCTGACCGTGTTCCTGCCGCGGCATCAAGTGCAGCAGGTCCTGTCCGCCCGCCCCGATGCAGCCCAAACTGCTGCCTCGCAATAACGCTCTGTTTCTGCGCACTTTTTTGCACTCTCGCCCCCCCACGCAAAGCCCCAAACTGCCCGCGCGGCGGGCAGTTTGGATCGCAGACCGGAAAACATCCCGTTTTTCCGTCTTTTGGGCGGCTGCGGACGCTGTAAACGTCTTTGCGGCCTCTGAAATGGGAATAGAAAAACGAGGCCATCTGCGGGGTGGCCTCGTTTGGGAGCATACGGCTGCCCTGATCGGCAGCCGCGGATATTTGATTTTCAGTTGTCTCCGGATACGCGATCCCGTGCTTCTTGAGCAGCGCCCGCAGCGCCGCGTTTTCCTGTTCAAGCTGCACGATTCTGGCTTGCAGTGTATCCATAACGCGCTCCCTTTCTGACAGTGTCAGGCGTTTGCTTTTTGCAGATAAAACTCGCTTTCCGCCACGCGGATAACGAAATCATATTCCAGACGTGTTGCCTTGGACGGGGTGATGTTATAGCGCTTGAAGACCTTGCGCAGATATGCGAAGTAATCCCTGTCCTCTTGACTCAGCGGTGAAACCCAGCCGCCGGCAGCTCCAACTTCCTCCACACGCTGCAATTCAAATCGATTCATAATCATCCCTCCTATATTCAGAAATGAGCGCTTCTGCGGCATCTTCCCAGAGAACGAGCCGGAACGGATCATAGGCCCCGACCTGCCGCGCGCCAAATTCTCGTATATATAGCAGTTCATAAAAATAGTGCAGTCTCTTGACAAAAGGTGTAAAATTGAGCAGAGGTGATTCAAATGCTGCACAATGAA
>DHMK01000008.1:0-5964 GCA_002405755.1 Clostridiales bacterium UBA4644
GTCGGGCGGCAGATCAGCTTTATAATTCAATTACGGCCGCAGGCCCATGCCGCCCTCCAGGGTGATGGTCTCGCCGCTCATATACTTGAAGTCCGGAGAGGCCAGCTGGACGCAGACCCGGCCGATCTCCTTTTCCACGTTGCCGTAGTGGCCCATGGGCGGCATTTTCACATTGGCCTTGAAGGCGTCGGGATAGGCCTTCTGAAAGCGCTCCAGCTGGGCCGTCCAGGCCAGGGGGCAGACCACGTTGACGTTGATGCCGTCCTTGCCCCATTCCGTGGCGGCCACGCGGCTCAGGCCCCGGATGCCCTCCTTGGCGGCGGCGTAGGCGCACTGGCCAAAGTTGCCGAACAGGCCCGCGCCGGAGGCGAAGTTGATGACGGTGCCCCGGGTCTGGGCCAAATAGGGGTAGCAGGCCTTCATATAATAAAAGGCTGCGTAAAGGCCGGAATAGATGGCCAGGTCAAACTGGGCCGTGGTGTGCTCCGCCAGCGTCACGCCGGAGGCGGAGGCCTGGGCGTTGTTGATGAGCACGTCGATGCGGCCAAAGGCCTCCATGGCCTGGCGGACGACGTTTTGGGTGACGGCTTCGTTGTCGGCCCCGGCGGCAACGTCGGCCTGCACCGGCAGCACCCGGATGCCGTAGAGCTGCTCCAGCTCCTCCCTGGCGTCCTGAAGCTTCTGCACATTGCGGCCGGTGATCACCAGATTGGCGCCCTCCTTGGCGTAGGCCGTGGCGATGCCGTAGCCGATGGAGCCGCAGTCGCCGTTTTCCAGCGTGGCCCGGCCGCCGCCGGTGAGGAGCAGGGTCTTTCCCTGAAGAAAGCTTTGGTTTTCCATAAAGAGACCTCCTTTTCGTGCTGCGCACGATATTTTGATTATAGTATACAGGGAAGAGCCGCCATATGCAACAAAAAACCGTGAGAACATAAGATACTTTGCTGTTTTTCGCCCAACCGGCCAAGATTCCGGGCGGAAACGGCCTTTGGCCTGGTTTTTTGCTATCGCTGTTAAAAAATTGGCAAAGCTCGAAAAAATAGATTGACTTCCTGTGCCGGGATGTTATACTGAAAATGCTGACTATGTTTATGTTGAAAAAGAGACAAACAAAACGAGGCTCCCCATGGAGGCTCAGGAAAGGCTGGTAGCGAATGTACCGTATCATAACAAAAAAGATCCTGAATCCTACCGTCGCCCTGATGGAGATCGAAGCGCCGATGGTAGCCCACAAGGCCCAGCCCGGCCAGTTCATCATCCTGCGGGTGGACGAAAACGGAGAACGGATCCCTCTCACCATCGCCGGATATGACCGGGAAAAGGGCACGGTCACCGTCATCTTCCAGGTGGTGGGGGCCACCACCGCCAAGCTGAACCACAAGGCAGAGGGCGAAATGATCCAGGATTTTGTCGGCCCGCTGGGCAACGCCACCCATACCGAGGGCCTGAAGAAGGTTGCCGTGGTGGGCGGCGGCGTGGGCTGCGCCATTGCGCTGCCGGTGGCGCAGAAGCTCCATGAGCAGGGCTGTGAGGTCCATTCCATCGTGGGCTTCCGCACCAGAGATCTGGTGATCCTGGAGGACGACTTCCGCGCCTGCTCCGACGAGCTGAAGCTGATGACCGACGACGGCTCCTACGGCGAAAAGGGCCTGGTGACCAACGCGCTGGAGGCGCTGATCCAGGCGGGAAATCAATATGATCAGGTCATCGCCATCGGCCCGCTGATCATGATGAAATTCACCGTTCAGACCGCGCTGAAATACGGCCTGAAGACCGTCGTCTCCATGAACCCCATCATGGTGGACGGTACGGGCATGTGCGGCGGCTGCCGCCTGACCGTTGGCGGAAAGACCCGGTTCGCCTGCGTGGACGGCCCGGAGTTTGACGGCGCGCTGGTGGACTTTGACGAGACCATGTCCCGCGGCTCCGTTTATCAGGCCTTTGAGCGCCACGCCTATGAGGAGACCTGCAATCTGTTTCAGAAGGAGGTGCGGTGAACATGGCCGACATGAAGATGCACCGCCACGAGATGCCCGCCCAGGAGCCTGCGGTGCGCAGCCGCAATTTTGACGAGGTGACGCTGGGCTATACCCGGGAAATGGCCATGGAGGAGGCCACCCGCTGCATGGGCTGCACCGCCATGCCCTGCCGGGCCGGCTGCCCCGTGCAGATCCGCATCCCCGCCTTTGTGGCCAAGGTGGCCGAGGGGGATTTTGAGGGGGCCTATCAGGTGCTGCACCAGACCTCCAGCCTGCCCGCCGTCTGCGGACGGGTGTGTCCCCAGGAAAATCAGTGTGAAAAATACTGCGTCCGCGGCAAGGTGGATGAGCCGGTGGCCATCGGCCGGCTGGAGCGCTTCGTGGCCGACTGGCACAATGCCAACGCCGCCGAGGCCCCGGCAAAGCCCGCGTCCAACGGACATAAGGTGGCCATCATCGGCTCCGGCCCCGCGGGCCTGACCTGCGCCGGCGATCTGGCCAAGCTGGGCTACGCCGTGACGGTGTTTGAGGCCCTGCACAAGGCCGGCGGCGTTTTGGTCTACGGCATCCCCGAGTTCCGCCTGCCCAAGGCCATCGTCCAGCAGGAGGTGGACGGGCTGAAGGCTCTGGGCGTGGAGATCTGCACCAACACCGTGGTGGGCAAAACGGTCACCGTGGACGAGCTGATGGGCGAGATGGGCTTCGAGGCCGTGTTCATCGGCTCCGGCGCGGGCCTGCCCAAGTTTATGGACATCCCCGGGGAAAACCTGAAGGGCGTTTATTCCGCCAATGAATTCCTCACCCGCATCAACCTGATGAAGGCCTATCTGCCCGATTCCGACACGCCCATCCAGCACGGTCAGAGGGTCGCCGTGGTGGGCGGCGGCAACGTGGCTATGGATGCGGCCCGCTGCGCCCGCCGTCTGGGCGCGGAGGTGACGGTGGTCTACCGCCGCTCCGAAAAGGAGCTGCCCGCCCGGGCGGAGGAGGTGGAGCACGCCAAGGAGGAGGGCGTTGTGTTCCATACCCTCACCAATCCGGTGGAGATCCTGGGCTATCATAATCCCGACGACCGCCGGGATCCCAAAAACAACACCGTCTGCGGCATGCGCTGCGAAAGGATGGAGCTGGGCGAGCCGGACGAGCGGGGCCGCCGCCGTCCCGTGGCCATTCCGGACAGCCTGTTTGAGCTGGAAACGGACTGCGTCATCATGGCCCTGGGCACCAGCCCCAACCCCCTGATCAAAAACACCACCCACGGGCTGGAGGTCAACCAGCGCGGCGGCATCATCGTGAATGAAGACGCGCTCACCAGCCGCGCGGGCGTTTATGCCGGCGGCGACGCCGTTACCGGCGCGGCAACGGTGATCCTGGCCATGGGCGCGGGCAAGCAGGGCGCGGCCTCCATCCACGCCTGGCTCAGCGGAAAATAAGGCATAGTTCACAAGAGCATCCGGGATCTTTCCCGGATGTTTTTTCATATTCCGGAGATTTTTTTTAGGCGCGCGCTTGCAATCGTTGGCGGAGCGTGATAAAATGGCAATGCAGCGAAGGCTGCCAAAGGCCATGGCCTTTTTCTGCGCTCCCACGGAAAGAGCGCAGAAATGCGCTCTCCGAATGTGACCGGCTTTTGCCGATGACATAATATTTATAATAGTAAAGGAGAAAAAACACATGAAAAGCAAAAAGAGTGCGCTGCTTTTGAGCTTCACCTCCCTGCTCATCTGCTTCGCCATGCTGGTGGGCTCCACCTTCGCCTGGTTCACCGATACGGCGACGACGGGGGTCAATAAGATCCAGGCGGGTAATCTGGACATTCTTCTTGCAACTTGGAACACAAATACGAATAAGTATGATTCAGTCGAAGGACAAACCATGCAGTTTGTTGCAAAAGACGGTCGTACCGATATTTTTTGGGAGCCAGGCTGTACTTATGAGTTGCCGGAACTTTTTGCAAGCAACCAGGGCAATCTGGCTTTGAAGTGCAAGTTTGCGGTAAACGGCTTCAAGGGTGATCTCAAGTTGCTTGATGCTCTTGAATTTTCTGTCAAGTATCGTGCTTGGAATATCGATCCGGATACCGGTTCAGTTGACATAGATTTTAGTCACCAGTATGGCGAGAATGAGCCGTTGGATGAGTTCACAACGCATGAGTTTCGTTTGCCTCCTGCCAACGATCGTCACGATTATTTTATTGCATTTACAATCAGTGCTCATATGAAAGAAGAAGCGGGAAACGAGTATCAAAATCTTTCTCTGGATGGCATCGGCATTACCGTCGTAGCCACGCAGTATACTTATGAGAAGGACAGCATCAGCGATCAGTACGATAAGGACGCGACTTATCCCGAGGTGGAAGCTGACAAGCTCGCCGAAACGCTGCCCACGCTGGCGGACAACGCCGTCATTACCGTGAACGGCACGGTGAATGATGCGCTGACGATCAGCAAGCCTGTGACCATCCACAACCTGACCGCCACCGCGCCTGTGACCATTGCCAGCGACGGCGTGACGCTGAATGCGGCCAACATCGAATATAAGGCTGCGAAAACGCCCGCACTTGTTGCTAACTCCGGCGTGAAGGATGTTACCATCACCAATTCCGTGATCACTGCGGAAACGGGAGACAAGGGCAGCCATACCGCGGTGTCTCTGCCTGTTTCCGGCAAGGTCGTGTTCACCGGCAACACCGTGACCAATAACTACAACGGCGTGGAGTTTGGTCAGGACAAGACGGAGCTTCTGGGCGATGGCAGCGTCATTGCGAATAATACCTTCAAAAACATCGGCAATAACGCGATCAGTATTTACAGAGTTGCAGAAGGCGCCACCGTCACCATCGAGAACAATGTTTTCGAGAAGGTCAGCAACGCCATCCGCCTGTCCAACTATGCTGAAAGCACGACCGCGACCTTTGAGATCAAGAATAACACCGTGGATATTGTGAACTCCTGGGGAAACGTCTTTGTCCTGCTTCAGGATACTAATAATAATGATTTCTCCAAGTACACTCTGAACTTCAGTGATAACACCTTTAATGGTGAGACCGTGAATTATTATAAAGTCTACAGCGACGCGACGAAGGGCTTTGTCGACAACAATAATCCTGTCGTTAAGTACTAATTCTTTGCGCTTCGCGGCGCACCAGATAACACACCCCCCCGGCGGCAAAGCCGCCGGGGATTTTTTGCGCAAAAAAAGAACGCTGTCCGGACAGGCTCGCCGGGACAGCGCTTTTTTCAGGATCGGACACGCCCGCTCCTGCTTCAATCCTTGCTTTTGTAATAAAGGCGGCAGTGGCACCAGCCCTCAAAGTCCGGGTCGGCCATCTGCTGGCGAAACTCCTTGCAGGGGCAGCGGGTCTCCGCCGTCCGCTCCAGCCGGCAGGGGCAATGCCCGTCCTTGCGGCGCAGGCCCTCCCGCAGGGTGGCTACATAGGCCGCGTCGTCATTCAGCCGGATGCTCACGGACGACCTCCTCCAGAAGCTGCTCGATCTCCGCCTTTTCCCGCAGGCCAACGGCCTTGCGGCAGAGCTTGCCCTGATCGAAGATCATCAGCGTGGGGATGCTGTTGACCTGATAGCGGATGGCCAGCTCAAACTGCTCGTCTACATTCACCTTGCAGACCTTGATATCCGACCGGGTCTCGCAAAGCTCGTCCACGATGGGGGCCTGCAGCTTGCAGGGGCCGCACCAGGCCGCCCAAAAATCCACCAGCACCGGCTGGACGCACTGCAGGACTTCGGCTTCAAAGGTCTTATTCGTCACATCAATGGGGGTCATATGGCTCCTCCTTCCGGAAAGGTACGGGTTTTTTACCACCTGATTATAGGTGCTTTTTTCCGGCAAGTCAACGGAAAAATGTTGAATTTTGTCGTTTCCGGCAAAAGGAAAGGAAAAACAGGGCGCGGCAAAGCGCCCCCGCCGCCGGGAAAGCGTCCGCGCCTGCGGGCGCGGAGAGCGAAGTCCACTTTCCACCGGCGGAAAG
>DHMK01000008.1:6037-15453 GCA_002405755.1 Clostridiales bacterium UBA4644
GAAAGGCCGCCGGGGGGCCATTACACCAAGGGCGAAATGCCCCCCGGAACCCCCCGTTCGCGGTCTCAGAGAATGCTGGGCAAAAGACCCTATCCCAGCCCCTTGGCTCCCTCTGAGGGGTCTGTCCGCAGGCACCTCCCAGTCCCTTGGCTCCCTCTGACGAGGGAGCCAGGTGTATCATCTTATTTTATCTTCGCTAAATTTATTTTGATTTTTTATATTTCGTGCGAAGCACACATTCATCTAACGTCTAATATCTAATATCTAANNCTGACGAGGGAGCTGTCGCCGCAGGCGACTGAGGGAGAGAACTCGCAGCCAGGTTCCTCTGAGAACCCCGCTTCGCAGCAGGTCCGGCGTATCTCTCCCTCCGTCAAGCCCTCCGGGCTTGCCACCTCCCTCGTCAGAGGGAGGCAAGGGGGGAGGGTCGCCGGAGATTCCGGCTCCCTGCGGCATTGCGCCGCACTTGCGGCGAAGGGAAGCCGGCTTATTTCTTTTCCGCTTCGAGCTTTGCCAGCTCTTCGGCTTCCAGCTCCCGGTAGGCCACCTTGCCCACGCGCGTCTTGGGCAGGGCCTCGCGGAACTCGATGTCGTAGGGGAGGGCGTATTTGGCGATGTTCTTTTTGCAGTAATCCAGCAGGATCCGCTTGTTTTCCTCCGAGGGCTGCTCGCCGGGCTTGAGCATGACGAAGGCCTTGACCTTCTGCATCTTATAGGGATCGGGCACGCCGATGACGCAGCTCATCTGCACCAGCGCGTGGGCGTCCAGAATGTTTTCCAGCTGGGAGGGATAAACGTTGTAGCCGGAGGTGATGATCATGCGCTTGATCCGCTGGCGGAAATAGACGAAGCCCTCATCGTCCATCTTGCCCAGGTCGCCGGTGTGCAGCCAGGTAAGCCCGTCGGGATGGACCTGCAGGGTCTGGGCGGTCTCCTCCGGGTGGTTGATGTATTCCATCATCAGCGTGGGGCCGGCGATGCAGATCTCGCCCTCCTCGCCGAAGGGAAGGTCCTCCTGGGTGCCGGGCTTGACGATATTGTAATAGGTATCCGGGAAGGGCAGGCCGATGGAGCCTTCCTTATAGACCGTGGGCGGCGTCAGGCAGGAGGCGGTGACGCACTCGGTTGTGCCGTAGCCCTCGCGGACCTGGATGGAGGCGTGGTGATCGTAGAGGAACTTATCAAAGCGCTTTTTCAGCTCCACGGAAAGGCTGTCGCCGCCGGAGAAAACGCCCTTCAGGAAGGAAAGATCGGCCGATTCCATCCGGGGCAGGCGCAGCAGGGCCTCATACAGGGTGGGCACGCCGGCGATAAAGTTGCACTTGTGCTTCACCAGCAGCTTGGCATAGCTCTCCGCCGTGAACCGGGGCACCAGCACGCATCTTCCGCCGTTGGCCAGCATGGAATGGATGGAGACGCCCAGACCGAAGCCGTGGAACATGGGCATGACGGCCAGCATCTTGTCGCCGGGGCGGAACATGGGGTTGGTGGCGATGATCTGCTGGCCCAGGGCGTTGAAATTGCGGTTGGACAGCAGGATGCCCTTGGTGGTGCCGGTGGTGCCGCCGGAATAGAGGATGACGGCGGCCTCCGTGTCCGCCTTTTCCACCCGGTATTTCCAGTGGTAGCGCTTGCCCATGCGGAGGAAATCCTTCCAGCGGAGGACGGGGGCATCGTCGGGGATCTTGCGGATCTTGCGGCCCTCGGTGAGCATATAGCCCGCCTTCAGGGGCTGGGAAAGGGCGTCCTTGATGGAGGCGATGATGATGTTGCTCAGGTCCACATTCTGCCGGATGGCCTCAAACTTGTGGTAGAACTGATCCAGCGTGATGGCGGCGATGGAGCCGGATTCCTTCAGGAAAAACTCGATCTCCCGCTCGGAGGACAGGGGATGCACCATGTTGCACACCGCGCCCACCAGATTCACCGCATAGAACATGATGGCGGCCTGGGGGCAGTTGGGCAGGCAGATGGTGACCCGGTCGCCGGAGCGGATGCCGATGGCCTTCAGCGAACGGGCGCACAGCTCGATCTGCTGGACAAAATCCCGGTAGGTGGTGCTGCGGCCCATAAAATCATAAGCCACATAGTCGGGGTATTTCTGCGCGATGCGCTCCACCGCCTCGAACATAGTGCCATCAAAATACTCCAGATGGGAGGGGATGTCGCCAAGGCTCTTGAGCCAGGGCATTCTGACGCTTGCTGCTTCACTCATTTGCATTACACCTTTTTCTTGTCTTTTTTGTCTTCGAACTCCACCGGCTGCGCCGCAGGCAGCTCCAGCAGCTCCGGATGCTCCAGAAGATGCTTCAGCAGGCGGATGGATTTGGAATAGTAATAGCCGTCGGCCAGGCGCTCATCGATGGTGAGGCCCAGATCCAGCGTCTCCCGCATCTCATAGGTCCCGTCGGGCTGGAAGACGGGGGTCATCTTTTTCTCGCCGATGATGCAGAAGAGGGAGCAGGTCCCCCAGTTGGTGAGATGATGATAGCCGGAGCGCAGGCGGATGGAGCCCAGGTTGGAGAGCACCATGGTGCAGTAATAGGGATCCGTCTCGATGATGGAGGCGGGGATCCAGCCGTGAACGTCCAGCCGGGTCAGGATCCAGACCAGGAACTTGCCCAGGAACCGGGGCATCCGGTTGAAGAAGTTCATGCTGTCGGTGGAGGCGTCCACCTTGTCGGAGCGGCAGGAGCTGACCTGCCGGAAAATATCCTCGTGCAGGCTGGTGATGGTGCTCTCGTCCTTGGCATGGACCACGGCCAGCGCCTCACCGGCGTCGTCGGAAAAGAGCTTTTTCACCACGAAGGCCGCAGAGACCTCCCGGCGCTGGTAAAAGTTTTTATTGGCGATAAAGCGGTTGAGCTTGGGCCGCAGGGTCACGGTCTTGATCAGGGCCGCCAGGATCACATGGAACATGGTGTAGGGAAAATCCGAGGGCTGGGCGTTTTTCTGCGCCAGAAAGGCCTTCACCGGTTCCAGATCGATGCGCTCGGAGATATAGGCCTCATTGTCGCAGCGGTTGGGATAGATCAGCGGCGTGATGAAGTGCATCCCGTCCAGATCCCGAAGGAGCGTTCCGTCCTTCCGGTCGCCAAAGCGGCGCTTTTGCTGTTTCATGCGTTTTCCCCCAATTCTGCCCTGCGGGGCTTTTCTGCTTTGCTGATGAGCTCGGTGAGCGTCTGCAGCACCCGGGCGAAGGCATGAAGCTCCTCCAGGCTGAACCGCTCCTTCAGCGACCGCACCGCCCGGGCCAGCGCCCCGTCGCTCTCGGTGCAGTAGCGCATGAACTTTTCAGTCACATGAAGATGGGCCTCCCGCCGATCCTCCGGGGAGGGCGTTTTGCGGATATAGCCCTTCTGGATCAGGTTGTTCACCTTATAGGTAGCGTTTGGCTGGGAGATGCCGATGCAGTCGGCAAACTGCTTGACGGTGGGGCCGCGGAGCAGATAGATCACATCCACGGCATAGGCCTCCGAGGCGCTGAGACTGCCGTCCCGCTCCCGCAGGAGACGAAACAGGCCCTGATAGCTCAGCAGGCGGAAGCTCTCATAGCATTGGATCACACAACGGAACAAGAATAGCGCCTCCTGTCACGAAAAAAAGTTCAAAATTTGAAACTAACTCATTATACCTGACGGACCGGAAAATGTCAATAACCGGCGTTTTTGCGGAAAAACCTTAAGAATCGGCAAAAATAGAAAAATCAGGTGCAAAACCGGAGGAAAAGTGCTATAGTGGATTTACATCCCATGCGGGGGAACGAAAGAGAAACAGGACGACGCCGGGCGGCTCTGCCCGACAGAAGGACAGGACAGGTATGTTTGAAAGCAGAAAAGAGGCCCCCAAGGGCCTGAAGATCATTATCGTTGGCTGCGGCAAGGTGGGCGCAACGCTGGTGGAGCAGCTGAGCCAGGAGGGCCACGACATCACCGTAGTGGACAAAAACGCCGCGCTGGTGCAGAGCATGGCCGACCAGTATGACGTGATGGGCTTTGCGGGAAACGGCGCCAGCTACAGCGTGCAGAAGGAGGCCGGCGTGCGGGAGGCGGATCTGCTCATTGCCGTCACCGGCTCCGATGAGCTGAACCTTTTGTGCTGCACCGTGGCCAAGCAGGCGGCAGACTGCGCCGCCATTGCCCGGGTGCGCACGCCGGACTACAGCCGGGAGGTCAGCTACCTGCGGGAGAAGCTGGGCCTTGCCATGATCATCAATCCCGAGATGGAATCCGCCACGGAGGCGGCCCGCATCCTGCTGATGCCCACGGCGCTGGAGGTGGATTCCTTTGCCCACGGACAGGCGGAGATGATCAAGATCAAGATCCCCGAGGGCAACCGTCTCTGCGGCATGACGCTGGCCCGGCTGGGCCGGGAGATCTCCCAGGACATCCTGATCTGCGCCGTGGAGCGGGAGGGAAAGGTGACCATCCCCGGCGGCGGCTTTGACATCCGGGCGGGAGACATCGTCTCCTTCGCCGCCTCCCGGGCGGTGAGCAAGAAATTCCTGACGGACATCGGCTTCAAGACCAACGCCGTCCGCAACACGCTGATCATCGGCGGCGGAAAGTCCGCCTATTATCTGGCCTCCCAGCTTTTGAGCATGGGCATCGACGTGAAGATCATCGAAAACGACCGGGCCCGCTGCGAGGAGCTGAGCATCCTGCTGCCCCGGGCCGTGATCATCAACGGCGACGGCACCAACGAGGATCTGCTCCGGGAGGAGGGCATCGCCTACGCGGAATCGGTGGTGGCGCTGACGGGCATCGACGAGGAAAACATCCTGCTGACGCTTTACGCCAGAAGGGTCTCTCAGGCCAAGGTCATCACCAAGATCAACCGGATCACCTTCAACGAGGTCATCAATAGCCTGGATCTGGGCTCCGTGGTCTATCCCAAGTATATCACGGCGGAGGCCATCGTCCGCTACGTCCGCGCCAAGAAGGACTCCATGGACAACAACAATATCGAGAGCCTTTACCATATGTTCGGCCATCGGGCGGAGGCCATCGAGTTTTATGTTCGGGCCGGCTCCGAGGTCACGGGCGTCACCCTGCAGGAGCTTCCCCTGAAGGAGGGCCTGCTGGTCTGCTGCATTTACCGGGGCGGCAGGGTCATCATCCCCGGCGGCCGGGACTGCATCCAGCCGGGCGACACCGTGATGATCGTTACCACCCACCGGGGCCTCAACGACCTGCGGGATATTCTGGCGTGAGCCGCGGAGGAGCCTTATGAACCGTTCGATCATCCGTTATATTTTAGGCTGTGTGCTGACGGTGGAGGGCCTTCTGATGCTCACCGTCTGCGCAGCGGCCCTCTGGTATGGAGAGGCCCAGGGCTGGACCTATCTGGCCGTGGGCGTGGGCGCGGCGCTTCTGGGCCTTCTGCTGATCTCCAAAAAGCCCGCCAGCACGGTCTTTTATCTGAAGGAGGGCTGCGTCAGCACGGCGCTGAGCTGGATGCTCATGAGCCTTGTGGGCTGTCTGCCCCTGTATCTTACCGGGGAGATCCCCGGCTTTACCGACGCGCTGTTTGAGACGGTCTCCGGCTTTACCACCACCGGCGCCAGCGTCCTCTCCGACGTGGAGGCCCTGAGCCATTGCGCCCTGCTGTGGCGCAGCCTGACCCACTGGATCGGCGGCATGGGCGTGCTGGTGTTTCTGCTGGCGGTGGTGCCGCTGAACGGCGGCTATCACATGAACCTGATGCGGGCGGAATCCCCCGGCCCCTCCGTGGGCAAGCTGGTGCCAAAGGTCCGGGCCACGGCGCGGATCCTCTACCTGATCTATATCGGCATGACGGCGCTGGAGCTTTTGCTGCTCCTGCTGGGGCGGATGCCCACCTTTGAAGCCATCTGCACCAGCATGGCCACCGCCGGCACCGGCGGCTTCGGCCTGAAAAACGACAGTATGGCCAGCTATTCGCCCTATATCCAGTGGGTGGTGGCCATCTTCATGCTGCTGTTCGCCGTCAATTTCAACGCCTATTACCTGCTGCTGCTGCGCCGCTTCCGGGAGGCCCTCTCCATGGAGGAGGTCCACTGCTTTTTCGGCATCGTAGGCGCGGCCATTCTGGTGATCTTCTGCACCATCCTCAAGAGCTGCGCCGGCGTGTTTGACGCGCTGACCAAAACGGTCTTTCAGGTGGCGTCGGTGGTCAGCTCCACCGGCTACTGCAGCACGGACTTTAACCTCTGGCCCCAGACGGCCCGGCTGACCATGGTGCTTTTGATGTTTGTGGGGGCCTGCGCCGGCAGCACCGGCGGCGGCTTCAAGGTCTCCCGCCTGGTGATTCTGGTAAAGTCCATCAAGAAGGAGCTTGGCTCCTATATCCACCCAAAGAGCGTCAAAAAGGTCCGCATGGACGGCAAGCCCATCGAGCACGAGGTGGTGCGCTCCACCAACGTGTATTTCATCACCTTCATGCTGATCTATGTGGCGTCGGTCTTTCTGGTGAGCCTGGAGGGGCAGGATCTTGGCACCTGCTTCACCGCCGTTCTGGCCACGCTGAACAACATCGGCCCGGGCCTCAACGCCGTCGGCCCCGCCGCAAACTTCGGCGGACTGGCGGGCTTTTCCAAGTGGGTCCTGATCTTCGATATGCTGGCGGGGCGGCTGGAGCTGTTCCCCGTGCTGATCCTGTTCCATCCCGCCCTGTGGAAGGAAGCCCTGGCCAGCCGCCGGAAACAATGAGGCTGCAGCCGTTTTTCTGCATTTTTCTGCAAAAGCATGGCGGAAGCCTTGCAAAAAAACCGGGATTTTGCTATCATAAAGGCAATTATTCTTACTTTTCCAGAGGAGACCACTGCTATGAAGTATGATCTGAACGCGCTGGACGCCGCGCTGAGCGCCCGCATCCAAAAGAAAAAGCTCCCCGGCGTTTCCGTCTGCGTCCGCGGACCCGAGGGCGTCATCTTTGAAAAGGGCTATGGCGTCGCCAACGACAAGGGCATGCCCCTGAACGAGCACACCGTGATGGGCATCGCCTCCATGAGCAAATCTACCGCCACGCTGGCTCTGTGCATCCTGGCCACGGAGGGCAAGTGCTCCTTCAGCGATCCCGTCACCAAATATTTCCCTACCTTCCGCATGAAGGGTATCCCCGCCGACAATGTGACCCTGCATCATCTGGCCACCCACACTGCCGGCATTCCGCCCATGGAGCCGCTGGAGTGGTCCATCGCTCTGAACAGCACCCAGCGGGCGGAGACCGACTGGACCCGCGCCATGCGGGCCACCGCCCCCAATCAGATGAACACCATCCAGCAGGTGGTGGATTATATCTCCGAGGGCCGCTACCCCACCCTGGGCGAGCCGGGCCTTTATATGAGCTATTCCAACGAGGGCTACGCCATCCTCTCCTATGTGGTGGATCAGGCGGCGGGCTATCCGTTGGAGCAGTTTTTGAAGGATCGGGTCTTCGGGCCCATGGGCATGACCCGCACCGTCCTGGATGAAGACGCCTCCGAGGCCCGGGCTATGGCCGGAGGCAACATCACCAGCCTTTGGGAGCGGGATGAGGAGGGCAACTTCACCTGCGACGATGGCTGGAGCGTCCTGCCGCCCTTCCGGGCCTGCGCCTGCGTCAAGTCCACGGCCCATGACATGGCCCGCTACTATCAGTGCATCTCCAACCACGGCGTTTTGGATGGGGCGCAGGTGATCCCCGCCGCCGCGGCGGATATGATGGTGGGCGAGGCCTTCCCCTTGACGGAAAAGCCCTATTACTGCTACGGCCTGAACAAGCGCCTCTGGAAGGGCCACACCATCTGCGAGCATTCCGGCGGCCTCCACGGCGTTTCTACCCACGGCGGCCTGCTGCTGGGCGAAAATTACGGCTTTGCCGCCCTGTGCAACGAGGGCGATCAGGATACCGACGACCTTTGCCAGATGATGTATAACATGATCATCGGCCAGCCGCTGGAGGAGCCGCACATCTGGCTGCAGCCCACGGAGAAGCCCTTCAGCGATCCGGAGATGCTGCTGGGCAGTTATATCTGCCACGAGGGCGAGCCTGTGATCATGAAGGTCTATCAGGACGAAAAGGGCCAGCTGTTGGCCAGCCGTCCCGCAGGCGAATACCGCATGGTCCATTGCGGCGAGGGCTGGTTCCAGTTCTATAACAAGAGCGGCGAGCTGATGGGCCGCTGCCATTTCTGGGTGCGCGATGGCAAGGCCTGGGGCGTGCAGATCTATACCCGCATCTATCAGCGCATCGAAGACTGAACATTGCAAAAAGACAGCCCATCCGGCAAGGACGGGCTGTTTGTTTATCCGGCGAAACGGGGGGCGCTTATCGGCCGCCTTGCTCTGCGGCAGACCGCTGGCAAAAGGCCACCAGCTCCGGCAGCAGCAGGGGCAGCAGAAGCGCCCCAAGACCGCAGCGCAGCCAGGTGGAGGCAGGCTCCAGCCGGGAGAGCACATCGGCATAAAAGCCCTGGCCCACAAGCTCCAGCATGGGCTGGTAGCCGGTCAGCGCCGTGATCTGCCAGAGCACGCTGCCCAGCCAGAGCAGCAGAAGGAGAAGGGCGGCAGTCCGCCAGGCCCGGAGCGTCTCGCAGCCGCTTTGCTTCAGCCAGCCCAGCAGCAGCCACAGCGCTCCCGGCACGCTCAGCAGCCCCAGGCATACCAGCGCCGGAGGGACCGTTCCGGCGGCAAAATGCAGGATCGCGCCTGCGCCGCCGCCCAGCGCCCCCAGCAGCAAAAGCCCGCCGCAGACCGTGCGCCGCCAGCCGGAGACCGCCCGGGGAAGGACGGAGAGCAGCAGGCCGCAGCCCAAAAAGGCGGGGATCCAGTTGAGAAACAGCCGGTCATACAGCGGCCGCTCCACGGTGAACTGTCCGGCGGTCAGCACCAGCGCCATGCCCCAGAAAAGCAAGAGGGCAGTCCGGCGCGCCTGCGCCGCGGGGGAACGGTCAGGGTTCGTCATGAGAGATACGCCTCCTTTTTTGATCCAATGGCGGACGGCGAACAAAAGCGGGGGTCAGTATCAGTGTAACAGGGGGGGGGAACGCCTGTCAACGGCAACAGGCCGGCGCAGGAAAAAACCGGCAGTCTGACCAAACCGGCAAAAACTTTTTTGGGGAAATATTTTTTCAGCGGCACAAAAAAGACGGGCAAGGCTCCCTGCTGGTAAGAAAGTAAAATCAAATTTCTTGGAACAGGCATGATTTCGCTCATGCCTGTTCCGCTTTTAGCAGCTCATCCACGGGAATGTAGCCCACAAGGTCGTACTCGATATGTACCTTCTGTCTGCGCTTGCCGCTGGATTTGTCCGGGGCATCTACATAGACCGCCTTGACAAGCTCTCTGAGGGCATAGGGGGTCAGCTCCGTGAGGGTGCTGTTCCTCTTTACCCGCTGAACAAACTGCTCTATATTCTCTGCCTGTTGTTCCTGTTCATGGATTTGCTGTTGCAGA
>DHMK01000031.1 GCA_002405755.1 Clostridiales bacterium UBA4644
TGTTTGAGGAAACGCTGGGGCTGGATCCGGAGGTGGCGGCTCATGTGAGGACGGTGAAGATCCCCTACCGCAGCGGTACCTCCGGCAATACGGTGGACTGGACGCTGGAGGCGAAATACTGGATCCCTTCTGCCGAGGAGGTGGCGCTGTTTGCCGACGAGGACGAGGAGGAGGCGGAGGACGGCGACATCTATGTGCAGGAGGGTTACCGGTTCGCCTACTTCCGGGGGCTGTATTCGGCGGGCTATCAGCAATGGCTGGCAAAAAACGGCTATGAGCAGCTGGATCGCTGGTTCACCAGAACGCCGGCCCGCCTCTTCGCGGATCTGCGGTTTTATGCGGTGAATCAATATGGGCGCGCCTATCCCTATAGTACGGACGAAAACCTTGCGGCCCGGGTCTGCATGGTGATGCCCGGCGATACCCGGGTGGACGACGACGGATATATGCGTTTTGGCGGCGCGCTGCCGGTGAAGGCGGGCGGCGTCTGGAAGAGCGGCGCTGTCAGCTGCAAGGTGGGCGGCGTCTGGAGGCAGGCCGGTCAGACGGCGGTCAAGGCGGCAGGCGTCTGGAAAGCTTGAGAAAGGATGAAAAGAATGGATACATTGCGGTTTGGAACGGTGGAGCTTTTGGGCTCTGCCCATCAGACGACGGTCAGAAACGGGCAGCGGCAGGTACCGGCGCTGGAGCTTCGGCTGGCGGGACCGGCGGATCAGGCGGCGCTGACGGCCATGCAGGAAAATGCGCTGGAGATCCTGGACGAGGACGGCGCGGTGCAGGGGACGCACACAGGCTATACCGTCCTGGCAAAGCACAGCGTAGTGCTGGCCCAGGCAGATCCGGACGGACAGGCGCTGGCACAGGCAAACGCCCGCTATGCCGCCCTGGAGGCGGAAAACGCGGCGCTGCTTTTTGAATTGCTGACGGACGGAGGGACGGCCAATGAGTAAATATTTCGAAAAGATCCGGGATTACCGGCGCAAGGGCTATTATACCGAGGCACAGGTTAGAACGCTGGCCCGGGTGGGCGCCATCACCCAGCAGGAGCTGGAGCAGATCCTGGCGGACTGAAAACGGAAAACTGCGGCAGGCCTTGCGCCTGCCGCTTGTTTTTTTGCAGGGAATCGTTATAATGGAAGGCAGAAGCAAGGGGCGGGAGGATGAGCCATGTTTGAGCAGCTGGAGCAGGTGAGGGCGCGGTATCTGGAGGTGCAGCGGCTTTTGGAGGACGGCAGCGTTTATGCCGATCCCCCGCGGGCGGCGGCGCTGGGAAAGGAACAGAAGGAGCTGCAGCCGGTGACGGAGGCCTATCAGGGCTGGCTGGATGCCGGACGGGCGGAACGGGACGCCCAGGAGCTGATGCGGGATCCGGATCCGGAGCTGCGCACGCTGGCGGAGCAGGAGCTGGCGGAGGCTCGCCGGACGGCGGCGGAATGGGAGCGGAAGCTGCGGGCTCTGCTGCTGCCCCGGGATCGGGACGATGACAAGAGCGTCATCGTGGAGATCCGCTCCGGCGTGGGCGGACAGGAGGCGGCGCTCTTTGCAGGCGATCTTTACCGGATGTATTCCATGTATGCCGAGCGGCGGCGCTTTTCCGTGGAGGTCATCAGCCGCAGCGAGGCGGAGCTGGGCGGCCTGAAGGAGATCAGCTTTGAGGTGCGGGGCGCCGGAGCCTGGAGCCGCTTTAAGTTTGAAAGCGGGACGCACCGGGTCCAGCGGATCCCGGAGACGGAGAGTCAGGGCCGCATCCAGACCTCAGCGGCCACGGTGGCCGTTTTGCCGGAGGCGGAGGAGGTGGAGGTGGACATCGATCCTGCGGAGCTGCAGATCGATACCTTCCGTTCCGGCGGCGCCGGCGGGCAGCATGTGAACAAAACGGAATCCGCCATCCGCATCACCCATCTGCCCACGGGGACGGTGGTGGAATGTCAGGATGAGCGGAGCCAATATAAAAACAAGGACCGGGCCATGAAGCTGCTGCGGTCCCGGCTGTATCAGCGGCAGAAGGAAGCCCAGGAGGCCCAGCGGGCCGGTCTGCGGCGGGATCAGGTGGGCTCCGGCGACCGGTCGGGCCGCATCCGCACCTATAATTTTCCCCAGGGGCGGCTGACGGATCACCGGATCGGCTTTACCTCCTACAAGCTGGAGCAGATCATGAACGGCGAGCTGGACGAGGTCGTTGACGCACTGGCCGCTGCCGATGAGGCGGCGCGGCTTCGGGGCGAAGGAGAACAGGGATAAAGGCGATGGAAGCATGAAAGAAACAAAAGGATATGAGACGGCGATCCTGCGGGGCCGCGCAGGCGAAAAAAAGGCGGCGGCGCTGCTGGCCGCCGGGGAGATCGTGGCAATCCCCACGGAGACCGTTTACGGTCTGGCGGCAGACGCCCGGGATCCGGAGGCGGTGGCGGAGATTTTCCGGGCCAAGGGACGGCCCCAGGACAATCCGCTGATCGTACACATCGCCTCCATGGAGCAGCTGGAGCCGCTGGTGCGGCGCATCCCGCCCATGGCGTATCAGCTGGCGGAGCGGTTTTGGCCCGGCCCGTTGACCATGGTGATGGAAAAATCCGACCTGATCCCGGCAGTGACCTCGGCAGGCCTGGATACCGTTGGCATCCGGATGCCCTCCCATCCCATGGCCAGAGAGATCATCCGGCTGTCCGGCTGTCCGCTGGCGGCGCCCTCCGCCAATACCTCCGGCAAGCCCTCGCCCACTACGGCCCGGGATACGCTGGACGATATGCGGGGCAAGATCCCTGCCGTGGTGGACGGCGGGGCCTGCTCTGTGGGGGTGGAATCCACCGTGGTGGACATGACGGGGAGCTACCCGAAAATTCTCCGTCCCGGCGCCATCACGGAGGAAATGATCGCCCAGGCGGTTGGCGGAGCGGAGACCGACGCCGCCACCCTCCGCGGCCTTGCCGCAGGAGAGCGGCCCAAGGCCCCCGGTATGAAATACCGGCATTATGCGCCGAAAGCACCGGTGCGGCTCTTTGAGGGACCGCCGGACCGGACGGCGGAGGCCGTCCTGCAGGCGCTGCAGCCCGGCGACGGAGTCTTGTGCTTTGAGGAATATCTTCCGCAGTTGGGCGAGCGGAAAAAGCGGCTGGTCTATTCGCTGGGCTGGAGCTGGGACTATGCGGAGCATTCCCGCCGGCTGTTTGCCCTGCTGCGGCGCTTTGACCATACCGGGGCCCGGCGCATCCTGGCCCAGTGTCCCCGGGCCTTCGGGACCAACGCCGGGGCGGTGAACCGGTTCCGCAAGTCGGCGGGCTTTCAGTGTGAGGACTGCCGGGAGGGAAGGCTGGTGGTGGGCGTTACGGGACGGTCAGGCTCCGGCAAGAGCCTGCTCACCGCCTATCTGGCGGAGCAGGGCGCCTTCGTGCTGGACGCCGACGCCATCTACCATACCCTTCTGGAGACCGACGGGGAGATGCTGGAGCAGATCGGCCGGCGTTTCCCGGGAACGGTGGAAAACGGCGCGCTGGACCGGACGGCGCTGGGCGCGGTGGTCTTTGCCGATCCCCAGGCGCTGGCCGACCTGAACGCCATCACCCACGGCCGGGTGAAGGCTTATATGGACCGGGCCATCCGGGAGACCGACCGGCGGCTGGTGGTGCTGGATGTGCCGCTGCTGTTTGAAAGCGGCATCGATCGCCTCTGCGACCTGACGCTGGGCCTGCTGGCGGACCGGGAGGGCGCGCTCCGGCGGATCATGACCCGGGACGGCATCGATCGGGACCGGGCGGAGCGCCGCCTGGACGCGCAGCCGGCAGACGGGTTTTACCGCGAACGGTGCGATGTTTTGCTGGAAAACCGGGGCACGCTGGCGGAATACCGGGAGAAGATCGCCCGGTTTTATGAAAAATACTGCGGCGGGAGCCGCTGAAGACAACAAAAAGAACGCGCTCTGCAGGAAAAGCCCCGCGGAGCGCGTTTTTGCAGACGGTTTTGACCGTCAGCGGTCAACGATGGGGGAGATCACCGGCTTGCCCTCCCGGTCCAGCAGGGGACAGAGCCCGCCGGCAGAGCCGCTGGAATGGAAAATATAGTTTACGCCGGTGGCCTTGTCCACCCAGATCTCCGTGAGGTTCATCGCTCCCTGCGAATAGATCTTTTCAAATCGCTTTTCTTCTGCCATGGCAAACGGCCCTCCGTTTCATTTTTACAAGCATTATATAAGAAAACGGCGCTTTGCGCAAGCAAAAGCCAGCCTTTTCCGGGAATGAGCCGGCCTTTTCCGGGAAAAATGAGCCATGGGAGAACGCTTTCCGCGCTTTTGAGCGGAAAATCTGCGGTCAAAGGAGCGCATTTTTATGGAAGAGGAACGCCGGGAGGAGCTTCTGGAGCTGGGCAGCGCCCGTCTGGCCGGACGGGACGCCATCCATTGCCTCACCATCGTGGGGCAGATCGAGGGGCACCAGATGCTCTCCAGCCAGACCAAGACCACACGCTACGAGCATATCCTGCCCCTTCTGGCCTCCATCGAGGAAAGCCCGGACATCGACGGACTGCTGATCCTGCTGAACACGGCGGGCGGCGATGTGGAGGCCGGGCTGGCCATCGCGGAGCTGATCGCGGGCATGGACAAGCCCACGGTGTCGCTGGTGCTGGGCGGCGGCCATTCCATCGGCGTGCCCCTGGCGGTGGCGGCGAAAAAATGCTTCATCGCCCCGACGGCCTCCATGACGCTCCATCCGGTGCGCATGAACGGGCAGGTGCAGGGCGTGCCGCAGATCGCCGCATATTTCCAGCGGATCCAGGAGAGCATCGTGGATTTCATCACCGCCAATTCCCGCATCTCTCCGCAGAAGCTGCGGGAGCTGATGCTGCGGGACGGCCAGCTGCTGGGCGAGGCCGGCAGCGTGGTCTACGGCAGGGAAGCGGTGACGCTGGGGCTGTGCGACAGCCTTGGGAGCCTGCGGGAGGCCCTCTCCTGTCTGCATCAGATGATCGGGGAGGCGAGAGCATGATGGAGCCCTATGGCTTTGGCTTCAGCCGGGAGTGGCTTTTTCCCGGCTGGCGGCCGGAGGACAGTCTGATCCCGCCGGAATACCGCCTGGAAAACCGGGATCTGCGGATCCCGCGCAGGCTGGATCAGATCGATATGCCCGGCGGCTTTTTCTGGTATCCCCAGTGAGCGCCGGCGGCGGAGAGCGGCCCTCTCCGCTACATAACCGCGAAGAAGCGCGGATGCTGTCGAGGGGAAAATTTGCTTTTTTGATCAGACTGTGCTATGATAAGAAAAAATCGGCACAGCGCCGCTTTCTTTTTGCATCATTTCCGGCGTCAGACCACTCTATGGCCCGGATCAGATAGAACAACAGAACATCCGCTGCAGACCACCGCCGGAACGCCGACTTGCGCCGGGGGCTTGTTTCTGTATGCGCCTGAAAAAGGAGAATCATCACGAACACTATGACAGAAAACAAAAAAGAAAATCAGACCGCGGAAAAGCGCCGCCGCATGACCTTCCGCAGAAAGCCCAAGACCGCCATCCCCCAGCCGGAGGAGCATCTGGCCGCAGGACAGGCCGCTCCCGGAGAAAAAAAGCCCATCGGCCGCCGGCCGTCTCAAAAAGCGCAGGCATCCAGGCCCGCGCCCCGGGGCGCGGCAGCCCAGAAGCGGGGCCGCGCAGGAAACGCCGCGCAGGAGCATCCTGCGGAGAGCCCGGAGCAGACGCCGGAGGAGACGCTCCAGCGAAAAAAAAGCACCCGGAGCGCCGGCCGTCAGAAGCCCCGGCAGGAGACCTTCGACAAGCCCCGGCTGCGGGTGATCCCCCTGGGCGGCCTCAATGAGATCGGCAAGAACATGACCGTCCTGGAATACGGACAGGACATCATCGTCATCGATGCGGGCATGACTTTCCCGGATGAGGACCTGCTGGGCGTGGATATGGTCATCCCGGACATCACCTATCTGCAGAAGAATCGGGATAAGGTGAAGGCCATCTTCCTGACCCATGCCCACGAGGATCACATCGGCGCGCTGCCCTATGTTCTGCGGGAGCTGAACGTGCCCGTCTACTGCACGGGCCTCACCGCCGGGCTGGTGCGGCTCAAGCTGCAGGAGCACAAGGACCTGAAAAAGCCCAAGATCCATGTGAGAAAGGACGGCGACCGGGTGAAGGCCGGCTGCTTCGAGGTGGAGTTCATCCATGTGAACCACTCGGTGGCCGATGCCTGTGCCTTTGCCGTCAAGACCCCGGTGGGCGTTGTGGTGGCCACCGGCGACTTCAAGATCGACACCACCCCCATCGACGGCAAAATGATCGACCTGCCCCGGCTGGGCGAGCTGGGCAAAAAGGGCGTTTTGCTGCTGATGATGGATTCCACCAACGCGGAGCGCCCGGGCATGGCCATGAGCGAGCGCAAGGTGGGCGACAGCCTGGACCGGGAGTTCAAGGGCTGCGACCAGCGGATCATCGTGGCGTCCTTCGCCTCCAACGTCCACCGGGTCCAGCAGATCTTCGACGTGGCCGCCAAATACGGCCGGAAGGTGGCTGTCTCCGGGCGGAGCATGGAAAACATCCTGAAGGTGGGCGTGGAGCTGGGCTATCTGACCCTGCCCGCCAACACCTATATCGACCTGCACGACATCCGGAAATATCCCAAAAACAAGCTGACCATCATCACCACCGGCTCTCAGGGCGAGCCTATGAGCGCCCTCTATCGCATGGCCTTTTCCGGCCACCGGCAGGTGGAGGTGGGCTTCGGCGACAAGATCCTGATCTCCGCAACGCCCATCCCCGGCAATGAAAAGCCCGTTTACACCATGATCAACGAGCTGTTCCGCAAGGGAGCGGACGTGGTCTATGAGCGGCTGGCGGATATGCACGTTTCCGGCCACGCCTGTCAGGAGGAACTGAAAATGATGCTCTCCCTGCTGCGGCCGAAATATTTCATGCCCATGCACGGCGAATACCGTCACCTGATGGTCAACGCCGGTCTGGGCCGGGCCTGCGGCGTCCGGCCGGAGAATATTTTCATCTCCGATCTGGGCAAGGTGCTGGAGATCGGCGAAAACGGCGCGGGCTGGGGCGGGAGCGTCCCCTCCGGCCGGGTGCTGGTAGACGGCTACGGCGTGGGCGATGTAGGCGCCGCCGTGCTGCGGGAGCGCAAGAGCCTCAGCGAGAGCGGCATGATCACCGTGGCCGCCGGGCTGGATATGCAGAACCGGACGCTGACCGCCGGGCCGGAGATCATCTCCCGGGGCTTCATCTTTGTCCGGGAGGCGGAGGAGCTCATGGGCGAGCTGCGCGAGCTGGCCCGGGAGACGCTGGAAAACGCGCTGGAGAAGGGCGTCACCTCTCGCAGCGCCCTGCGGGAGACCGTGAACCGCCGCCTGTCTGATTATCTCTATAAAAAGACCAAGCGGGAGCCGCTGGTGGCCACGGTGCTGCTGGAAAAATAAGCGCCTGCATAAAAAGCGAAAAATTATACCGGAGGGAAGAGACTGCGCCTGCAGTCTCTTCTTTTATATTTCCTGCATAAAGCGATGCTTGCAAAAGCATCTTCTGACATTTTAATAAATCACACAAAAAACAGCGGGAAGCAAAAGGGTGCACACAAAAGCAAAGATGCATAAAGAATGGAATTGGGCAAAACAGCCAGAAACTATATTCACAATTTGTATATTCGTCCGTTTTTTGGGGCGGGAAGGGAAATTTGAGACAAAATCATTGCGTTTTTCAGGGGACTTCGCTATAATGGGGCTGCATGAAAAGGAGGCACAGACCTATGAAAGTTCAGCAGATGCCCTATGAGCATATCCCCATGGAGGAGCTCCGCGGCGAGATGCGCGCCATCATCGATGGCGTCAAGGCGGCAAACAGCGCGGAGGAGATTCTGGCCCTGCGTCAGCGGTATCTGGCACTGCGGGTCCGGTATGACACGGCGGTGAACCTTTGCTACATCCGCTACAGCTGCAACACGGCAGACGAATATTATACGAAGGAACAGGAATATCTGGACGAGATCGGCCCCGAGATGGGCAGTCTGGGCACGGAGCTCAGCTCTGCGCTTCTGGCATCTCCCTTCCGGGCAGAGCTGGAGAAGGCGCTTTCGCCGGTCTATTTCCGCTATCTTGAGGTGGCCTCCAAGGCCATGTCTCCCGCCATCGTGGAGGATATGGTGGAGGAAAACAAGCTGGTCAGCGAATATTCCAAATACATGGCGGCGCTGGAGTTTGAGTTCCGGGGCGAAAAGCTCTCCCGGGCGGCGCTGGCCAAATATTTCAAAGACGATGACCGGGAGACCCGGCGGGAGGCCTATCAGGTCTTCGGCACGGAGATGAACCGGCACGCGGAGAAGCTGGACGATATTTATGACCGCATGGTCAAGGTCCGGGACCGGATGGCCAAAAAGATGGGCTATCGGAACTTTGTGGAGCTAGGCTATTACCGGATGAACCGGGTGTGCTACGGCCAGCCGGAGGTGGAGGTCTTCCGCCGCAATATCCTGCAGGCCATCGTGCCCGCTGTTTCCCGTCTGCGGCTGGAAAACGCCCGGGATCTGGGCATCGATACCTATCGGTTTTATGATGACGGCGTGGTCGTTCCCGGCGGCGACCCCAAGCCTCTGGGCGGCAAGGAGGAGATCTTCCGGGCGGCCAAGGAGATGTATCACGAGATGAGCGCCGAGGCCGGCGACTTTATCGATATGATGATGGAAAACGATGCCTTCGATGTGGAAGCACGCAAAAACAAGTGGGGCGGCGGCTACTGCACGAGCTTCCCGGCCTACCGCCAGCCGTTCATCCTGGCCAACTTCAACGGCACGGCGGGGGATGTGGATGTGATGACCCATGAAGCGGGCCACGCCTTCAACGCCTATCTGATCGCCGACAACAAATTCGCTCTGGAGATCGGCTGCGGCGGCATGGAGACCGCCGAGACCCATTCCATGAGCATGGAGTTCTTCGCCTGGAAGTACATCGACAAGTTCTTCGGCGAAAACGCGGAGAAATATAAATATATGCACGCCCTGGACGCCTTCTCCTTCCTGCCCTACGGCACCATGGTGGACGCCTTCCAGCACATCGTCTACGAGCATCCCGAGATGACTCCCGCCCAGCGGAACGAGGTCTGGAAGGAGCTGGAGGCCAGCTTCCGGCCCCATATCCATCTGGAGGGCATCCCCTTCATCGAGGACGGCCGCCGGTGGCAGTATCAGATGCACATTTATGAATCTCCCTTCTATTACATCGACTATGTCCTGGCGCAGACGGCGGCCTTCGGCTTCCTGCTGCAGTCCCGGGAGGACTATGACCTGGCCTTCCAGCGCTATCTGCGGCTGATGCGCCAGGGCGGCGAGCAGTATTACGACCGTCTGCTGGAGGAGGCCTGTATCCCCTCTCCCTTCAAGGAGGGCGCGCTGGATGCGCTGGCAGAGCGGGTGGAAGCGCTGCTCCGGCAGGTAAAACCAACCAAATAAAACGGCTTTCGACGGGAAAGTGGGGAAAAAATGACCGTATCCCCTTGAAAAGCCATCCGGAAATATGCTATAATCAACGCAGTTTACGATGCAGCCGACGGCCCGCGGAGAAAAGCGCGGCGGGCGTCCTCGGCCTGAAAAGGAAAAACATGGCAAGACGCAACTATGTAAAGGACTATAAGCTGGTCCATTCCGTGGACGAAAAGGGGAAGGTCCGCACCCGGGCGGAATACGCCGGGGACCGGTTCTGCTTCGTTCAGGAGCGGGAGAGCATCCGCCGCCAGGCGAAGCTGGCCGCTGCCGCCTGCGGGCTGGCGTGGCTGTGCTATATCGGCTCGCTGCTGCTCAATACCGGGGCCATGCGGTGCTTTTACATTTCGCTGCCTTATGTTTTCACGGCGCTGCCGCTGTGGAAGCTTTCTGCTTCCATCGTAACGGCCCTGACGGTGGAGGAGCCCATGCACCGGCGGCACTCCCATCAGGTCTCCATGCATTATCCCCCTGCCGCCCTGTGGACCGGGGCGCTGCCGGCGGTCTCGCTGGCGGGCATCGCCGTCACGGCGGTGCTGGGCAAGGGGAGCTTCGTCACCCACGATCTTTTCTTTTCCCTGCTGGGCGCGGTCATCGTGGCCTGCGCGGTCTTCTGCTTTGCCCGGCGCAAGGCTTTTGCCACAAAAAAGCTGGAAAAGGAAACAAATTGACCCCGCCTTCATAGGTTTATTATACGCAGCAGTGCGTTTAATAAAGAAATTTACAAGGAGGAAATACGAATGAGCACCTTCAAAAAGATGCTGGCACTGGTCCTGGCTCTGACTATGGTCTTCTGCCTGGCCGCCTGCGGCAACAACAACCAGCCCGCTGACGACAACACCGATCAGCCCAGCAACACCGACCCCGCACCCGTCGATCCCACCCCCGTGGATCCCACTCCCGCCCCCGCTGACACCACTCTGGTCTACGCCACCGCGACCTTTGGCCAGAAGTTCAGCCCCTTCTTCTCCACCACCGCTTACGACACCGAGGTGTATGAGATGTTCACCGGCGCTCTGCTGGCTGCAGACCGCGGCGGCGCCATCATCATGAACGGTATCGAAGGCGAGACCGTCACCTACAACGGCACGGACTATACCTACTATGGTATGGGCAATGTGGAGGTCGTTCAGAACGACGACGGCAGCGTGGATTATTTCCTGACCATGCGTGACGACATTACGTTCTCCGACGGCACCCCCGCCACCATCGACGATGTCATCTTCGGCATCTATGTGTGCTGCGATCCCACCTACGATGGATCCTCTACCATCTACGCGCTGCCCATCGAAGGCATGGACGAGTATTATCACTCCCAGGCCTATAAAGATGCGCTGATCCTGGCCGCCGGCCGCGATGCCGCCAGCTCTGACAACTTCACCGCGGAAGAAGCCGCCACCTACTGGGCCGCTTGGGACGCCGCCGGCGCCAAGTTTGCCCAGGAGATCGTGGACTACTGCAAGAGCGCCGGCTACAACGCCGAGACCGACTCTGTGGCTGCCTGCGCCGCCAACTGGGGCTTCAATCTGGATGAATCCGCCACCGTTGCCGATTTCTTCAACGCCATTGCTGAGAACTATGGCAATGTCATCGCCGACATGGAAGCGGAAACTGCCGGCTCCAGCCTGCAGGATCTGATCAACGCCGAGCTGGGCGACAAGGCCGATACCTATAAGGAACTGATCAACACCAGCGACGTGGATTACATCAAGGGCATCATCCGTACCGGTGATTACACCATGACCGTGCATATGACCGAGTATGATGCCACCGCCATCTATAACATGGCCTTCACCATCGCCCCCATGCATCACTACGGCGATAAGTCTCAGTATGACTACGAGAACCACAAGTTCGGCTTCCCCAAGGGCGATCTGAGCATCGTGAAGTCCAAGACCACCGATCCCCTGGGCTGCGGCCCCTACATCTATCAGGGCTACGCCAACGGCGTCGTCACTCTGAAGGCCAACCCCACTTACTTCCTGGGCGCTCCCAAGATCGAGACCATCCTGATGCAGGAATCCGTTGACTCCGACTATGTCCCCGGCATCGTTACCGGTACCTTCGACCTGGCGCAGCCCTCCATCTCTACTGACACCGTTGCCGCTCTGAAGGACGCCAACTCCAACGGCGAGCTCACCGGCGACACCCTGACCACCTATCTGGTGGACTACCGCGGCTATGGCTATCTGGGCATCAACGCCGACCTGGTCAACATCGACGGCCAGCCCGCCTCCGATGCTTCCAAGGCGCTGCGCAAGGGCTTCATGACCCTGTTCGCGGTCTATCGTGACACCGTTATCAACTCCTACTACGGCGATCGTGCCGCCGTCATCCAGTACCCCATCTCCAACACCAGCTGGGCCGCTCCGCAGCCCGCGGATGAGGGCTATCGCGCTGCTTACTCCATCGATGTGGACGGCAACGCCATCTACGATTCCAGCATGAACGATGAGCAGAAGTACGAGGCCGCCAAGACCGCTGCCATTGGCTACTTCAAGGCTGCCGGCTTCACCTATGACGAGGCCGCCGGCAAGTTCACCGACGCCACCCAGACCTGGGAAGTCATGATTCCCGGCTCCGGCCAGCAGGATCACCCCGCTTACGGCGTTGCCACTGCTGCCTCTGAGGTCCTGGCCTCCATCGGCATCACCCTGCAGGTCAACGACGTGGGTACCGCTGTCTGGAACAACGCTCTGGAGAGCAATACCGCTATGATGTGGGCCGCTGCCTGGCAGTCCACCGTCGACCCCGACATGACCCAGGTCTACCACAGCAGCAACGCCCACGGCAAGGGCACCAACTCCAACCACTATCAGGTTGATGACCCCGAGCTGGATGCTCTGATCGTTGCCGGCCGCAAGAGCGCCGATACCGAGGAGCGTAAGTCCATCTATCGCGATGCCATGGATATCATCATGGATTGGGGCTGCGAGCTGCCTCTGTATCAGCGCAAGGACTGCACCGTTGTCTCCACTATCCGTGTCGACAACGACACCATGCCCAAGGACATGACCCCCTACTGGGGTTGGAAGGCTGAGATCGAGACTCTGGCCGTCAAATAAAACAGACTGACCGCGCAATTATCCTGATTCAACCCAAGTAAAACTGGATCGAAAAGGAGGGAGAAGCCTCCCTCCTTTTCGTATCCTTACCGTTGCTTGACAAAGGCAAGCGTGCTTTCCCTTGTCAAGCGGCGGTAGCTGTGAAACAAATTATGGAAGAAAGCAGTGAAACGAAATGCTCAAATACACAGTGAAACGTTTGCTTTACAGCGTGATCATTCTGTTCTTTGTCATGTTCATCGTTTATACGCTGATGTACAACATGCCGATGGGCTTCATCGAGACAAAGGCCCGTGAGCTGGCGTCCCGTCCCGGTGCAGCCAAGAGCTACGCAGAATGGCTGGCAGATCTGAACGCGCAGTACGGTATGGACAAGGGTGTCGTACAAGGCTACTTTGTATGGCTGAAGAGCGCTGTAAGAGGCCAATGGGGCGACAGCTGGTATTGGACCGTCCCCGTTACGCAGCAGTTTAAGAATACCGTTTGGTACAGCTTCGCGCTGAGCCTGATCTCTCTGATCTTTGAGGTCATCATCGCCATCCCGCTGGGGATCGCGGCGGCCAAAAAGCAGTATAGCTTTACCGACTATTTTACAACGGTGGTGTCTATGATATGTATCTCGATGCCCACCTTCTTCCTGGCGACCCTTCTGAAGTATATCTTCTCTGTCAAGCTGGGCTGGTTCGACCTTTCCGGTATGCAGGGCAGAAACTACCAGAACCTGTCTGATTTTGGAAAATTCCTGGATGTGGCAAAGCACTTTGTCCTTCCTGCTATCACCATCGTAATCATCAGTATCGGCGGTCTGATGCGTTACACTCGCACCAATATGCTGGAGGTGCTGAATGCCGACTATATCCGGACGGCCCGGGCCAAGGGCGTTCCGGAGAAGCAGGTCATCAACAAGCACGCCTTCCGCAACACCCTGATCCCGCTGATCACCACACTGGGCGGCAGCCTTCCCGGCCTGTTCTCCGGCGCGCTGATCACGGAGACCCTGTTTTCCATCCGCGGCATCGGTTATGCCTCCTATCACTCCATGGAGCAGGCAGATATTCCCTTCACCATGTTCTATCTTGCCTTTATCTCCATCCTGACCCTGCTGGGCAACCTGATTTCCGACCTGCTGTACGCCGCGGCTGACCCCCGCGTGCGGCTGAGCTGATGGAGGTGCGAGTATGGCTACATATAATCTGAACGAAGTCCTGAAGGCCAAGGCGGCCCAGAACGCCGGCAAAAAGGACAGCGGCGAGGTCAAGCTGGACGATGTGAGCCGCGTGAAGGTCCTCTCTCCCGGACGGCAGGTCTTCAAGCGCTTTATCCGCAACCGCCTGGCGGTCTTCGGCACCTGCCTGCTGCTGTTTATGTTCGTTTTCTCCTTTTTGGGGCCGCTGGTCTATCCCTATGGCCAGAAGCAGATCTTCTACACCTACGAAGAGCAGAATGTGAACTACGCGCTGGCCAAGGTCAACACCGCCTACAACGGCTACACCGTGGACGATTCCGTTTCCATCAGCCGCGTCGTTGCCAACGTCATGAACAGCAATATCAAGTCCATGATCGAAAAGGGCGAAAAGGTCCGCCTGTATATCGACGAGACCGGCAGCTATGAGATCCGCGAGCTGGGCCCGGAGGTCTATTCTCTGGCCGCGCAGGAGGCAGAGGAGATCTGCACGGTGGGCGTCAGCAAGTTTGAGGTGGGAATCTTCAATTCCATCTCCAAGGAGCTGACCTTCGCGGGCGAGGAGATCCCCGGCCTGGCGGCAGCCGCAGCCAAAAGCTGCAAGGGCAAAAAGGGCGACTTTACCTACAACGGCGTCAAATACACCTTCGTCCAGGGTAAAATGAAGACCTACGACCTCACTGCCGAGGCAGACGGCATCAACTATGCCGGCGCTGCCCAGAGCGAGGAATTTGAGACTGCGGTGACCGCCGCCTATGCCGATCAGGTGGAGGAGCTGGTGGTCAATAACCGCAGCTACCGCCTGGTCTACGATCAGGACAGCGCTGTCGTCTACCGCATGGGCGCGACCCATGTCGGCTCCGTTTACACCCGCTATACGCTGGATACCTTCGTCACCGGTCAGGAGCTGCCCGGCGGCGCTGATACCTTCCGTGCCAACGCCCTGATGGCGGCCTACGATTCCGGCCGGTTCACCTCTGGCGGCGAGAGCTTCACCATCAAGCAGGAAAACGGCGCGCTGGTGATCTATGATGCTGCCGGCGCGGAATATGCCGAGTTTACCGAGGTCACCGTCCGCCGCTATTCCGGCGAGGACAGCATGGACTATGACCTGAAGGAGGCCGTCTCTCAGCACATCGAGGAAATGAAGGCCAGCGGACAGAAAACCAGCACGCTGACCTATAACATTCCCCAGCAGGATGAAAAGGGCGTCTATAAATATGACGAAAACAACAATCTGCTGTATCAGGAGGCTGACCTGACCATCACCCAGCGGGACACCGGCGAATATGTGATCAATGCGTATCAGACCATTTATGTCATCGATATGTACGCCTCGCCCTCCGGCACGCACATTCTGGGAACCGACGGCGATGGCTTCGATGTTATGGCCCGTATCATGTACGGCGGCCGCATCTCCCTGATGGTGGGCTTCGTGGTCGTGTTCCTGGAGTGCTTCCTGGGCATCATCATGGGCGGCCTGGCCGGCTACTACGGCGGCTGGGTGGATATGCTCATCATGCGGCTGGTGGATATCTTCTACTGTCTGCCCTCCATGCCGATCATGATCATTCTGGGCGCCATGATGGACGCCATGCGTATGGATACCTATATCCGACTGATGATCATGATGGCCGCGCTGGGCATCATGGGCTGGGCCGGCGTGGCCCGTATGGTCCGCGGCCAGATCCTGTCGCTCCGTGAGCAGGAGTTTATGGTCGCCACGGAGGCCACCGGCATCCGGGTCAAATACCGCATCTTCCGCCATCTGGTGCCCAATGTCATGCCACAGCTGATCGTCATCGCCACCATGGGCATGGGCGGCGTCATCATCACCGAATCCACCCTGTCCTTCCTGGGCCTGGGCGTCAAGCATCCTCTGGCCACCTGGGGCACCATCATCAACTCTGTGTCCTCGGCTTCCGCCATGGCACACTATGCATTTATCTGGATCCCTGTCGGTCTGCTGATCTGCCTTACCGTTATCGCCTTCAACTTCGTGGGCGACGGTCTGCGCGATGCATACGACCCGAAGGCAAAACGCTAAGGAGGTCGGAACAATGGCTGAAAAGAATACGATGAAGAAATCCTCCTATATCTCCGCAAAGGAATCCCGCCGGATCACCCGCTTCAACCGCCGGATCACCAAAAAGCTGGAGGCTGCGCGGGCGGACGCCAATAAGGATCCCAAGCTCTACACCACCAAAATGCGCGATCCCAACAACGTGGTGGAGTTCGATAACGTCTGTACCTACTTCTTCACCGATGTTGGCGTGGTCCGCTCGGTCGACGGCGTCAACTTCGACGTGCCCAAGTGCTCCACTGTGGGCGTGGTGGGCGAATCCGGCTGCGGCAAGAGCGTTACCAGCCTTTCGCTGATGCAGCTGCTGCAGCGTCCCACAGGCCAGGTGGTGGGCGGCGAGATCCGCTTTAACCTGGGCGATGGCACCGCCTATAATATCGTCAATACCCCCAACATCGTCATGGAGCATATCCGCGGCAACAAGATCTCCATGATCTTTCAGGAACCCATGACCGCGCTGAACCCGGTGTTCCGCATCGGCCAGCAGGTGGATGAGGTCACCAAGCTGCACAATCCGGAGATGTCTGACGAGGATGTGAAGGCCCGGACGCTGGAAATGCTGGAGCTGGTGGGCATCGCCAACAAGGAAGGCGTTTATAAAATGTATCCCCATGAGCTTTCCGGCGGTATGCGCCAGCGCATCTGCATCGCCATCGCGCTGGCCTGCAATCCCACGCTGATCATCGCCGACGAGCCTACCACTGCGCTGGACGTGACCATCCAGGCTCAGATCCTGGACCTGCTGGAAAACCTGAAGCAGAAGCTGAAGTCCTCCATCATGCTCATCACCCACGACCTGGGCGTCGTGGCGGGCATGGCGGATTATGTGGTGGTCATGTATGCCGGCCGCATCGTGGAAAAGGGCACGGCCAGAGATATCTTCCATCATCCAGCCCATCCCTATACCATCGGCCTGATGAAGTCCAAGCCAGTGGTGGGCAAAAAGGTGGAGGAGCTTTACAACATCTCCGGCAGCGTGCCCAACCCCGTCAATATGCCGGATTACTGTTACTTCCGGGATCGCTGCGATATGCGCTGCGAGCAGTGCAACGGCGATTATCCCCCGGAGATCAAGATCAGCGATACCCATGTGGTGTCCTGCTATCGGTATGTCGATCAGGGCGAGATCCTCAAGTATCCGAAATCTGTGAATGTGGAGGAACTGTAATATGGCTGAGATCAAAAACACCCAGGCCCAGAACAGCGAATACCTCCTTGAGGTAAACAACCTGGTCAAATGGTTCCCCATCAAGTCCAGCTTTTTCAAAAAGACCGTGGGCAATGTCCGTGCGGTAGATGGCATCAGCTTTAAGATCAAGCGCGGCCAGACCATGGGTCTGGTGGGCGAATCCGGCTGCGGCAAGTCCACCGCCGGTCGCACGATTCTTCGTCTGCTGGAAAAGACCTCCGGCGAGGTCTGGTTCGATGGGCAGGAGATGTCTTCACTGTCCAAGACGGAGCTGCGCAAAATGCGTCCCCGGATGCAGATCGTCTTCCAGGATCCTTATTCCAGCCTTTCCCCCCGTCTGCCGGTGGGCGAGATCATCGGCGAGGCCGTCCGCGAGCACAATATCGTGCCGCCGGAGGAGTTCGACGCCTATATCTCCCGCGTGATGGCGGCCTGCGGCCTGCAGGAATACTATAAGGAGCGCTATCCCCATGAGTTTTCCGGCGGCCAGCGGCAGCGTATCTGCATTGCCAGAGCGTTGGCGCTCAGCCCGGATTTTATCGTGTGCGACGAGCCGGTCTCCGCGCTGGATGTTTCCATCCAGGCCCAGATCATCAACCTGCTGCGCCAGCTGCAGAAGGATTTCGGCATCACCTATCTGTTCATTTCCCATGACCTGTCTGTGGTGGAGTACATCTCTGACACCGTGGGCGTCATGTATCTGGGCAGCATGGTGGAATATGCACCCACGGAGAAGATCTTCGCCAATCCGCTGAATCCCTATACCAAGGCGCTGTTCTCCGCTATCCCCATCCCCGATCCCGATGCCAAGATCCACCGCATCATCCTGAAGGGCAGCATCCCCTCTCCGGCCAATCCTCCTGCGGGCTGCAAGTTCCATACCCGCTGCGATCAGTGCATGGAGGTCTGTAAGTATGCCGTGCCCGAATGGCTGGAGGTAGAGCCGGAACACTTCTGCGCCTGCCACCTCTACGACGACGCGGCGGCCAAGGAGCGGGCGCGGGCGGCCATGGAAGCGGCCAAGGCCAAGGAAAACGCCAATGGCAAAGCGGCGAAGTGATCCGGAGGACGACGGCCGGACCATTGCCAACATGAATGTGGAGGGGATGCCCTGGTATCAGGAGCCTTCTCCCGACGCCCTGCCAGAGGACACGCCTCCCGGGCAGAGGCCTTATCAGATGACGAAGGAAGAGGGGAGAGCCTATACCTGGGCCGCTATCAAGGCGGGCCTGACGGTGGTCCTGATCTTCGGACTGGTCTATTTCTTCTTCATTCTCTTCTGCACCAAGGTCTGGTTTGCCTGAAAAGTCCATATCGTTTTTCCCAGCGGCGTGGTTTTGCAGCCACGCCGCTTTTTGCTGTGTTTTTCAAAAAATGCGGCCGCAGGCGCCGGAAAAGCTTCGGCGGCGCGCCAGAAATTGCAAACGATAAATCGCGGAAAACCGGAAAAAACTATGACTGAATCTGCAAAAAAGGAGGAAAAGCAATGAAACGGATGTTTTCCGGCATGGGAATGGGCATGGTGGCCGGGATGTGTGTGGGCGTGATGGCGGCGGGCCTGCTCACCGACCAGGAAAAGCGCCGGGTGCGCCGCAAGGCAGGCCAGGCCGCCCGGGAGCTCAGCGATGCGGCGGAGGATCTGCGAGGCTGGCTGAAGCACTGAGCTGTCCGTGAGACGGCAGGCGCAGTTATGAATTTGTTCTGAATTCGGCGGCGCGTCTCTTGCTATTCGGCCCGAAGCTTTTTACAATAAGGGCGAAAGCGATGAGATGCGCCGCCGGAGCTGACCGGCGGAGAAAGGAGGGCGCGCAGTGGCAAAAACGACCTATGCTGGGACGCATCTGGCGGAGCCGCAGCGAAAGCCGCGCAGGAAGCGCTCGTTTCTGCGGGGACTGGCGGTGGTGCTGGCCCTTTTGCTGGGCCTTTACGGCCTTGTGCTCTGGGCGCCCATCCCCGCTGTGGAGCGGCTGCGGAATATGTATATCGAAACGGCGCTCTCCACCATGACCCACCGCTGGCTGGCTACCAGCTTTTTCCCGAAAAGCATCGTGGAAGAGGTGCGGCAGCAGATGAAGGCCGCTCAGGAGTCGCAAAACGGTATTCAATCTGACTGGAACAGCTCCGGGCAGAATCATACCGCTCCGGATATTCCGGAAACGCCCTCCGGCGAGATGGGCAGCGTCACCGAGGGGGACGAGGCCATGGAGGCCTTTTTCCGGCTGTTTTGGGAGCTGGACCGGGAGAGCGTTTTGGATTGGGTCAAGAAGGATCCGTCGTTGCTGGAAAACGGCTGGGCCCATCTGGCCGCCAATGAAGCGGGCTTGAAGGACAAGGGCCTGCCGGTCTATACCACCATGGGCGAGCAGGTGCTGGCCATCAACGCCCAGCAGAAGGTGCTGCTGGTGCGGGTCAAGGGCAGCGGCTACCGGGGCGTTCTGGCCATCGCCAAGGATCCCGCCCGGCTGAGCCTGCAGGCCTCCTCCCAGCTGGGGGAGCGGGGCGAAAATGCCGGCGTTATCGCCGAGGCCCACAACGGTCTGCTGGCCATGACGGGCAGCGGCTTTCTGGATCAGGACGGCCATGGCAAGGGCGGTCAGGTCACAGGCTATGCCCTGTGCAGCGGCACGGCTTACGGCCAGCACATGGGCAGCGGCTACAAGCGGATGGAGCTGCGGGATGACGATCTGCTGTATATCGTAGACGCCTCTGCGGAGGTCAGCCCAAAGGCTACCGACGCCATGGAGTTCACCCCGGCGCTGATCGTGGACGGTCAGATCACCGTGGACAGCACCTGCGGCTGGACGGCGCTGAACCCCCGGGCCTGCCTGGGGCAGTCGGACCGGTATGAGATCCTGATGCTGGTGATCGAGGGCCGCCTGACCACCTCCATCGGCACCGACGTGATCGAGTGTGCAAAGCTGCTGCAGCAGCATGGCTGTATGCAGGCCATGAATATGGACGGCGGCACCAGCGCCACGCTGTATTACGACGGGGAATATGTCACTCAGTGCTCCAATACTGCGCTGCCCGCCGGGCGGCTGCTGCCGGACGCCTGGATCTTTGCCCGGAAGGACTAAAACATAGAACAATCGCAAGCATTGTTTTAATACAGTGCTTGCTTTTTTCGAGCAAAGGGGATATAATCGGTGCCGGAACAAATTGATCCGAAAGGAAGTGCCATATCTATATGAGCAAGGCGATCAAGCCCGCCTCGGCGGGCACGCTGGAGTCCAGCGATGTGATGGTGGAGCTGGAGCCGGCGGAAGGCCGGAGCATCGAGCTGCATTCCGTGGTGGAGCAGCAGTTTGGGTCCTCGATCCTGGCGCTGGCAGAGGAGATGCTGGACGCAGCCGGCCTGGATCAGGTCTGTCTGCGCATCGACGACCGGGGCGCGCTGGAGTGCGTCCTGCGGGCCCGCATTGAGACCGCGATCCTTCGCGCGAAGGGAGAGAACTGATATGAGACGCAGCATGCTGTTTTTACCGGGCAACACGCCCAACATCCTGCAAAACGGCGATGCCCTGGGGGCGGATGCCGTCATCTTCGACCTGGAGGACGCCGTCGCCCCCGACCAGAAGGACGCCGCCCGGATCCTGGTCCGCAACACCATGACTTATCTGGATTTTTCCAGAGTGGAGGTCATCGTGCGCATCAATTCCGTGGATGCGGACTTCTGGAAGAAGGATCTGGAGACCATCCTGCCCCTGAAGCCCTCGCTGATCATGCCGCCCAAGTCCTCCTGCGCCCAGGATGTGCTGACGGTGGACGCTTATATGTCTCAGCTGGAGGACCGGCTGGGCTTTGCCCGCAATACCGTTCGCCTGATCCCCCTGATCGAGACGGCGCTGGGCGTGGAAAACGCCTATCAGATCGCCTCCTGCACGCCGCGGGTGGCGGCCATCTTCCTGGGCGGAGAGGATCTGACCGCCGATCTGCAGTGCAAGCGCACCAAGGAGAGCCAGGAGATCGAATATGCCCGCAGCCGCATGGTCTGCGCGGCCCGGGCCGCCGGCGTGGACGTTTACGACACGCCCTTTACGGATGTCAACGATGACGAGGGCATCCGCATCGATGCGGAAAAGGCCAAGAGCCTTGGCTTTACCGGAAAATCTGCCATTTCTCCCCGCCATGTGCCGGTGATCAATGAGGTATTCTCCCCCTCCCAGCGAGATATCGACTATGCCTATGAGGTCATGGAGGCCATTCGCCGGGGCAAGGAGGAGGGCCGCGGCGCCGTGGCTCTGCGGGGCAAGATGATCGACGCGCCGGTGGTCAACCGGGCAAAGCGGGTCATCGAAACGGCGGAAGCCCTTGGGCTGGGAAGGAGCGAGCACTGATATGGATAAGGTCGTACATTCTCTGAAGGAGGCCATCGCGCTGGCGGGCGTGAAGTCCGGTATGCGCATCTCCTTTCATCATCATCTGCGCAACGGCGATTTTGTTTTGAATATGGTCCTGGACGCCCTGGCCGAAGCCGGCATCCGGGATCTGGATGTAAACGCCAGCTCGCTGTTCGACTGCCATGCGCCGCTGGTGGACCATATCAAAAACGGCGTGGTCACGCACCTGAAGTGCAATTATATGTCTGCAGGCGTGGGCCGGGCTATTTCCCACGGCGTATTGTCCACGCCGGTGGAGTTCCGCACCCACGGCGGCCGCCCCGCCGATATCGTTTCCGGCAAAACCCCCATCGATGTAGCCTTTATCGCCGCGCCCACGGCGGATCCCATGGGCAACTGCACCGGCAAGCTGGGCAGATCGGCCTGCGGCAGTCTGGGCTATGCCTTCCCGGACGCCATGTACGCCAAAAAGGTGGTCGTCATCACGGACAATCTGGCGCCCTATCCGCTGACGGAGCGCTCCATTGATGAGACCTATGTGGATTATGTGGTTCCTGTGGAGGCCATCGGCGACCCCAGCGGCATCGTTTCCGGCACCACCCGCATCACCCGGGATCCTGTGGGTCTGGTGATGGCGGAGACGGCGGCCCGGGTCATCCAGGCCAGCGGCCTTTTGAAGGACGGCTTTTCCTTCCAGACCGGCGCCGGCGGCGCATCCCTGGCCGCAGCCAAATATCTGAAGGATATCATGCTGCGGGAGAAGATCCAGGGCTCCTTCGGCCTGGGCGGCATCACCGGCTATATGGTGGATATGCTGCAGGCGGGCTGCTTCCGCAAGCTGCTGGACGTTCAGTGCTTTGATCTGAAGGCCGTGGAATCCATCCGGGACAACCCGAATCACAGTGAGGTCTCCGCCATGCAGTATGCTTCCCCCAACGGGAAAAGCGCCGCGGTGGACAGCCTGGATGTGGTGATCCTTGGGGCCACCGAGGTGGACACCCGGTTCAATGTAAATGTTCATACCGATTCCAATGGCTCCATCATGGGCGGCTCCGGCGGCCACAGCGACACGGCTGCCGGCGCAAAGCTTGCCATGATCATCGCGCCCCTTTCCCGGGCGCGCCTGCCCATCGTCACCGACCGCGTGCAGTGCGTCTCCACCCCCGGCTCCAGCATTGATGTGCTGGTGACCCAGCGGGGCGTTGCGGTGAACCCCGCCCGGGAGGATCTGCAAAAGGCGCTGGAGCGCGCTGGGCTGCCCGTCTGCTCCATCGAGGAGCTGAAGCGCCGGGCAGAGGCCATCTGCGGCCAGCCCCGTCCCGTGCAGCACGGGGATCGGGTGGTGGCGAATGTGATCTATCGGGACGGCACGCTGCTGGATCAGATCTATAACGTCAAGGACTGACGGGGAGGAAAGCATATGCGAGAGATCAACGCTTCTGCCATCAAGGAGACGGTGGCCCGCCTTTGCGTGGAGGCCAACCGCCATCTGCCGCAGGACGTGCGGGACTGCATCACCTGTGCCCGGGCGCAGGAGCCCTGGCCTGCGGCGCAGGAGATCCTGGATCGGATCCGGGAAAATTATCAGATCGCCGATCGGGATGAGGTGGCCATCTGTCAGGACACCGGCATGGCCTGCGTCTTTCTGGAGATCGGCCAGGAGGTCCATATCAACGGCGACCTGCGGGAGGCCGTGGACGAGGGCGTCCGGCAGGGCTACAGCCAGTACCTGCGGAAATCCGTGGTGCGGGATCCGCTGGATCGGGTGAACACCGGCGACAATACCCCCGCCATGCTCTATACGGAGCTGGTGCCCGGCGACGGGCTGGAGATCACCGTGGCCCCCAAGGGCTTCGGCAGCGAGAATATGAGCCAGATCCGGATGCTCAAGCCCTCCGATGGGCTGCAGGGCGTCAAGGATTTCATCCTGAAGGTGGTGGAGGACGCCGGTCCCAACCCCTGTCCGCCCATCGTGGTAGGCGTGGGCCTGGGTGGGACCTTCGACAAGGCGGCGCTGCTGGCAAAAAAGGCGCTGATGCGTCCGCTGGATGTGCGCAGCGAGAGTCCCTTCTATCGGGCGCTGGAGGAGGAGCTGCTGGAGAAGATCAACGCTCTGGGCATCGGCCCCCAGGGCTTCGGCGGCCGCACCACGGCGCTGGCCGTGAATATCGAGACGCTGCCCACCCATATCGCCGGCCTGCCGGTGGCGGTCAACATCAATTGCCATGTGACCCGGCATAAGACGGAGGTGCTTTGATATGTCTGAAAGCAAACAGCCCATCCGGATCCATACGCCGCTGACGCCGGAGCAGGCGCGCAAGCTCCAAAGCGGCGACAGCGTTTTGCTCTCCGGCGTGGTCTATACCGCCCGGGACGCCGCCCACAAACGGCTCTGCCAGCTGGTGGCGGAGGGCAAGCCTCTGCCCATGGACGTGAAAAACGCTGTGATCTATTTTGTGGGTCCCACGCCGGCCAAGCCCGGCCAGGCCATCGGCTCTGCCGGACCCACCACCGCTTACCGCATGGACGCCTATTCTCCCACGCTGATCCGCCAGGGTCTGACCGGCATGATCGGCAAGGGCAAGCGCGGGCCGGAGGTCATCGAGGCCATGAAGGAATGCGGCGCGGTGTATTTCGGCGCCATCGGCGGCGCCGGCGCGCTGCTCTCCAGCTGCGTCAAGCAGGCGGAGATCATCGCTTACGAGGATCTGGGCGCGGAGGCCATCCGCCGGCTGGTGGTGGAGGACCTGCCCGTCACCGTCATCATCGACAGCCAGGGGAGAAACCTCTATCAGTGGGGCCGGGAGGCCTATCTGGAGACGCAGAAAAAGTAAGAGAAACCATTCTGAAAGCGGAGCGCCCGGCTCCGCTTTCTTTTTTTGAAAAACGGTTTTTTGAATGGAAAAATCGGAAAAAAGGGTAAAAATGGGCAAAATGCCAAAAAAGGCATTCATCTTTTATTTTCTTTGCTAAAAAAGCATTGACAACCTGACACGGTTAGATGATAATAAAATCAGTTCAAGCTAAGATTTGGCAAAGAAGAAGGGAGGCGTCCTATGTCGCTGTTCAGACTGGATCCGGCTTTGGATCAGCCCCTGTACCGGCAGATCGCGCTGCAGGTCAAAGGCGCGGTGGAGGACGGGTCGCTGCAGCCGGGGGATAAGCTGCCCACCGTCCGGGAGCTCTCCCAGGAGCTTGCCACCGCTTCCGGTACGGTAAAGCGGGCCTACGATGAGCTGGCCCGGGAGGGAGTCATCGAGATGACCCAGGGCAAGGGCACCTTTATCGCCCGACCGGCCACGGACAACAGCCGCAAGGAGCAGGCGATGGCCGCCATCGACGGTATGCTGAACTGCCTGCAGTCCCTTTCCTTTACCCAGCAGGAGATCCAGATCTTTCTGGACCTGAAGCTGCGGGAGCGGCTGCTGCGGGAGACGGGCCTGCGCATTGCTGTGGTGGCGTGCTCGCCGGAATGCCTGCGGGCTGTGACCGAGCGGCTTTACGGCCTGCCGGAGGTGACGCTTTACCCTGTTTCGCTGGCGGAGGTGGAGGCGGATCCCGTCCAGATCACGGCGGATATGGATCTTGTGGTGGCTACGGACCGCTGCTGCCACGCACTTTCTGCCCTGCTGAACCGGCGGATCCCGCTGGTGCGCATGTGCCTGCGGCTCAGCGCGGCTTCCGTTTCTCAGATGGCCCGTCTGCCAGACGGCGTGCGCGTCGGCCTTCTGACCCAGAGCCTGCTGTTTGCCACCACGGTGCGCCGGGCCTGCGGCGTGTTCTGCCGCGGCGTCGTATTTCAGGAGACCCGCGTTTTGGGCGGCGCGGACCGGATGGATCTTTCCTTTTGCGACGCGGTGCTGGTCCCTGCGGGCTATGAGATGGTCGGGACGCCGGAGGAGCAGGCCATGCTTGCGGAATACGGCAGCAGCCATCCGCTGATCCGTCTGGAGCTGGAGCCGGATCAGGCTTCCATCCGGAATTTGGAGGAGGCGCTGGATCGCCGCAGAAAGAACTATGCCAACCGGATCAGATAATTGCACAGAAACGATAAAAAGGCGTTGAAATTCAACGCCTTTTTGTTATTTTGCCCATTGACTATTGATATGGTTCAATCTATAGTGTTAGATATAGAACATTAAAAGAGCAACTATCATCATGATGATTGAGGTGTCAGTATGGAAAAGAAAAAATTGGTCATCGGCGTCATCGGCGCAGATGTCCACGCAGTCGGGATCCAGATCCTTTATCATGCCTTTACCGACGCGGGCTTTGATGTGACCAATCTGGGCGTTCTGGTGTCTCAGGAGGAGTTTATCGCCGCAGCCATCGAGACCCACGCAGACGCGATCATTGTTTCCTCCCTTTACGGCCAGGGCGAGCTGGACTGCCGCGGTATGCGGGAGAAATGCGATGAAGCCGGTCTGAAGGACATTCTGCTTTATGTGGGCGGCAATATCGTCATCGGCAAGCAGGAGTTTTCCGAGGTGGAAAAGCGCTTCAAGGCCATGGGCTTCAACCGGGCCTTCCCGCCGGGAACCGATCCCGCCGTGGACATCGAGGACCTGAAGAAGGACCTGCACATCGAGGACTGAGCGTATGCATCCGGTGTTATTGATCGACTTCGGCAGCACTTATACCAAAGTCACCGCCGTCGATACCGAAGCCGAGGTCCTTTTGGGAACGGCGGCAGCCTATACCACCGTGCAGACCGATATCAACGAGGGCCTGAGCCATGCGCTGGAGGCGCTGGAGGCCCAGACGGGCAAGCTGGACTTTGCCGCCCGCTATGCCTGCTCCTCCGCCGCAGGCGGACTGCGGATGATCGCCTCCGGCCTTGTGCCGGAGCTGACCTCTGAGGCCGCCAAGCAGGCATCGCTGGGCGCAGGCGCAAAGATCGTCAAGGTCTATTCCTTCGAGCTGACGGAGGACGACATCGAGGAGATCGACCGGCTTCGGCCGGATATCTTCCTGCTGGTGGGCGGAACGGACGGCGGCAATTCCGACTGCATCCGCCACAACGCCCGGATGCTGGCCTCCTGCAAGGCGGATTTTCCGGTGATCATCGCCGGCAACCGCACGGCGGCAAGAGCCTGCCAGCGGTCGCTGGAGGGGCGGCAGACCTTTATTTGTGAAAATGTCATGCCGAAGTTCGGCGTGCTCAATATCCAGCCGGCCCAGGAATGCATCCGCGCGCTGTTTCTGAACCGGATCATTCAGGCCAAGGGCCTTTCCCACGCGTCCAAGCTCATTTCCGGCATTCTGATGCCGACGCCTTCCGCCATGATGCGGGCCATGCAGCTGCTGGCGGAGGGCTGTGAGGGCGAGGAGGGCATCGGCGAGCTGATGGCCCTGGATGTGGGCGGCGCAACGACAGACGTCTATTCCATCGCCGACGGTATGCCCAAGGAGGGCGGCACGGTCTATAAGGGCCTGCCGGAGCCTTATGTCAAGCGGACGGTGGAGGGCGATATCGGCATGCGCTACAGCATTGGCGGCATCGTGGAGGCGGCGTCGCTGAACAAGGTGGCTTCGCTGGCGGGACTCGCACCCGAGCGGGCGCGGACCCTGATCGATGATCTGGCGGAGCACACCGAAAAGGTCCCCGACAGCGAGGAGACCGAGCGGCTGGACTTTGCGCTGGCCTGCTGCGCCTGCGAGACGGCGGCCCGCCGCCACGCCGGCTATATGGAGGAGACCTACAACATGACCGGCAAGGTCTTCGTCCAGACGGGCAAGGATCTGCGCACGGTGCGGCAGATGGTGGTCACCGGCGGCAGCCTGATCCACACCCGGCGCACCGGCGAGATCGCCTCTCATGCCTTTTACGACCCCGCGGATCCCATGTCCCTGCGGCCTGTCAAGGCCCGGGTGCTGGTGGATCGCCGCTATATCCTGGCAGCCATGGGTCTGCTCTCGGAATATGAGCCTCAGACCGCGCTGCGCATCATGAAAAAGGAGTTGAAACCAGAAGATGGATATTCAGAATAAACGCATTCCGGAGGACCAGTTTCAGGCGCTGCGCAAGGAGGTCCTGACCCAGTGGCCCACCGGCAAGGACGTGGACTTTCAGGAGGCCGTGGATTATCATAAGGCCATGCCGAAAAAGCGCATTTTCTCCCAGAAGCTGCTGGACGCCAAGAAGGACGGCGTCACCCTGATCCAGCCCCGCGCCGGCGTTGCGCTGCTGGATGAACACATCAAGCTGCTGGCCTATCTGCAGGACAAGGGCGAAGCGGACTTGCTGCCCACCACCATCGACAGCTACACCCGCCAGAACCGCTATGCGGAGGCAGAGGACGGCATCAAGGAGTCCATCAAAAACGGCCGCTCCATGCTCAACGGCTTTCCTGCGGTGAACCACGGCGTCCATGCCTGCCGCCAGCTCATTGAGAGCCTGGATATCCCCGTGCAGGTCCGCCACGGCACTCCCGATGCCCGCCTGCTCACGGAGATCACCTATGCCGGCGGCTTTACCGCTTATGAAGGCGGCGGCATCTCCTATAACCTGCCCTACGCCAAAAATGTTCCCATGGAGCAGACCATTCGGGATTGGCAGTATGTGGACCGGCTCACCGGTATGTATGAGGAGGCCGGCGTCTCCATCAACCGGGAGCCCTACGGCCCCCTGACCGGCACGCTGGTGCCCCCCTGCATCTCCAACGCCGTGGCCGTCATCGAGGCGCTGCTGGCGGCGGAGCAGGGCGTCAAGAACATCTCCGTGGGCTATGGCCAGTGCGGCAACCTGACGCAGGATGTGGCGGCCATCCGCACCCTGGAGGAGCTCACCGACGAATATATGGAAAAGAGCGGCCACAGCAATGTGCATGTGACCACCGTGTTCCATCAGTGGATGGGCGGCTTCCCCGCCGACGAGGCCAAGGCCTTCGGCGTCATTTCCTGGGGTTCTGCCGCCGCTGCTCTGAGCAAGGCCACCAAGGTCATCGTCAAGACGCCCCATGAGGCCGTGGGCATCCCCACCATGGAAGCCAACGCCCAGGGCCTGCGCTGCACCAAGCAGGTCATCAATATGCTGCGGGATCAGGTTCTGGCCTCCTCCGAGCTTGAGCAGGAAAAGGAGATCATCCGCCGGGAGACCCGCTGCATTCTGGATAAGTGCTTCGAGCTGGGTCAGGGCGATATCGCCGTGGGCGCGGTCCGCGCGGTGCAGGCCGGCGTTCTGGATATCCCGTTTTCTCCCTCCCGCTTCAACGCCGGCAAGATGCTGCCCGCCCGGGACAACAACGGCGCCATCCGCATCCTGGAGATGGGCAATCTGCCCTTCACGAAGGAGCTAAAGGACTTCCACCGGAAAAAGATCGAGGAGCGCGCCGAAGCCGAAAAGCGTAAGGCCTCCTTCCAGATGGTCATTGACGATGTTTATGCCATTTCCAAGGGCCGGCTGGTGGGCCGCCCCAGAAAGTAAAGATCTGAGTTTCATTCATCATTCTTGTAAGATAAGGAGAACAAGCTTATGAAAATCGTAGATGTTGTCTGCTCTGCCGGTCGCACCGGCTTCTATTTCGATGACCAGCGCGCCATCAAGAAGGGCGCGGGCCACGATGGCGTTTTCTATGTGGGCAAGCCCGTCACTGAGGGCTTTAAGGCCGTCCGGCAGGCCGGCGAATCCATCTCCGTCATGCTGATTTTGGAGGACGGACAGATCGCTTACGGCGACTGCGCCGCCGTGCAGTATTCCGGTGCCGGCGGACGGGATCCCCTGTTCCTGGCCACGGATTTTATCCCCATCATCGAGGAGCATATCAAGCCCGTTCTGGTGGGCCGGGAGGCCGACGATTTCCGCGGCCTGTGCCGGGATATGGAGGCCATCAAGGTAAACGGCAAGCGTCTGCACACCGCCATCCGCTACGGCGTTTCTCAGGCCATTCTGGACGCCGTGGCCAAGGCCACTGGCCGTCTGATGTGCGAGGTGGTGGCCGATGAATACGGCTGCACCGTCTCCGAAAAGCCCATTCCCATCTTCACCCAGTCCGGCGACGACCGCTATTCCAACGCCGATAAGATGATCATCAAGGGCGCGCAGGTGCTGCCCCATGCGCTGATCAACAATGTGGAAGAGAAGCTGGGCAAGCACGGCGAGAAGCTGGAAGAATATGTGGGCTGGCTGCGGGACCGCATCCTGACCCATCGCCACGATGCGGACTATAACCCCGTCCTGCACATCGATGTTTACGGCACTATCGGCGTTATTTTCGGCAACAATAATTACAAGGAAATGGCCGATTATATCATGAAGCTGGAGGAGATCGCCAAGCCCTTCCACCTGCGCATCGAAGGACCCATGGACTGCGACTGCGACCGGGAGACCCAGATGGAGGCGCTGGCCGGTCTGACCCGCGAGATGGACAGCCGCGGCAGCACTGTGGAGCTGGTGGCCGATGAATGGTGCAACACGCTGGAGGATATCAAGCTGTTTGCCGATCATAAGGCCGGTCATATGGTCCAGATCAAGACCCCCGATCTAGGCGGCATCAACAACACCATTGAAGCCGTTCTCTACTGCAAGGAGAAGGGCATCGGCGCCTATCAGGGCGGCACCTGCAATGAGACCGACCGCAGCGCGCAGGTCTGCGTCAACTGCGCCATGGCCACCCAGCCGGTGCAGATCCTGGCCAAGCCCGGCATGGGCGTGGACGAGGGCTTCATGATCGTCTACAACGAGATGAACCGCATCCTGGCCCTGCGCAAAGCCAAGGCCAACCGCAAATAAGCAGCCACCCATCCTTTACCGTATATTTGTCTGCCGCCCGGCGCGCTTGTCCCGGGCGGCAGACATTTTTTGCTCTTTTCCTTTGGCAAAAGCTGTGGTAAAATAAAAGCGGCCCCGGACGGGGCAGAGAGGAAGTGGGCTTTGATGAGCTATCAGCCGCTGGCGGATAAGATCCGCCCCCGGGAGCTGGATGAGATGGTGGGGCAGCAGCACATCATCGGCGAAAACGGCGTGCTGCGCCGGATCCTGGAAAACGGCAGCGTCCCAAACCTGATCTTTTACGGCCCCTCCGGCACGGGCAAGACCACCCTGGCCCAGATCATCGCCGGCAAGACCCACCGGCAGCTGGTCAAGCTCAACGCCACCACCGCCTCCACGGCGGATATCCGGGCGGTCACCGGTCAGCTGGACACGCTGCTGGCCCCGGAGGGCGTTTTGCTCTATCTGGACGAGATCCAGTATTTTAACAAAAAGCAGCAGCAGAGCCTGCTGGAGTTTATCGAAAACGGCAAGATCACCCTGATCGCCTCCACCACGGAAAACCCCTATTTTTATGTCTATAACGCCATTCTCAGCCGCAGCACCATTTTTGAATTCAAGCCCATTCAGATCGCGGATACGGAAAAGGCCGTGGAGCGGGCCTTCCGCCTTTGGGGACAGGAGCAGGGAAGAGCGGTGGAGCCGGAGCCCGGCGTGGTGACCTATCTTTCCGAGGCCTGCGGCGGCGATATCCGCAAG
>DHMK01000041.1:0-167 GCA_002405755.1 Clostridiales bacterium UBA4644
CATGTGACGGCGGTGGATGTTTCCCGGTCCGCCATCGATATGGCCCGGAGCAACGCCGCCCGCAACGGCCTGCTGGACCGGATGGATTTTCTTACGGCGGATGTGTTCGACCTGCTGCCCCGGCTGGAGGAGGAAAAGCAGAAGCCTTACGATTTCATCATTCTGGA